>NZ_QRYG01000004.1:0-132240 GCF_003462845.1 Collinsella sp. AF15-51 | reverse complement strand
CGCAGGGCATGGGGATGATCCTGCGTCCCCGCGCGGGCGCCCCCGGTTATCCGACCTCTTCGATAGGAGCTTTTCCCACATGGCAGACATCGCATTCGAGAAGGACCTCTCCGTCGCCGAGACCGGCATCGGGGGCCTCAAGGTCGTCGACCTGGCCGTCCACGGCGACTCGCGCGGCTGGTTCAAGGAGAACTGGCAGCGCGCCAAGATGTGCGCCCTGGGCATCCCGGACCTCCGCGTCGTCCAGAACAACATCTCCTACAACGACAGCCGCGGCGTCACCCGCGGCATCCACGCCGAGCCCTGGGACAAGTTCATCTCCGTCGCGCGCGGCTCGGTCTTCGGCGCCTGGGTGGACCTGCGCGAGGGAAGCGAGACCTTCGGCAAGGTGTTCACCTGCACGCTCGACCCGTCGAAGGCCATCTACGTCCCGCGCGGCGTGGGCAACTCCTTCCAGGCCCTGGAGGACGGCACCGCCTACACGTACCTGGTGGACGCCCACTGGTCGCTGGAGCTGAAGAGGACCTACACCTTCGTGAACCTCGCCGACCCGGATCTCGCCATCGAGTGGCCGATCCCGCTCGACGAGGCCACCGTCTCCGATGCCGACCTCAACCACCCGATGCTCAAGGACGTCGTCCCCATGGCGCCCAAGAGGACGCTCGTCACCGGCTGCAACGGCCAGCTGGGCCATGCGGTGCGTGCGCTCGCCGAGGAGCGCGGCGTGGCGAAGGACTTCGACTTCTGCGACATCGACACCTTCGACATGTCCGACCCGGACGCCTATTCGCAGTACGACTGGTCGCTCTACGGCACCGTGATCAACTGCGGCGCCTACACCGCCGTGGATAGGGCGGAGACCCCCGAGGGCCGCGTCATCGCCTGGAAGGCCAACGCCATCGGCCCGGCACTGCTCGCCCGCGCCTGCGCCGGGCACGGGATCACCCTCGTCCACGTGTCCTCCGACTACGTCTTCGACGGCACCGCCGAGGTGCATGACGAGGAGGAGCCCCTCAGCCCGCTGTCTGTTTACGGCCAGACCAAGGCCGCCGGCGACATCGCCGTGGCCGGCTGCCCGCGCCACTACATCATGCGCAGCTCCTGGGTCATCGGCGAGGGCCACAACTTCGTCAAGACCATGAGGGGCCTCTCCGACCGCGTAGCCGACCCCGAGGACGGGCTCGCGCAGGTCACGGTCGTGGACGACCAACTGGGCCGCCTGACCTTCACACGCGACATGGCCGAGGCCATCTTCCATGTGCTGTGGACGCACGCCCCCTACGGCACCTACGACTGCACCGGCTCCGGTGCCGTGAAGAGCTGGGCCGACATCGCCCGTGCCGTCTTCGAGGCCGCCAACGGCAACGGGGACAGGGTCGTGCCGGTCAGCACCGCCGACTACTACGCGAACGCCGCGGGCCCCGTCGCCCCGCGCCCGGTCCACTCCGCGCTCGACCTGTCCAAGCTTGAGGCCGCCGGCTTCCACATGCCCGACTGGGAAGAAGAGCTGGGGGAGTACCTCAAGACGCTCTAGCCGCTATTAACTTTTCGAGCGTAAAAGCCGCCGCTTGTTAACGGCGGCTTTTCTTATGCCTGGTGAATAGCCCCGCTGCAACAAGGGCGGCGGCGGTCGCCAGACTCACTGCAAGCCCCGCAAGGGCGCCCGGAGTCTTGTAGGTCATCACGATCCTATTCGCGCCTTTCTGCATGTTCAGGGATGACAAGCCCTTATCGGCGGCGGGCGTTAGTTCTGCGGCGGTTCCGTTTACCGTTACGTTCCAGCCCTCATCGTACGGAACGCTCAGCAGCAGGTTGCCGTCATCCTTGGCGGTATACTCGCCTTCGATCCTTCCGTCCTTAAAAACCGTCGGAATAAACTCGTTCGTCTTAAGCTCGCTAATAATCTGCTCGAAAACGTCCAGATTGAGGGCGTAAAAGACCGGCTCATTGTCTTGGGGCATGTCTGTATAGCCCTCCGCGACTCCGATTGACACCGTATGCTGGCTCGGGGCGTCCGATGCATCCGCAATCTGGCGGATATTATTGTCGAATCTCCAGGCCTCGTTTTCGATCGTTCGCTGGTTGATGGTAAGGGTGACGGGCCAATAACTGCCGGCAGTCGTATCTTTGTTGATGTAGAGATACCCGATGGAGCTTGCCGGTACAGTAACGCTCCATTGCTTTAAGCTATCGCTATTCTCCGTGTTCGTGGCCTCGATCTTGGTATAGAGCTTGACCTCGCGGCCTAGGATTTTGCTGTAGAGGTCGTTCTGCTTTTCGAAGGGGTTCTCGTTTTTCAGCGTGCTGTTTTGGATATCGCTTGAGGCTGCGACGCCAATGCTGAGCGCATAGGGGTTCTCGTACACCGCGCTTGTGGAGTCGGCCTGATTCGTCTTGGCCGAAACGTATCCCGCAGGCGCGCTCTCGGGAATGGCATACTTGACTCCCAGTAGGGCATCGACGGCGAGAATGGGCTCGGCATAACGGGTCGAGAATTCGCCGACGCTGCTGTATCCAAGGGAGTTGAGCAGTGCGATGGCCTGCGGGTTGTTGGCAGACGAATACGAAGACAACTGGTTGTACCCAAGCGCCAGGCCTTCGTTGAGGGCGGCGCTGTCGACGCGTGTGGTTGTGCGGTCAATGCGATAGAACGACGCCGAAGTCTGGTCTTGAATGGCCGTGATCGTGTCGGTAGCGGAGGCGACATAGGCGCTGTTGGCTTCTTCGGAATAGCCTGTGTACAGCTGGTTCCACATAACATGGGCGTTGGCAAATAGTTCAATTGCCGTGAGTGCCAGAAGTGGCATGATGATGGCCGGACGATGGGCTCGACGCAATGTTGGCCGCTCTTTGAGTTTCTGCAGTGTGTATCCTGCGGCCCACAGCGTAAAGAAGCTCAGCAAAAAAGCCGTGCGCGAGTAGAAGCCGTTGGGAACGCGCATGCCGCACCAGATGTACTCGAGCGGGCTCAAAACGGAGCTTGCGACCAGGATTATCGTGACGACGAGTGTTGCGATGCGCGTCTTGATCGAAACCGTGCGGTTAACCAGCAGGCTCACCGCAAGCAGCATCATGACGATGCCGCAATAGAACTGCGGTGTGCTTTCGTTGCTTACCCACATGCAGGGAAGAAAGCCCCTGATGAGCGACTTGAGGCTGGTTTTAAGTAGGGGGCCGAGTGCTAGAACGGGACCGCCCTTGGACATGGCAAGGATGGTCGGCAAAAAGGTCCAGGCGGACAGAAGCAGTCCGAGCGCGATAGCTCCGGCGAATCGCAGGGCCCGATCGAGCATGAGCTTCCAGCTAAAACCTTCTTCTGCAACATAATCGACAAATTCGACCAATACGAAGATGCAGAGGAACAGGATGCTGATGTAGGCCGTATACCAGCAGAACATGACATTGAGCGCCGTTGCGATGACGAGGCGGATCATGCGCTGCTTGCGGATGAGCTCGTAGCATCCGTAGGCGCAGATGGGCAGCAGGATGAGGCAATCGATCCAGAGTGGGTTGCGCAGGTTGCTGATGGTCCAGCTGCAAAACGTGAACGAGAGGGATAGCAAGAATGCGGCGGGCTTGGAAAGGTCAAAGCGCTTTTGCACATACCAAGCGCTGCTGATGTGGATGCAGCCAAGCTTGAGCGCGGTTATGGCAAATACGAAGAGCGTCAGCTTGTCTGCGGGAAACAGCACGCAGAGCAGGTTGAAGGGGCTGGCGAGGTAGTAGCTATAGAGCCCCCATGTGTTCATACCGAGGCCCTGTGAGAAGGAATAGCGAAGGTTTGCCTCGCCTAAAAGGACGCGGCGAAACCACGCGAAGAAGTCGATGTATTGGTATTTGAGATCGTTGGTGAGAAACGAGTTGTCGCCAAAGGGGTAGACATGCCCCGCCTCTGCAAGTGCGACAAATAATGCGATGGAAAACGTGAAGCAGGCGGCGTAGAACGCCACATTCTTGAGCGTGCTGTTATTGGGCCGTGTCATCAGATTCCTCGTTGGATTCTCGAATGATATAGATGGGGCGGTGCTTGGCCTCCAAGTAGGCTTTTGCTAGGTACTCGCCAATGATTCCCAGGCACAGGAGCTGCATGCCGCCAAACAGCGTAATGAGGCAGGCAAGGGAGGGCCATCCGCCTACGGGATCGC
This sequence comes from Collinsella sp. AF15-51, assembly GCF_003462845.1. NCBI lineage: Bacteria > Bacillati > Actinomycetota > Coriobacteriia > Coriobacteriales > Coriobacteriaceae > Collinsella > Collinsella sp. AF15-51. The sequence continues at coordinate 128,095 of NZ_QRYG01000004.1, read as the reverse complement.
CCCAAACAAGCGTTTTGACCAGGATGACGATAAATCCCATGATGGCGATGAGGCAGAAGACGATACCCGTGAGGGCGGCGAGGGAGAGTGGCGCCGTGGAAAACGCGACGATGCCGTCGATGGAATAGAGGAGCAGCGACCAAAAGCTCCATTTGGTCTCACCGGCCACGCGGTTGACGTTTACGTAGGGGAGCCATTTGGTCTTGAAGCCGACCCAGCCGTAGATGCCCTTGGAGAATCGATTGTATTCGCCCATGGAGATGATGGCGTTGACCATAGGTCGCTTCATGAGCCTAAAATCGCGTGCTCCGTCGACGATGTCGGCCTTGGAAATGCGGTTGATGATCTTGTAGAACATACGGGCGCAGAACGACCTGATGGGAGGCTCGCCTTCGCGGGTGGTCCTGCGTGTGGCGACGTTATCGTAGTCTTCGGTTTGCAAGATCTCGTACATCTGCGGCAGGAGCGAGGGCGGGTCCTGCATGTCGGCATCCATGGTGGCGACATAGTCGCCCTTTGCGTGCTGGAGTCCGGCGAGTAGTGCCGCCTCCTTGCCAAAGTTGCGCGAGAAAGAGTGCCAGCGGATGGCGTATGGATGCGCCGCCGCAGCTTCTGCCTTCATGACGGCGAGCGTTTTGTCTGCCGAGCCATCGTCGATGAGGACGGCTTCAAAGGAGATGCCGGGGTCTTGCCGGGTCATGATGCGAACGACGCCATCGAGCTCTTTGAGAAAGATCGGAAGTGATTCCTGCTCGTTGTAACACGGCACGACGATGGAGATGAGCGGCATGGTGGTTTACCTCTCGCTTGGCTTGGAAGTAGGGTGGCCGGGCTGGTCGTCGTAGGCGTACTTGCTATATACGTTGACCTCCCACTGCTTTTTTTCGACCTTTGCTACAGAATCCAGGATGAATCCGGTTGCAAGGCTCAGGCCGCACAGGAACATAAACGACGCGGCGAGCATGGCGGTGGGGAAGCGCGGAACGAGGCCGGTCTGGAAATACTCGACAACGATGGGCATGCCCAGGGCGAGGCCGATCACCGCAAACAGAAGCGCGACGAGGCTGAAGAACTTCAGCGGGCGGTAGTCCTTGAACAGCGTGCCGATCATCGCGACGACTTTAATGCCGTCGCTCACGGTATTGAGCTTGGATTCGGAGCCTTCCGGACGGTCGCGGTACTCGATGGGCACATCTTTGATGCGCCAGCGGTGGTCGACGGCGTGGATCGAGAGCTCGGTTTCGATCTGGAAGCCCTCGGAAAGCACAGGGAAGGTTTTAACGAACGGGCGGCTCATGGCGCGGTAGCCGGTCATGACATCATCGAAGCTGTAGCCATAGATCCACCTGATCATGGCGCGGACCAGATTGTTGCCAAAGCCGTGGAAAGCACGCTTGTTTTCCTCGGCGTAGGTGCCGTTGGAAAGGCGGTCGCCTACGGTCATATCGGCCGCGCCGTTGAGGATAGGCTCGCAGAGGGCCTTGGCCGCCTCGGCGGGGTAGGTGTCGTCGCCGTCGACCATCAGGTAGCAATCGGCGTCGATATCGCGAAACATCTGGCGGCACACGTTGCCCTTTCCCTGACGGGGCTCAAAGCGGACCGTGGCGCCGTGCTCGGTGGCGATGCGTGAGGTATCGTCCGACGAGTTGTTGTCATAGACATAGACCGTCGCTTGCGGAAGCTCGCGGTGAAAGTCGTCGATGACTTTGCCGATCGTGAGGGCTTCGTTGTAGCAGGGGATGATGACGGCGATGGATTCAGAATTCACTCAATGCTCCTTATACATTCAATTCTTGAAAGTATAGCCGTTTGGGCTTGGCATCCTAAGATGTGGGTTAGTTCTCCAGTTTTGTTGCGCGAATCGTTTGCATGGCCGTCGGGTCTATACTGTTCGTTTGTCAACGATTACGAGTAAAGGAGTTGCATCCGTGTCGGATCAGACAAAGCAACAAGAAACTCGCAGTCTGCCTGCGACGTTTGCTAAGAACGAATTTGAGAAGGACGCGTTTATCCTTCGTCAGCTGGTTACCAAGGATTTTAAGATCAAGTATCGCCGTAGCGTTCTGGGCGTCGCATGGTCGGTTCTCAACCCGCTGCTGATGATGATCGTCATGGCCATCGTGTTCTCGACGATTTTTGGCCAGGGCCGCAATGGATCAATGACGCCCGAGATGTACCCGCTGTACTTGATCGTGGGTAACGTTACCTTTGCCGTCATGTCCGAGTCCACGAACCAGGCCCTAACGTCGATCGTGGGTGCTGCCCCTCTGCTCAAGAAGGTTAAGGTGCACCGCTGGGTCTTCCCGGTGCAGAAAGTGCTTTTCTCGCTGGTGAACTTTGCCTTCTCGCTGGTCGCCGTCGCCATCGTCATGCTGTGGTTCCGCGTTATGCCTTCTTGGCACCTGATTCTGCTGCCGGTTTGCCTGCTGCTGCTTATGTGCTTCTGCATGGGCCTGGGCATGATGCTCTCTGCTCTTACGGTCTTTTTCCGCGACGTTATGCATCTGTGGAGCGTAGTCATTACGGCGTGGACTTATATTACGCCCATCTTCTGGACGACTGACTATATTGCGCAAATGCCGCATCTCGTGCGTATCTTGATGTATGCGAACCCCATGTACAACTACCTGCAGTTTATGCGCGATATCTTTCTGTTCCAAACTACGCCCTCGCTTATGACGTTTGGTATGTGCGCTGCTTGGGCGGTTCTTGCGCTTGTTATTGGCTATACCGTGTTCCATAAGTCCGAGCGCAAGTTCATCCTCTACATCTAAGGAGTGCTGTGATGACTGAATCTGTTGTTGATTACAGCGAGCAGCCTCTGGCTGTCGAGGTCGACGACGTCACCATGATCTTTAACATGGCGTCCGAGTCGCTGACCAACCTCAAGGAGTACTTCATCAAGCTTGCCAAGCACGAGTTGTTCTTTGAGGAGTTTAGGGCGCTTAAGCATATTTCGTTTGATATTCATCGTGGCGAGGTCGTGGGTCTGGTTGGCACCAATGGCTCCGGCAAGTCTACGATGCTCAAGATTATCGCTGGCGTGCTTGAGCCAAGCGAGGGCAGCGTTAAGGTGCACGGTAACATCGCGCCGCTGATTGAGCTTGGTGCCGGCTTTGATCCTGAGCTGACCGCACGCGAGAACATCTATCTGAACGGCGCCCTGCTCGGCTATACCAAGGAGTTCATCGACGCCAACTTTGACGGCATTATCGAGTTCGCTGAGCTTCAGAACTTTGTCGACATGCCGCTTAAGAACTTCTCCTCGGGCATGGTTGCGCGTATTGCCTTTGCAATCGCGACGATTACCGAGCCCGATATTCTGATCGTTGACGAGACGCTGTCCGTCGGTGATGTGTTCTTCCAGCAGAAGTGCGAGGCCCGCATCCAGCACTTTATCCAGAGCGGCGACGTGACGGTTCTGTTCGTTTCGCACTCCATGGAGCAGGTTGAACGCATCTGCCAGCGTGCCGTTTGGATTGAGAAGGGTGACCTTCGCATGGACGGCCCGGTCGATGAGGTCTGCAAGGCGTACCGCGAGCAGTTCAACTAGGTTATAATTACTTGCGCCTGACAGGCTTGCGCTTGCTTGGGCGTGCGGTTATATGCTCCATTAGCTCAGTTGGATAGAGCAGGGGACTTCTAATCCCAAGGTCGACGGTTCGAATCCGCCATGGAGCACCATCGTTTATTAAGCCCGGACCGCTTGGAGGTCTGGGCTTTTTTCATCTTGTGTGCTGTGGTTTTGAAGGGTTCGCAATGGGAAGCAAAAGGCTCGACTGGATCGATATTGCAAAGGGGATCGCAATTATTCTGGTCATTGTGGGGCACACCGTCCCAAATCCCTCTCCCTTGCGGCACGCGATCTTCTCTTTTCACATGCCGGTGTTCTTTATTCTTGCCGGGTATACGTTTAGGCCGAAGCCGTGGCGCGAGCTGCTGAGTGGTTCGGTGTCGCGCCTGCTGGTGCCGTATGTGGTTCTTGCACTGGCGTGGCAGGTGCCGACGTTCTTGATGAGCGGCGCTCCTTTGACGAGCGGTACGCTGGTTGCGGGGCTTAAGACGCTTGTGTTTGCCTCGGGCGTTGATGTGCCTGGGCTTGGCGTTACCGCCGTTGGCATGGCATGGTTTTTGGCGGCGCTGTTTACGTCGCGCCTACTGTTTAATGTACTTGTGCGGCTGTTTGATCGCCGCGGGATTGGGGTAGTTTGGCAGGGTGTTGTCTGTGCCGCGATTGCCTTTTGCGGATTGAGCGTGTCTCGCTTAATGGGAGTTTACCTGCCGCTCGATTTGGATCTGAGCTGCTATATTGTGCTGCTGATGTGGGTTGGCTATACGGCGCGCCAAAGGGGGCTGGAGCCGAGCGTGAGCAAGCCTCTGCTGTTTATTGGAGCCGGTGTCGCTTGGCTTGTCCTTGGCGCGCTGAGTGGGCTTGAGCTTTCGAGCCGCCGCGTGGATGGGTTTGTGGTTGCGACAGTTGCCGCTCTTGCCGGCAGCTACTGCGTGTGCTGGGTTTCCATGGCGCTGGAGAAGTTGAAAGACGTGCCGGTTTTGGGGTCCTTTGAACAAGCCCTCGTGTTCTGCGGACAGGCCAGTCTTGCCATCTTTGCAATCCACGCGGTCGATTGGTTTATCCCCTGGCAGACCATGCCGCTGCTTATGACGCTGCCAGCATCGTGGCTCTTCGCGTCAATCGTACGCTGTGCCTGCGATATTGGATTGGCGTTCGTGATTAAGAAGGCGTAATTAAAAGCGGGGAGGACCAAGTTGGTCCTCCCCGCTGTCATTATGCCTTCAGACACTCGGGCAAAACGCTTGCAACTGTACTTATCGCTTGCGGCTTGAGATACTGCTCGTTGAGCTTTGCCTTTTTGTAGGCATAGCGAGTGTTTGCCGAGTACTTGATCAATACGTCGGTGAAGAACCGCTCCCAGCTCAGGTAGTCGCGGCTCTCGATGTAGTTCGAGGGGTCCTCGAGAATCTTTGGGATATCGTTGCTGGGAATGAGGCCAGATTGCAGAAGTGTCCACTCAAATGATTCCGGGAGGAACAAGCGAACGTTCTTGTAAACGCGCTGTCCCAGCACCTTTTCGATGTAGGGACCAAACGCTGCGCCGTCTCCTATGGCAAGAACGTTTTGCTCAGGGCATTCGTGAATCGTACGTTTTAGATTCGCAACGCCGGTGGCGGTATAGCAGGGGATTCCCAACCGATTGCACAGAGCGCTGTAGAATTGATATCCCGACTTACTGTCCTCGACAACTACGGCGTCGGATATTTCGAACCCCGTGTTTAGGTCTTGGTACAGCATGCTGGCCGTATGGTCATATACCGGTTTGGTCACTGAGTAATAACGACGGTCGCTTTTTCGCCCGTTGATCACCTTGCTCGTCGTGTTGACCAGTTTTAGGATTTCGTCGACACTATAGGGGAGTTCGTTGGCGTCGCGACGAGATATCAGAACAAAATAGTTGGATGATCCGTTGATGGCTTTGGCGAAGTCCTTTGAGTAGATAAACTCGTTGCCCTCATCTAGAAAGACGATTGAATCTTCGATGATCGACAGCTCGCGCTCCCAGTGTCTGCCGGAAAGCGTTTCGCAAGGCACGTCGGAGCTAAGTGCAACGCCGCTTTCCGGTCCTCGGTCGTTGTAGTCGCGAATCATTGAGATGAGCGTCGTTTTGCCCGTGCCGCTGTTGCCACGGATGAAGGAAATATTGCGTTTAAAGGTGAGCGTGTATTTGACTTTTGCGCGCTCCACGACAACAGTGTGTGTTCCCTTCATTACTCATCAACATCCAAAAAGTCATTCGTGGCGCCGACAAACTCCTGCATGTTTCTAACGATGCGGCCATCGTTATTAATGCGAATCTCAAAATGCTTCCAGGGGAATTTCATGATGTGGTAAAGGGTTACCAGCACATCCTGTTCTTTGCCAATTTTGAGCAGCCAGCGGGCGCAGTTATCTCCGCAAGTGGATGCATTGAACACCATGTTTGGGAGATTGCGCACCAGAAGTAGCGTTTTAACGCCGCCGGAAAGCTCGAGGGGCGTAATCGAACCGAGCTGTTTGCTGATGATGTTGTGGGGGCCGATGAGCTCTGAACCGTCAACGCCTTTAATCATCTGCGCTGCCATAGGGTCCTCGAACCAGGAATCCAGGTATGAGTTCCTAAAATAGGTTTCGGTATCGTAGATGGAACGGGGGTAATCTCCCAGATGGATGCTTAACATGAGCGTCTCCAGACGTTTTGTGACTGCAACGATTATATGCCAGTAATAAAGTGCCGCCAGTAGTGAGGTTGCTGCTGGCGGCACTGGCATTATTGGCGTGCGAATCGCGTTGATGGATTTGCTCGCGAGGCTACTTTTCGAGACGCTCTTTCAGCAGCTCTAACGCGTGAGCGTAGCCTTGGAGGCCTTCGCCGGTGATGGTGGCGAAGCAGGCCAGGCGGGCGTAGCTCACCTGACGGAAGTCCTCGCGGGTCTCGACGGCGCTGATGTGGACCTCGACGGCAGGGATGGCGACGGCCTTGAGGGCGTCGAGGATCGCGACGCTCGTGTGCGTGTATGCCGCCGGGTTGATGACGATGCCGTCGACCTTCCCGTAAGCCTCCTGAATCTTGTCGACGATGCTGCCCTCGTGGTTGGACTGGAAGACCTCGACCTCGTCGAAGCCCTGTGCGGCGCCCGCTTCCTGGCAGATCTGCACTAAACGGTCGTAGTTGTCGCTGCCATAGATGCCCGGCTCGCGAATGCCGAGCATGTTGAGGTTGGGGCCGTTGATGACGAGTGCTTTCATGGTTGCTTCCTTTGCGATTGGAAAACCACCACAAAGTTGCCTGTCCCCTTTGTGGTGGTTTTGATTAGAGAGCGGGTGGGAGGGTGTCGAGGAGGGTTTGGGCGGTGTTGGCGGCGCAGTCGCGCGAGTCGATGATGTAGTCGGCCCAGGCTCGGTAGCGCGGCATGCGCTGCTCGGCCAGCTTGTCGATACCATCGCGGGCGGTGATGGGGCGTCCCTTGTGGGCGAGTTCGTCGAGCTTGCGGTTGAGCATCACGATCTGGCTGTTCTGGTGCAGTAGCGGGTAGTTCTCGTCGCGCGTGACCACGCCGCCGCCCGTGGAAAGCACCAGGCCGCTGCACTTGGAGATGCCGGCCAGCACCGCCGTCTCCTGCTCGCGGAAGGCCGCCTCGCCGCTCTCGACGATAAAGTCGGCGCAGGGCCTGCCCAGGCGCTCCTCGAGGGCGCGGTCCAGGTCGATGTGCTCTCGCCCCGTGAGCAGGGCAATCTGCTCGCCCACACGGGTCTTGCCCGAGCCCGGCATGCCGATCAGCGCGATGTTCTGCTCGCGGCGTGACAGGCGCTCCGTTACGTCCAGAATGCGCTCGCGCGGAGTGACCTGGCCGGTGTAGCGCTCAACGGCTTGCGCCGCCTGGGCCACGAGCATGAGCAGACCGCCGATGTAGGGGATGCCGCGGCGCTCGGCCTCGAGCATGAGTCCCGTGCGTGCAGGGTTGTAGACAATGTCGATGACGCCCTCGAGCGCATCGAGCCCCTCGAGCGTGCAAGGCGCGTCGGGGCAGTGGGGGAACATACCGGCAGGCGTGCAGTTGACGAGCAACGCGGCGTCGGACTGCTGTGCGATGTTGTCGTAGTTGACCTCGCTCGTGCGGCCGACCGGCGCGACGATGGCGCCCAGGTCGGCGAGTACCATGCTGGCCGTGGTTCCTGCGCCACCGGTGGCACCGAGTACGAGGGCCTTCTTGCCGGCAACCTCTACGCCCAGCTCCTCGACCAGGCACTGAAAACCAAAGTAGTCGGTGTTGTCGCCGCGCAAACGGCCGTCAGACAGGCGTGTGATGGTGTTGACGTTGCCCATTCGTTCGGCCAGCGGGCTCAGCTCGTCCAGGTATTCCATGACGGCGCGCTTGTAGGGGATGGTCACGTTGGTGCCCTCCCATTCGTCACCCGTCATAAAAGCCTGGAGGTCCTCGGGCTCGCGCTCAAAGCGCACGTACTCGAGCCCCGCGAGCTCCTTGTAGATGGTTGGGGTGTAGCTGTGGCCCAGCACGCGGCCCAGCACGCCGTAGGGGCGGGTTGCGGCGGTATCGGTCATCTAGAGCACCTCCGTGTAACTGCCAAAGTAGGTGAAGCTCTCGCACACGTCGTCGATGGAATCGAGCAGGTCGTCGAGGGCCTTGCTGCCAAAGGGGCAGTCCAGGTCAAAGTAGAACATAAACTCAAAGTCGTGCCCGGGGATGGGTCGGCTCTCGAGCTTGATAAGGTTGATGTTGAGCGCGTAGAAGCGCTCGAGCACGCGATAGAGGGCGCCCGGCTCATTGGCCGTGGTGATCATGAGCGAGGTACGGTTGGCACCGGGATAGACGCGCGGCTCGCGGCTGATGACGACAAAGCGCGTGTAGTTATTGTCCGAGTCCTGGATATTGGGCTCCAGCACCTCCAGGCCGTAGAGCGCCGCACAGCTGCGCGAGGCGATGGCGGCGACGTCGGTGCGTTCGGAGTTGGCTACCATCTCGGCCGACATGGCGGTGTTGGGGTACTTGGTGGCGTGCAGGCCGTGGGTCTCGATAAAGCCGGCGCACTGGGCGATGGCTTGGCCATGGCTGTAGACCTCGCGCACGTCTGCGAGCTTGGTGCCGGGCTTGACGAGCAGGTTATGATCGATCTTGAGGCGCAGCGAGCGCACGATATGGAAGTCGAACTGGGCGAGCAGGTCGTACACGGCGTTGACCGAGCCGGCGGTGGAGTTTTCGATGGGCAGCACGCCAAACTCGCAGAAGCCGTCGCGCACGGCGCGCATGACGCCCTCAAAGGTCTCGAAGAACGCGATGTCGGGTATGTCGAAGAGCTTGCACGCGGCTATCTGGCTGTAGGCGCCTTCGACGCCCTGGCAGGCAACGCTGGCCGTCTGGGGGAAGGGTGTGTAAAAGGCCGTGGCCGTGGCGTGGGCCTTTTGCGAGATCGTAATGCCTTTGAGCTCGTTGATGTAGCGCTGCTGCTCGGCCTTGCTCATGCTCATGAGGAGACGAAACAGGGCGATGGTCTGGGCCTCGTAGCGCTCGGGCGCGCGGCCGGCGAGGTTGTTGAGTTTGGAGCGCTCGCGGGCGGGGTCGAAGACGGCCTTGCCCATCTCGATTTTAGACTTGGCGACCTCGGTGGCAATATCCATGCGCTCGACAAAGCTGTTGAGGAGCGTGGTATCGATGCCGTCGATGGCCTGGCGAATATCGGCAAGGTCCATAGGGGCCCCTTTCATACTGGGAATGTTGTCTGGCTGTCCCAGAAAAATCACCTGGGTTGAGGTGGGCTAAAGCTGGGCGGCGTCCTCGAGGAGGGCGTCCCAGATGGCCAGCGCTGCGGCTGCTTCGGCTACGGGGACGGCGCGCGGGACGATGCAGGGATCGTGGCGGCCGTGGACCGAGAGCTCGGCATTTTCCATAGCGTCCATGTCCACCGTCTGCTGCTCGCGGCCAATGGAGGGCGTGGGCTTTACGGCCATGCGCCACATGACGGGCGCGCCGGTCGAAATGCCGCCCAGGATGCCGCCGGCGTTGTTGGATTCGACCTCGATCTCGCCGGTCTCGGCATCGATGCGATACGGATCGTTATTCTCGCTGCCGCGCATGGCGGCCACGGCAAAGCCCATGCCAAACTCCACGCCCTTTACGGCGGGAATGCCAAACGCGATCTGCGCGATGCGGTTCTCGATGCCGTCGAACATGGGGTCGCCGATGCCCGTGGGAAGCCCGTAAATGCCGCACTCCACGATGCCGCCGATGCTGTCGAGCTCGTCGCGCGCGGCCAGAACCTCCTCGCGCATGCGGCCGGCTGCGGCGGCATCAATGCACGGCAGATCGTTCGTAAGGATCGCCTTGCGATCGGCCTCGCGATAGACCATATCGTCCATCGGCAGGTCGGAGATGCCGCCGATCTGCGCGACGTGCGCCATGACCTGAATGCCGCGGGCCTCGAGTGCCTGCAGCGCAATGCCGCCGGCGATACACAGGGGTGCCGTCAGGCGGCCGGAGAAATGCCCGCCACCAGCGACATCGTGCATGTTGTGATACTTCACGCGCGCCGGAAAATCCGCGTGTCCGGGGCGGGGCTTGCGGCGCAGCTCGGAATAGTCCTTTGAGCGCGTGTTGGTGTTCTCGATAATCGCGGCGATGGGTGCTCCCGTGGTATGTCCATCGACCACACCGGCGATGATGTGGGCGGCGTCGGCCTCGCGGCGTTTGGTCGCGGTCTCGTCGCGACCGGGGGCACGACGGTCAAGGAAGGCCTGCAGCCGCTCCTGGTCAACAGCGATGCCCGCCGGGATGCCATCGAGAGAGCAGCCGATGGCGGGGGAGTGCGACTGGCCGAAGATGCTTAAGTGCAAGACGTTGCCAAAGGTCGAGGACATGCTATTCCTCCTCGAGTGTGACCTTGCCGCCCAGCAGGCGGTAGTGGTCGAAGAAATCGGGATAGGACTTGTTGACGGCCTCGGCACCGTGGATCACGACCTCGCCGGTGGCGCGGCTCGCGGCGATAGCGGCCATCATGGCGATGCGATGGTCGTTGTGCGAATCGACCTCGCCGCCGGTAAAGGCGTCGACGCCCTTGATGATGAGGTCGTCGCCGGCAATGCGCACCTGCGCGCCCAGCGCGGTGAGCTCGCGGGTGGTGGTGACCAAGCGGTCGGATTCCTTGATGCGCAGACGGGCACAATCGCGGATAAAGGTGCGGCCCTGTGCCAGCGAGGCCACGGCCGAGATGACGGGCACCAGGTCCGGAATGTCGTGGGCACTCATCTCAAAGCCGGCGAGCTTGTCGGACTGCACGGTGGCGGCGTTGGTGGAGCGCACGATGCGGGCGCCAAAGCGCGAAAGCGCGGCAAGCACGTTACGGTCGCCCTGTGCGGAGCTTAGCGACACGCCCTCGACGGTGATTGGGTCGGTACCGATGGCGCCGGCGCACAGCCAAAAGGCGGCGTTGGACCAGTCGCCCTCGACGGCCACGCTGCCGGGCGTGCGGTACGAGCCACTGCTCACGCGGAAGTTCGTGACCTCGGGCTGGCCGTCCTTGGCCGGAATGCGCTCGACGTTGACCTCGACGCCAAAGGCCTTCATGGCCTGTATCGTCAGGTTGATGTAGGGGCGGCTCTCGATGAGGCCGGTTACCTGCACGCAGGAGGGCTGGGCCAGCAGCGGGGCTGCCAGCAGCAGGCCCGAGATGTACTGCGAGCTCACGTTGCCCGGAAGCACAAAGGTGCCCGGGCGCATGCGGCCGCTCGTCTTGAGCGGAAAACCGCCCAGACCCTGTAGGTCGCAGCCGGCGGCGATGATCTCGTCCGAGAGCGGGGAGAGCGGGCGGGCGCCCAGGCGGCCCTGGCCTACGAAGGTGGCATCCGCACCCAGCGCGCAGGCGACAGGCAGCATAAAGCGCAGCGTGGAGCCACTTTCACCGCAGTCAAGCGTGCCGCCGGCAAGGGCCTTGAGCAGGCCAAACTCAATACTCTTCATGGTGGGGTGGACCTGGAAGCCGTCCTCGACGGTTTCAATGCGGGCGCCGAGTGCCGTAAGGCAACGCACCGTAGCCTCGATGTCGGCGCAGGTGGTATTGCAGGTGACGTGTGTCTCGCCGTTGGCAAGCGCAGCGCAGATGATCAGGCGATGCGCCATCGACTTGGACGCGATGGCGGGAACGGTGCCCTTGAGCGGGGACGGGGTGATGCGGGCTAGCATGCGGATGCGTCTCCCTTCTGGCCGAGGCCCTCGGCAATGAGTTCGTGGAAAGTGGAAAGTGGTGTGCGGTCGATGCTGCAGCGGCCAATGCCGTGCGGAATCACCAGATCGATGGTGTCGCCCGCGCGCTTCTTGTCGTGGAGCGCCTCGGCAAAGACGGCATCGGCATCTAGGTCGCAGCGGGTCTTGAGGCTATGGCGGGCGCAGAGTTCCTCAATACGACCGGGAAGGGCAGCATCGCAAACGCCGTGCAGGGCTGCGGCGCGCGTGATGATACCCATGCCGATCGACACGCAGTTGCCGTGTCCCAGCTCAAAGTGCTCGCAGGCCTCGACGGCATGTCCGGCACTGTGTCCAAAGTTGAGGAGCTTGCGCTGGTTGGTTTCGCGCTCGTCGGCGACGACCACGGCGCGCTTGATGTCGATATTGCGGGCAATGATAAGCGCCACGCGAGCCACATCGCGGTTGAGCAGCTCCAGCGTGAGCGGGGTCTTCTCCAGCTCGGCGAAAAGCTCCGGGTCGGCGATTACGGCGTGCTTGACGACCTCGCCGCAGCCGTCGGCGAACTGCTCGGGCGTGAGGGTGGCCAGGCACCCCACGTCGGCGATAACCACGCTCGGCTGCCAAAAGGCGCCGGCCAAGTTCTTGCCGGCAGCCAGGTCTATGGCGGTCTTGCCGCCCACCGACGAATCCACCATGGCGAGCAGGCTCGTCGGGATCTGCACAAACTTGCAGCCGCGCATGTAGGTGGCGGCCACAAAGCCCGCCACGTCGCCCACGACGCCGCCGCCGAGTGCCACGATCACGTCGGAGCGCGAAAGCTCGTGCTCGGCCACAAACTCCAAAATGGCAACATAGGTCTCGGCGCGCTTATGGGCCTCGCCGGCCTCGAAGGTGCAGATGCTCACCTCGTAGCCTGACGCCTCCAGGCTCTGCTTAACGGGCATCTGGTAGAGCGGGCCCACGTTGGTGTCTGTCACGATGACGGCGCGGATGCCGCCGGCGGTGGCGCGCACGAGCGGCCCCGCCTGCTCCAGCAAAAACGTGCCAACATGCACCTGGTAGGGGCGTGCAGTGTCGATATCGATGGTAATCGCCATAAGCTTCGGTCCTTTCGACCTGGCGTGATGGGTGGTCTAGTGGGAGGCCTCGTCGTCGAGCGCGCGCTTAATGCGGTCGCCCTCGGCAAGGAGATTCTCCAGATAGCGCTGGTCGCGGTCCTTAAGGGCGCGGCTGTAGGCGCCAAGCGATTCGATCAGATGGTCGATCTCGAAGGCGAGCGCATCGGCGTCGTCGATCATGAGCTCGGACCACATCTGAGGATTGAGGTGTGCCACGCGGGTGAGGTCGCGGTAGCTGCCGGCCGAAAAGCCGTGGTGGACCTGAGCGGTCGGGCTCTTAACATAGGCGTTGGAGACGACGTGCGCGAGCTGGCTCGTAAAGGCGATGACGCGGTCGTGCTCGGCGGCGCTCGTTACGCTGAACTTGCCAAAGCCCAGGGGGCGTACCATCTCGCGCACCTGGCCCAAAAGCTCCAGCTTGAGTGCGTCGTCCACTGCGGGCGGTACAAGCACGAGCGGTGCGTCCTGGAACAGGTCGGCGCGGGAATGCGCGTAGCCCGAGAACTGCGTGCCCGCCATGGGGTGCGCGCCCACAAAGTAAAAACCGTGCTCGCGGGCAAGCTCAAAGGCGCGCTCGCACACGATGCCCTTGACGCCTACGGTGTCGATCACCACGGGGCCCATGATGGCCTCGGTGTCGGTGGCGTCGGCGAGTGCCTGGGCGTGCGCCTCGAGCCACTCGATGCATGCCTCGGGGTAGCAGGCCAGCACGATGATGTCGCATTTGCCGAGCGTCTCGTCGTTGAGCTCGCCGGCAACGGTGCCCATACTGGCGGCCGTCATGACGTCGTCATCGGGGTCCCAGGCCAGCACGCGGACGCCCGCCTGCGCATAGCCGCGGGCAAAGCTGCCGCCAATGAGGCCCAGGCCCACGACGCCGGCGCACTTGGGGCCACCCTGGTTAACGCGCGCGTTTCTCACGGTACCCATGGGCTACTCCATGGTCTCTTGGCAGACGACCTCGCGGATGGCGTGGATGCGGCGCATGGTGTCGTCGAACTGGTCGGGGGTGAGGGCCTGAGCGCCGTCGGACCAAGCGTGGCTTGGGTCGTCGTGGACCTCGATCTCCAGACCGTTGGCGCCGCAGGCAGTCGCGGCGAGCGCCATGGGCTCAACGTAGCGGGTGTAACCGGTGGCGTGGCTGGGGTCGGCGACGACGGGCAGGTGTGACAGATGGTGCAGCACCGGCACGGCGTTAAGGTCGAAGGTGTTGCGAGTACGGGTTTCGAAGGTGCGGATGCCGCGTTCGCACAGGATAACGTTGTCGTTGCCCTCGCTCATGATGTACTCGGCTGCCATAAGCAGCTCGTCGACGGTGCCGGACATGCCGCGCTTGAGCAGGATCGGGGTCTTGGTCTTGCCGACCTCTTTGAGCAGGGGGAAGTTCTGTGCGTTGCGGGCGCCGATCTGCATGACGTCGATTTTCTTGTCCAGGAAGACCTGCACGTCGCGCGGGTCCATGATCTCGGTGACGATCGGCATGTCGAGCTCGGCAGACGCCTCGCACAGCAGGTCCAGGCCAGCAGGGCCCATGCCCTGGTAGGCGTACGGGGAAGTGCGGGGCTTGTAGGCGCCGCCGCGCAGCATCGTGGCACCGGCGGCCTTCACGCGGCGGGCGATGCGGATGAGGTTCTCGCCCTCGACGGAGCACGGGCCGGCGATGACCTGGAACTGATCGCCGCCGATCTTGACGCCGTGGCCGCAGTCGATGACGGAGTCCTCGGGGTGGAACTTGCGGTTGGCGCGCTTGAACGGCTCGGAGACGCGCTGCACGCGCTCGACGACATCCATGGACTCGAGCAGGAACGGGTCGATCTTGGTCGTATCGCCCACCAGGCCGATGATCGTCTCATTCTCGCCGCGCGAGACATCGGTCTTCAGGCCCTTTTTCTCAATCCAGCTGACGATATGGCTGACGGCCTCGTCGCTGGCGCTCTCTTTTAAAATTGCAATCATGGTGTGCCTCTCACCTCGATGGATAACCCTTGCAAAAACGGCCCGCATCGCGAGCCGTGTACATATGGTGCATGAGAGTTTATACTATCTGACTCGCTTTTGCCTTCTAAAGTGGGCCGTTGAGCCGCGTCTTCCTCGGAATTGCAAAGCTTTTTCTTTTATTTTGATAGCCCGTGGTGCACTTGGGTATAATGCCAAGCGTTGGCCCTATTAGCTCAGGGGATTAGAGCGTCTGCCTCCGGAGCAGAAGGCCGTTGGTTCGAATCCAACATGGGGCACCATCGAACGTGAGACCGTCCGAACCTCGCATGGTCCGGGCGGTTTTTCTTATACCGACGCGACGTGATGGGACGTGGTATGGCAGCAACGGATATCGAGCGCGGACTCTCGACCGCCGAGGTCGAGGAGCGCATCGCCGCCGGTAAGATCAACCGCAACATGGAGCTCAAGACCAAGTCGGTCAAGGAGCTCATCATCGAGAACCTCTGCACGCTGTTCAATTTGATCAACGTGATCTTGGCGTTCCTGGTCATTTTGACCGGTTCGTTTAAGAATCTGACGTTCCTGTTCGTGGTGTTCCTCAATACCGCTATTGGCGTCATTCAGTCCATGCGTTCCAAAAAGATGGTCGATAAGCTCACGCTGCTGACCTCCAAGAAGGCCATCGCGGTGCGCGACGGCTCCGAGGTGGAGCTCGACCTGGACCAGATCGTGCTCGACGACATCATCCGCCTGGGGCGCGGCGACCAGATCCCCGCTGACGCCGTGGTGGTTTCGGGCGAGGCTCTCGTGAACGAGAGCCTGCTGACGGGCGAGAGCGATCTTATTAAGAAACAGCCCGGTTCCGAGCTCATGAGCGGCAGCTTTATCGACTCGGGTCTGCTGCGCGCCCGCGTGATCCATGTCGGCGCCGACAACTACGTGGCCAAAATTAATAACGAGGCCAAGTACGTCAAAAAGGTCAATTCCGAGATCATGAACGCGCTTAACGCCATCGTGCGCTTTGCGAGCATCATCATGATCCCGCTCGGTTTGGCGTTGTTTGCCTCGAGCGTGAGCGAGCTGTGGGATGCCGCGGGAACCCCAGGCAATAGCGCGCTTTCGTGGTGCTTCTCCGAGCTGTTGGCTGGTCATGTGCCTTCGTCGGCGCTGCTGTCCACGGTGGGCGCCCTGCTGGGCATGATCCCGCAAGGCCTGGTGCTGCTGACCTCGTCGGTGCTCGCCATCGCCACGGTGCGCCTGGCCCGCCGCAAGGTACTCGCGCAGCAGCTCTACTGCATTGAGACGCTCGCGCGCGTCGACGTGCTGTGCCTGGACAAGACGGGCACCATCACGTCGGGCCGCATGGAGGTCGAGGGTACCTATCCGCTGCCGGTCGAGGGTATGGGTGCGGGGGAGGGCGACGCCGCCGTTCCCGTCGATACCACGGTGCTCGATTTTGCGCTGGCTAACGTCGCACGTGCGACCTCGGCCGATGCCAACGAGACCTGCCAGGCGCTGCTCAACTACTACGCCGACCGCCCGGTCGAGGTGTCTGAGCCGCTGTCGGTCATTCCGTTCTCGTCGTCCAAAAAGTGGAGCGGTGCCTCGTTTGCGCAGGGCTCCTATGTGATGGGCGCGGCGCAATTTGTGCTTTCAGAGCGCGCCTTTTCGCAGGTCGAGAACCGCGTGGCCGAACTTGCCGACACCTGCCGCGTGCTTGTGGTAGCCTGCGTGGACGGCTTTACGCCCGATGGCGATATGGTGGGCGAGGCCGAGCCCGTGGGCTTTGTGACCATTCGCGACGAGATCCGCACCTCGGCCGCCGAGACCATCGGGTACTTTAACGAGCAGGGCGTGACCCTCAACGTGATCAGTGGCGACGACCCGCGTACGGTGTCGTCGATCGCGCGCGTGGTGGGCGTGCCGGGGGCGGACGCTTATGTGGACGCCACGACGCTCGATACGCCGGCCAAGCTCGATGCCGCAGTGGACCGCTACCATGTCTTTGGTCGTGTGACCCCGCAGCAGAAGCGTGAGCTCGTGCAGGCCCTCAAGCGCCGCGAGCACACCGTGGCCATGACAGGCGACGGCGTCAACGACGTGCTGGCGCTCAAGGAGGCCGACTGCTCCGTGGCCATGGCGGCCGGCTCCGATGCCGCGCGTAACGTGGCCGAGATCGTACTTGTCGACAACGACTTTGCCTCGATGCCCGCCGTGGTGGCCGAGGGCCGTCGCTCCATCAACAACCTGCAGCGTTCGGCTTCGCTGTTCTTGACCAAGACGCTGTTCTCGATGGGCCTGGCGGCGCTGTGCATCGCGCTGCCGCCGTACCCTTTCGAGCCGATTCAGATGACGCTCATCAACTTCTTCTGCATCGGCGCGCCGGGCTTTGTGTTGGGCCTGGAGCCCAACAACGCTCGCGTGAAGGGGTCGTTCCTGACGAACGTGCTCAAGCGGGCACTGCCGGCGTCGATTGCGGTCATTTTGGCCGCGGCGCTCGATATCTTTGTGGCGCGCGTGTTTGGCTTTAGCCAGCTTACGCTGTCTACGATGTGCCTACTTACGTCGTGCGCGGCGAGCGTCAGCCTGATCTGGCGTATCTCGCAGCCCCTCACGCCCTTACGTGTGGCGCTCTTTGTGTTTGTAGTTGCCGGCATCCTGGTGGGCGTTATCGGATTCCCGAAGCTGCTGTCTATTGCCAACCTGTCGATGGGCCAGATGGTTATCTTGGCTGTCATCGTGGTCATTACCTGCTCGGTGTTCTTTAAGCTCGCCACGATGATGGATTCGCTCAAGCCGCGTCGTCGTCATGCCGCAACTGGTTTTGGCCGCGGTGTGCGCGTCCGCTTGGGTCGCGGTGGCGGCAAGGTGAGCTCGACGGGTTCGACGGCCGAGCGTTTTGCCAAGCGCGTCGTCGCCGACATGGCGCAGCGCCGCGAAGCTCGCACCGTTCGCGAGGCCGAGGCCCGCGCACTCGAGGGCGTGGCCCAGGCCCAGCCCATGAAAAAGAAGCCCACGGGCGCTAAGCGCTCCCGCGTGACCAAGTCCGCCCAAGGCATCAAAGTCTCGATGCCCAAGAAAAAGAAGTAGTCCGCGGCCTTCAGGGATGATTCTTCTGGGACGGGGATTAAAAGATCATCCCCCAAAAGACTGTCCTGCGATGTTGAATTGGTGCCTTGCTCCTGTGGGGCCGTGGCGATGTTATGCTCTAACCTCGATTGTTTGAATTGCTTCGAAAAGAGGATGCCGTGATCTGCCCGCATTGCCTTAAGACTATCGAGGACGGCGCCTCGTTCTGCCCCTA
Source organism: Collinsella sp. AF15-51 (assembly GCF_003462845.1). Taxonomy (NCBI): domain Bacteria; kingdom Bacillati; phylum Actinomycetota; class Coriobacteriia; order Coriobacteriales; family Coriobacteriaceae; genus Collinsella; species Collinsella sp. AF15-51. Next base: position 109,984 of record NZ_QRYG01000004.1, on the reverse strand, counting down.
CTGCAACGCCTATGTGGGTCCGGGCGATGGTCCGGAGCACACCGAGTTCGTGTTCTGTGAGGGCTGCGGTGCCCGTCTTTCTCCGCATGATCGTACGTGCCCCAAATGCGGACGCCCCGCTCCGGGTATCCTCTCCGAGGACGCGGCAGCATCCGACCTGGCAGCGGGCCGCACGGCGGGCTTTCCGCGCCTAACGCAAGAGCAGATCGATACCGAGGTGCCGCATGCGCCGGCCTCTGCCGCTGCGGTGCTCTCAGACGCCGCCGACCCCAATGAGACCTGCGTGCTGCCAGCTTTCGATAAGGATTTCGGTATCCCCAAGGTCGATATTCCCACGCCCGTTTCCCTGCATGACGATGCTCAAAAACCCAAGCGCAAGGTGCACCCCGACGAGGACGCCTATCACAAGCATAAGCGTCATATTCCTAAGCCGCTCATTATCATCGCGGTCCTTGCCGTCGTGTGCGGTGGTGCCTATTGGTTCGTGACGGCCGATCCCATGGGTGTCATGCCTGGCTTCTACGACCAGTTTGGCCAGGCCGCGCAGACGACCTTCCCCACGCGCCAAAAGGGCGAGGCCACTGAGGACGATACCAAGCAGGACGATTCTGCCGAGGTGGTCCAGGAAGAAACCGTGCTCACCGATGATCAGCTCTATACCAGGCTCGACGGTCTGTATCAGACCATCGTGTCCTACGCTGACGAGGACCAGATTGGCGAGGTCATCGATTCCTTTAACAATGGTTATCTCCGAACGCCGCTGTCCACCCGTCAGGAGCTGTCGCAGAGTGCCTACGCCCTGCGCGACCAGATCAAAAAGACGCAAGATGAGCTCAACAACCTGAAAGTACAGGACGATACGGTCTATGCGGATGACATTGCCCACTTAAAGCAGCTTGCCGAGTGGATGTATGAGCGCGTCGACGTGATTTGCCAGAGCTGGGACATCTCGCTGGCCATTCCCGATGGCGAGTCGATGAGTTCTCACCAAAGCGAGATCCTGGCGCCCATCGCACAGGGCGGCAACAGCGCACTGAACCAGTACGACGCCAACGTGGGCTCCTGGAAGCCGCAGCAGCATTCCTAAAATTAGTTCGCCATAGTCGGCATAACCTACGTGCGCAATTGATGTAAGCCCATGCTTATTGCTACAATTCGTACAAATATGCTTTAAACGCACGAGGAGGGAACCACATGTTTGGTTTTAAGAAAGAGCTCTACACGCCCGAGTATCAGCTTGCCGGCGACGAGTGCGCCGTTATCGAGACGTCGAAGGGTACCATCAAGGTCAAGTTTGACGGCGAGGGCGCTCCCATTCATGTCGCGAACTTCTGCGAGCTTTCCACGATGGGTTTCTATGATGGCCTTAAGTTCCATCGCTATGTGCCCGGCTTTGTTATCCAGGGCGGCGACCCCAATACCCGCGACATGTCCGGCACCGACGTCGCCGCCGGTCTTGAGGGCCCCGACGGCATGCCCGGTACCGGTGGCCCCGGCTACTGCATCAAGGGCGAGTTCGCCACCAATCCGCGCAACAGCCATGTCGATGGCGCCCTTGCCATGGCACGCTCCATGGACCCCGATTCCGCGGGTTCGCAGTTCTACTTCTGCCTGGGTGCCCAGCATAACCTCGATTCCGGTTACACCGTCTTTGGTACCACGGTCGAGGGTCTCGATGTGATTTCGCAACTGCGTGCCGGCGACGAGATCGTCCATGTCGAGATCGTTCACGAGTAAAGGGGACTTCCTTGAATAGCCAGCTGATCCAACAGGGCCGCGCCGCTTACCGCGCGGGTGATTTTTCTGCTGCAGCCCAGATGCTTGGGGCGGCAAAGACTCCCGATGAGATTATGGGCGAGGCCGATCACCTTCGTGGCAACGCCTTGATGCACCTGGGCATGTATGCCGAGGCCGCCGAGGCCTATGCCGCCGCCCTCAACGACGGCACCTACGGCAAGCGCGGCGCGCTGCTCACCAACCGCGGCAAGGCGCTCGCCGCCGTGGGCGACTACACGACGGCCGCCCAAGCGTTCTCAGCTGCTACGCAGGATGCTTCCTATGCCACGCCGTTCAAGGCCTATCTGGGCCTGGGCAATGCGCTGTTCCAGTCGGGCGACTATGCCAACGCGGGAACCGCCTTCCGTCAGGCTGCCATCGACGGCGCCAATCCGGCTCCTGCCGCCGCGCTCGGCGAGCTCGGTCGTTGCTTCATTAAGCTCGGCCGTCCGGCGGATGCCGTGGAGACTTACCGCACGGCTATCGACTTTGCCGGCCCCCGCGACGACACGCGTGCGCTCAACGCCGGCATGGGTCAGGCGCTTTCTGCCGCCGGCCGTCCCTCCGACGCACTCGACGCCTTTAATGCCGCTACTGCCGATGGCATCTACCAGCTCACCTCCGAGCAGGCCGATGAGCTTGCCCGCGTGCAGGATTCGCTTGCCGCGCTGTCTGCCCAGACGGCTATGGCCACGGCTCCGGCGCCCGCGATGGACGCTCCTGCCGTCGATCCGCTCGATCCTACGGGCGCGACCGGTCAGTTTATGCCTGATCCCTCGGACACCGGCTTCTTTACGCTGTCCGAGTCCGAGATGGTCCAGCAGGACCGTCAGGATCGTAAGCAGGCCAAGGTCCGTCGTCGCCATCGCCATACGGGTCTCAAAGTCTTCATCGTGCTGCTTCTGCTTATTTTGATCGCCGCGGGCGGTCTGGGCTTTGCCTACACGCGCGGCTTTGGCTTCCCGTCTCAGGAGTCTGTCGTTACCGATCTGTTCCAGGCTGCCGGCGACGGTGACACCGCAAAGGCCGAGTCTTGTCTGGCCTCGAGCCTGTCCGAGGACGCTAAGTCGATGATCATCTCCTCGATTCCGCAGGGTGCCACCGTGTCCGTCGAGGGCATGGATCAGTCCATGACCGAGACGACCGCTAAGGTGAAGGCATCGCTGTCCAAGGGCGGCGAGCAGGAGTACACCGTCAAATTCGTGCGCTCCGACAACCATATCGGCTGGGCCGTTTCTTCGCTCGATATGGATTTCTCGGCTGTTGACAACCAGTAGTGACCTTATGGGATTTAGCTTTGCCCGGCGCTTCACCGCAAGTGAGGTGTCGGGCTTGCGCTAGTATGATGAGTTAGTAGTTTTCCAGCAATCATCCAACACATCAGGAGTTGCGTTGTTTTCTTTGATGGATATGTTCTTCGGTAGCTATGCGGGCGATCTTGCCATCGACCTCGGCACCGCAAATACGCTTGTCTCCGTGCGCGGCAAGGGCATCGTCATTCGCGAGCCCTCTGTTGTCGCCATCGACAAGAACGACGAGCGCATCCTGGCGGTCGGTATCGAGGCAAAGCGCATGCTCGGCCGTACGCCCGGCAACATCGTGGCCGTTCGCCCCCTGAAGGACGGCGTCATCGCCGACTTCGATGTTACCGAGGCCATGCTTCGCTACTTTATCGACAAGGCGTCCGAGAAGCGCTACCCGTGGACTCCGCGTCCGCGTGTCGTCGTCTGCGTTCCCTCCGGTGTCACGTCGGTCGAGAAGCGCGCTGTCTTTGAGGCCACGATCCAGGCCGGTGCCCGCCAGGCCTATCTGATCGAAGAGCCTATGGCAGCCGCTATCGGCGCCGACCTGCCCGTCGAGGAACCCACCGGCTCCATGGTCATCGACATCGGCGGCGGTACCACCGAGGTTGCCGTTATCGCTATGGGCGGCATCGTCGTCTCGCAGTCCATCCGTATTGCCGGCGACGAGTTCGATCAGGCCATCCTCACGCACGTTCGCGATGCCTACAACCTGGCCATCGGCGAGCGTACGGCAGAGGACATCAAGATCAAGGTCGGCTCCGCCGTGCCGCTTAAGGACGAGCTCGACGTCGAGGTCAACGGCCGCGACGTGATTACCGGTCTGCCCAAGACCGTGCGCATCGAGAGCGAGGAGATTCGTCGCGCGCTCAACAAGCCGCTCGACGAGATGGCCAAGGCCGTCAAGGACGCACTCGACGCTACGCCTCCCGATCTTGCCTCGGACCTTATGTACTACGGCATTTTGCTGACCGGTGGCGGCGCGCTGCTGCGCGGTCTCGACGTGCGCCTGCGCGATGAGACCGGCGTTTCGGTCAACGTCAGCCCCACGGCGCTCGATAACGTTGTTAACGGCTGTGCCCGCGTGCTCGAGGCCAATGCGTTTGATGGCGGCTTCGTCCAGACCAATGCTTAATTTCCAAAAGGTGGATTCCATTTGGCACGATCTTCGGGTTTCTCCACAAATCTGAATACCAAGCGACAATCAACGGGTATGCGCCCGTTGATTGTTTTCAGCCTGATTTCGGTGTTGCTGCTCACGTTTTATATTCGTGAGGGCGAGACGGGGCCGATTCATGCCGTTCGTTCGGGCGTGACGACGATTACCTCGCCGGTGCGTTTTCTGGGCTCGACTGTGGCGGCTCCCTTCAATGCGATCGGTAACGTGTTCTCTAACCTTACGGCGTCGCAGGACACGCTTGACGAGCTTAAGAAGCAAAACGAGGAACTGACCTCTAAGGTTGCTGAGCTCTCCGAGGCTCAAAAGACCGCCGAGCGTCTGGAGGGGCTGGTCGGCCTGCAGTCGACCTATAACCTCAAATCGACCGCTGCTCGTATCGTTGGTGCCTCCGGCGATGCCTGGACCTCGACCGTTACCATCGACAAGGGCTCTGCCGACGGCCTGACCATCAACATGCCCGTGACGAGTTCTGCCGGTGTTATCGGCCAGATTATCGAGGTATCGGCCAAGACCTCTACCGTGCGCCTGATTGGCGACGAGAACTCCGGCGTATCCGCCATGGTGCAGGACACGCGCGCCCAGGGTATGCTGCAGGGTCAGGCTGACGGCACGCTGCGTCTTGAGTACGTGAGCGTCGACTCCGATGTTAAGGTTGGCGACATCATCGTGACCTCGGGCATTGGCGGTGTGTTCCCCAAGGGTCTACCGCTCGGCACCGTCTCGTCGGTTGAAAAATCCGCAAACGACGTGTACTACACCATTGTGGTGCGCGCCCAGACGACGGCCGAGAACAACGAGGAAGTGCTGGTCATCACCTCGCTGACCGACGAACAGTCGGCCTCGGATGAGGACGTGAGCACCGCTAATAGCACGCCGCAGGGAACGTCGCGCGATGCTGCGACCAAGACGAAGGACGAGAGCTCGGATGACGGTTCCGACACGTCCGAGACGACCGATTCCGGCTCGAGCGAATAGGGGGCATGTCCATGGATCTACACGAGCAGGGGATGAGCTCCCGCACGTTTGTAATCGCCGCCATCGTGTGCGTGCTGCTGCAGGCAGGCCTGGCACCGCAGATCTCCATTGCGGGCGGTCGCGTCAACTTTATGATTATCCTGGTGTGCATAAGCGTGTTCTCGGGCGACCCGACCCGTGCCGTCGTGTGCGGTTTTTGCAGCGGCTTGTTCTATGACCTTTCCGCTGCCGTGCCGGTGGGCGTTATGTCGCTCCTGCTGACCGTGGGTTCTTTTGCCCTGGTGCATAGCGCCGCCGGTCAGACGGGCGGTACCCCGAGTGCGCGCGGCATCACTGTGGGTGCCTTCGCGCTCGTCATTAATGTGATCTACAGCATCATCTTGCTGTTTATGGGTTTGGAGACGAGCTTTGTCGTGGCGATCTTCGGCCATGCGCTGCCGTCTTCGATCCTGACGGGTTTGGTTGCCATTCCGTTTTTGATGTCCGGCGTCGTGCCGCAGTCCGGTTATGGATTCTCCGCACGTGGCGGACGCCAGACGGGCATGCGCTTTAAGCCCAAGACCCGTAAGCTCAAATAGGGGAGGCTCGTAGATGTCTTCCCAGATGACGGTTATTATCGCCGGTATCGTGCTGGTTGTGGCCATCGTGGTCGCGCTGGTCATCATGCGTCGCGGCGATTCCCGTTTTACCTACGATACGCAGCATGGAACGGCCCCGCGCGCCACCGAGGGCGAGGGCAATACCGCGGCGACCGCCTTTAAGGGCCGCTTCTCCATCCTCACCACGGGTGTGGGCGCGATGTTCGCGGCGCTTGCCGTCAAGCTGTGGGGCATGCAGATGGTCTCGTCGGACTATTATGAAAAGCAGGCTAATAGTAATCAGACGCGCACCGTTACCACACCCGCTGTGCGCGGCCGCATCCTCGACCGCAATGGCGTGGCACTTGTCCAGAACCGTCCCTCACTTGCTGTCGTGGCCTACCGCGACCTTGCCGAGGATGAGGTTCTGGTTCGCCATCTTGCCAACGTGCTCGGTATGCCCTACGTGGCGGTTCTGCGCAATATTCAGGACAATTCCGAGGGCGCCCAGAGCCTGCATACCATCGCGACGGACGTCCGTCGCTCCACGGTTGCCTATATCAAGGAGCACGCCGGCGAGTTCCCGGGCGTCAAGATTGCCGAGCGTACCGAGCGCCAGTACCCGTACGGCGAGACGGCCTGTCACATTTTGGGCTATACCGGCACCATTACCTCCGAGCAGCTTGAGGCCCAGAATAAGAAAACCTCTGGCGACGATGATGCTTCTGCTGGCCGGATTACGTACCAGTCGGGCGATATCGTGGGCCAGGCGGGTGTTGAGAGCTACTACGAAAACCTGCTGCAGGGTATTCGTGGCGAGCAGACCGTCAAGGTCGATGCCTCGGGCAATGTGACCGGTCAGGCCGGCGCCGTGCCCGCCAAGGCCGGCTCCGACATTAAGCTCACGCTCGACCTCAAGATCCAACAGGCCTGTGAGACGGCGCTGGCGAGCGCCATCGAGCTTGCCAAGACCACTGGCTACAGCAATGCCGGCAACGGCGCTGTGGTGTGTCTCGATCCCAACAACGGCGAGATCCTGGGCATGGCGAGCGAGCCCAAGTTCGATCCGTCCGTCTTTATCGGCGGCGTCTCAAATGACGTGTGGACCGAGCTCAATGATGACAAGGGTTCGCACCCGCTGCTCAACCGCGCCATTAGCGGACAGTACATGTCGGCCTCGACCATCAAGCCGCTCTCGGCACTGGCCGGTCTTGAGTTTGGAACCTACACTTCAACGCAGACAACCAACTGCACGGGCTATTGGACGGGCTTGGGCAAGGCTTGGGGCAAGCGCTGCTGGCTGACGTCTGGACACGGCACCATGACGCTGCAGTCGGGTATTGCCAACTCGTGCGACCCCGTCTTCTACGATATGGGCAAGGCGTTCTTTTATGACGAGCAACATTCCGAGGGCCTGCAGGAGGTCTTTCGTCGCTGGGGCCTAGGCAAGACCTGCGGTATCGATTTGCCGAGTGAGGGCGCGGGCCGTATTCCCGATGCCGAGTGGAAAGAGTCGTACTTTACCGACGCCTCTGCCGAGGACCGCAAGTGGAATGCCGGCGATATGACCAACATTGCCATCGGCCAGGGCGACATTTTGGTGACGCCTCTGCAGATGGCATGCGCCTACATGGGCCTTGCCAACGGCGGTAAGCAGTACGTGCCTCACGTGTTTTTGTCTGCCGTGTCGCGCGATGGCGACGGCGATGCCTATAAGTACAACGGCAAAGGCAAGAAGAAGCGCTTGGAGGCCAAGATCAACAGCGATTCGGATTTGGCTCTTGTTCGCAACGGCATGCACGACGTGATTTACACGGCATCGACGTCCCTGGCGGCTCACTTTGGCACCCTGACGCCGCAGGTATACGGCAAGTCGGGCACGGGCGAGAAAAGCGGCGAGGACGAATACGCGTGGTTCTGCGCCTATGCGCCGGCCGATGATCCCAAGTATGTCATCGCTACTGTCCTGGAGCAGGGCGGCGGTGGCTCAGATACCGCGATGCATGTCGTGCGCGACGTGCTCGGCGCGATTTATGACGAGCCCGATACCTCTTCGGCCTCGGGCGATTCTTCGGTTCGATAGGAGGTTGCGATGGATTTTTCTCCGGCGGATCTGTTCCGTTCAACCAAGACCGGCTCTCGCAGCAGCCTGGACCGCGTCAACAAGCAACTTTCGGCCTCGCGCGGTACGTTTCGCCAAAAGGTGCATATCGGTGTGCTGCTGGCTACCGTCGCGCTCGTTGCCTATGGCGCCATCATTATTTGGTCGGCGTCACAGTTTAAGGCCGACGCCTCATTCTCGCGCCACCTGCTGGGCATTGGCATTGGCGCGGTGCTTGCGGTGCTCGTCTGGCGTACCGATCTGCGCGGTATTTCCAATTTTTCGACGGCGTTGCTCGTCATCGACCTGATCGTGATCTTCTCGCCCAAGATTCCGGGTCTGTCCTATACGGGCGGTCTGGGCATGACAGGCTGGATCAAGATTCCCGGTATCGGCTTGACATTCCAGCCGGTCGAGCTTGCCAAGCTCATCACCATCTTCTTTATCGCCACGCTTGGCTCGCAGTATAACGGCCGCATCGATACCGTTCGCGACTACGTCAAGCTCTGCGGCATGCTGTCCATCCCGTTTTTGGCCGTCGTTGCCATGGGCGACCTGGGCTCGGGCCTGGTCGTGCTGGTCTCGGGCGCCATCGTCATCTGCATGAGCGGTGCGCGCCGCGAATGGGTGCTGTCGACCCTGGCCCTGCTTGTGGGCCTGGTGGCCCTCGTCCTGGCGCTCGATTCGGTCTTTGATTCGTTGCTCGGCCACGATGTGCTCATCAAGCAGTATCAGATGAACCGCCTGACGGTCTTTATCGACCCCGATAATGCCGATTCGGACGATGCCTACAACCTGCAGCAGTCGCTTATCGCCGTTGGCTCGGGCGGCTTCTTTGGTAAGGGTTTGGGCCATGCGACGCAGTCGGCCGGCGGCTTTCTTCCTGAGTTCCACACCGACTTTGTCTTCGCCTTCCTATCCGAGACCTTTGGCTTTTGCGGTTCCTTTTTGCTCCTGTGCCTCTACGTGCTGCTGATCTTTTCGACGATTCGCGTCGCCTTTAAGTGTGAGTCGCTGTTCTTGCGCCTATCGTGTGTGGGCATCGTTGGCATGTGGGCGTTCCAGACCTTCGAAAACATCGGCATGTGCATTGGCATGATGCCGATTACCGGTATTCCGCTACCGTTTATTAGCTTCGGTTCGTCTTCGATGATGATTCAGCTGCTGACGGTGGGTATCGTACAATCCATATGGCGGCATCGTTCGGGCGCCGCGTAACCGCTGGAGGGGTTTGCTATGAAAATTCCCGTAGATAAGCTGACCCGCGCTTTTAAGATGGGCGCGTCCGTTAAGAAGGATTCCGATACGCCGGTGCGCGTCTCGGTCTATTTGGATTCGTCCGCCTCGCGCTTTCTGGCCGAGACGGTGCGTGACGCCTTTGTGCCGCAGACGACCTCGGGCATTGTGCGCGTCGAGCGTCTGGGGGAGGAGCGAATTGCTCCAAAGACCGATACCGATGTGGTGCTGGTGCTCTCGTGCGGCTCCGACCGCTTGGAGAGTGCCGTGCAGGAGCTCGTGATCGCCGGCGCCCCCGTGTGCGTGCTTGCCGAGTCTGCTGTGGAGGTGCCGTTTATCGAGGAATCCACGCCCATGCTCGGCGTGGTGGCGGCAACCGATAAGACGTATCTGCTCGAGACGCTTGCCCGCTGGATTCTCGATCGCACCGACAAGGAAACGGCTTTTGCGGCGAATTTTGCCTTTATGCGCATCGCGGCAGCTAATCGTATCATCACCTCGTGCGCGCTCACCAATATGGCGACCGGTGCGCTGGTGTTTTTGCCGGGCGCCGATTATCCCGTTATGGCGCTGGCGCAGGTGGGCATGCTCTTTGAGCTCGCTGCCGTCTTTGGACGCGGCATTAAGCCTGAGCGCGGCTACGAGGTCGCGGGCGTGCTTGCCGGCGGTCTTGTGATCCGCGCGGTCACCCGCGCGCTCGTCAAGCAGACGCCGCATATTGGGTTTGCCGTCAAGGCGCTCACTGCTGCCGCGGGCACCTATGGCATGGGCCGTGCGCTCGTTTCGCTCTACGAGCGCGATGTCGACTACAGCCGTGCCAACGAGGTGGTCACTGCCACGTTCTCCCGCGTTCGCGATCTGGTGACCACGGTCGCGGGTGCTACCCGTCCTATGGCGTCCTACCAAGACGCATCCGATCTCGCTGCTTAGGGGTTTTCCGTTGCGCGTTCCGTATCAAGACTGCTTTCATTTAATTGAGCCGCTGCTCGCCAAGGTCGAGAAGCCGAGTCGCTATATCGATCACGAGTGGGGCACGCTTTCCAAGGCCGATGCCGACTACCGTTGCTGCCTGATCTACCCGGATGTGTACGAGGTTGGTCTGCCCAACCAGGGTATCGCCATCCTCTACAACATCCTTAACCAGGCCGAGGGCATCTCCTGCGAGCGTGGCTATGTGCCGTGGCCCGATATGGGTGACGCTATGCGCGAGGCAGGCATTCCGCTGCTCTCGCTCGAGGGTGCAGCGCCGGTCGCTTCGTTTGATATCGTCGGCCTGCATGTGCCGCACGAGATGGCGGTGACGAACTTCCTCGAGGCACTCGACCTCGCTGGCATTCCGCTGTTAGCGGCCGACCGAGGTGAAGACGACCCCATCATCATCGCCGGCGGCCCCTCGGTGTACAACCCCGAGCCGTACGCGGCCTTCTTCGATGCCATCCTCATCGGCGAGGGCGAGGAATCGCTGCTCGAGACCTGCCAGCTGCATCGCCGCCTGCGCGACGAAGGAGTTCCGCGCGCGCAGATTGTTGAGCAGCTTGCATCCATTGCCGGCAACTACGTGCCGTCGCTCTATGAGGTTCGTCACGACGAGCCCTGTTCGCCGCATGGCTACACCGTGCCGCGTGAAGGCAAGAATGCGCCGACCGTGGTCTACAAGCGCGTCGTCGAGGATTTCGGCGCCACGAATCCGCTGTCGCAGTCGTGCGTACCCTATGCGCAGCTGGTCCACGACCGCCTGTCTATCGAGATCCTGCGCGGCTGCGCCCGCGGCTGTCGTTTTTGCCAGGCCGGCATGACGTATCGCCCAGTGCGCGAGCGCTCGGCCGACCAGATCGTCTCGTCGGTGATTCAGGGTCTGGAAAAGACCGGCTATGACGAGGTGTCGCTGACCTCGCTCTCCACGACTGACCACTCCTGCATTCGCGACGTGCTCGGCAGGCTCAACCGTCGCCTGGAGGATACGGGTATTCGCGTATCTATTCCGTCGCAGCGCCTGGATTCGTTTGGCGTGGATATGGCCGAGTCGGTCGCCGGCGAAAAGAAGGGCGGCCTGACGTTCGCGCCCGAGGCCGGCAGTCAGCGCATGCGTGACATCATTAACAAGAACGTGACCGAGGAGGACCTGGACCGTGCGGCCAAGGCGGCCTTCGAGGCCGGCTGGAACCGCATGAAGCTCTACTTTATGATGGGCCTTCCCGGTGAGCGCGACGAGGACATCGTAGCCATTGCCAATCTGGCCGATCACGTGCTGGAGCTCGGTCGTTCCGTGGTGCCCAAGGCTCGTCGCGGCTCGATTTCGGTATCCATCTCGGTTTCGGTCTTTATCCCCAAGGCTGCCACGCCGTTCCAGTGGTGCCCGCAGCTCGACTACGACGACGTCAAGCGTCGCCAGAAGCTGCTTATCACGAGCGTTCGCAACCGTGCCGTCCGCGTGCATTACCACGATGCCGAGACCTCGCTCATCGAGGCCGCGCTGTCCCGCGCCGGTCGTGACATGACGCCCGTCATCATCGATGCTTGGCGCTCGGGCTCTCGCTTTGACGCCTGGGTAGAGCATTTCTCGCTCGATAACTGGAAGGAAGCTGCTGCCAAAAACTGCATCGACCTCAATGAGCTCGTGCACCTGCCCTACGAGTTGGACTGGCGCCTGCCGTGGGAGCACGTGAGTCCCGGCTGCACGCGCGGCTTCCTCGAGCGCGAGTACCGTCGCTCGCTCGAGGGCGTCACGACTCCCGACTGCACCCGCACGTCGTGCACCGGCTGCGGGATCTGCCCCACGCTCCACGTCAAGAATGTATTGATGGGTGATCGCGCATGAGTGAGCGCCTGACCGACAACCCCATGCTCTTTAGACTTCGTGTTCGCTATGGCAAGCGCGACCGCCTTAAGTACCTGGGCCATCTCGAAGTAATCCATACCATTGAGCGCATCGTGCGCCGTGCGGGACTTCCCTATGCCGTCACGCAGGGCTTCTCTCCGCACATGCGCGTGGGCTTCTCTTCGGCGCTACCGGTTGGTACGTCGTCGACCTGCGAGTGGTATGACCTGTTTATGACCGAGTTCGTGGCGCTCGACGAGGCGTTTGGGCGCCTGGCTGCGGCGTCTCCGGCCGATCTGGCGCCCATCGAGGCGGCGTACATCGACGTGCGCACGCCGGCGTTGACGGCGCAGCTCACGCGTCTGTCGTATCGCATCGACCTGCACTTGGATCCCGAGGCGCCCGTAAGCCCCGACGAGGTGCGTCGTGCGATCGACACGCTGCGCGCGGACCATGGCATCGACTACGCGCGCGGCAAAAAGAGCAAGCGCTTGGATTTGGATCACACACTCGTGGGCTATGAGCTCACGGCGGGGGAGCGCCCGGACCATCTGGTGCTCATGCTCGACACCCATGCCGACAACGAGGGCTCCATGCGTCCGGAAATTTTGCTTTCCGCTGCTGATGTTTTGTTGCAGGGCTTGACCCCGGGCGTGGATGCACCTATTGTTTCCACCGGTATGCAAGACCTCGTGACCATCTGCTCCTACGATGTCGAGCGTCAGAATCAAGCATGCGAGGACGACGAGGGCCGACTCGTCAGCCCCATACCTGTGCGAACTTGTGGATTTGCTCCACATACTCGTTGACGGGGGTATTTTCGCCTGCTACTATATTCGGCTGTTGCACTAACTGATGCATGAAGGGCAAGTAAACATGTACGCAATCGTTAACACGGGCGGCAAGCAGTACAAGGTCGCCACCGACGATGTCATCACCGTCGAGAAGATCGAGGGCAATGAGGGCGACAAGGTCACCCTGCCGGTTATCTTCCTCAACGATGGTAAGAAGATCGTCACCGATCCCGACAAGCTGGCCAAGGCCAAGGTTACCGCTCAGATCGTTGAGCAGTTCAAGGGCGAGAAGCAGCTGGTCTTCAAGTTCCACAAGCGTAAGCGCTATCGTCGTCTGAAGGGTCACCGTCAGCAGCTCACCAAGCTGAAGATCGTGAAGGTCCAGGCTACGTCCCGCGCCAAGAAGGCTGTCAAGGCAGAGGCCGAGGCTGTTGCCGAGGCTCCCGTCGCCGAGTAGATTACACTCGTAACGAAAGAGTAGGTATACACAATGGCACACAAAAAAGGACTCGGTTCCTCCCGTAATGGCCGTGACTCCCGCGGTCAGCGCCTTGGCACGAAGCGCTATGCCGGCCAGACGGTAACCACGGGCACGATTCTCGTCCGTCAGCACGGCACTCACATCCACCCGGGTGAGAACGTTGGCCGTGGCAAGGACGACACGCTGTTCGCGCTGGTCGACGGTACCGTTGAGTTCCACAAGGGTATCAAGCACAGGGTCAGCGTACGCCCGCTCGCGAACGCGTAATTCACCCTTCATAGAGCACATATGTGGGAGGCACTTGAGTTTTAGGATTCAAGGGTCTCCCTCTTTTTTGTAGGAGGCGATTCTGTTGTCACAGTTCACCGATATCAGCCGCATTAACGTGTGCGGCGGCGACGGCGGAGCCGGATGCATGTCGTTTAGGCGTGAGGCATTTGTCCCCAAGGGCGGCCCCGATGGCGGCGACGGCGGTCGTGGCGGCAATGTCGTCATCCAGGCCGATGCTCAGCTGTCTTCGCTGATCGATTACCGCTTTAAGCATCACTTCCGCGCCGAGCGCGGCACGCACGGGCAGGGTGCCCGTCGTAACGGTAAGAGCGGCGAGGACCTGATTCTCAAGGTCCCTATGGGTACCGTGGTGCGCGAGCTCGACCCCGAGACGCAGACCCCGATGTTCGAGATTGCCGATCTGGTGCACGATGGCGAGCGCGTTGTCGTGGCCCCTGGTGGCGCCGGCGGCTTGGGCAACACGCACTTTGTGACGTCGGTGCGCCGCGCGCCCGCGTTTGCTCAGCTGGGCGAACCGGCAGAGGAGCACTGGATTGAGCTCGAGATGAAGCTTATGGCCGATGCCGCACTCGTGGGCTTTCCCTCGGTGGGTAAGTCATCGCTCATTGCGCGCATGAGTGCCGCCCGCCCCAAGATTGCTGACTACCCGTTTACCACGCTCGTGCCCAATCTGGGCATGGTGCGTGCCGGCGAATATTCTTATGTCGTTGCCGACGTCCCCGGTCTTATCGAGGGCGCGAGCGAAGGCAAGGGCCTGGGTCACCAGTTCTTGCGCCACATTGAGCGTACGGCCCTGATCATGCATGTCGTCGACATGACGGGCGGTTTTGAGGATCGCGATCCGGTTGAGGACTATCGCATCATCAACCGCGAGCTCGAGCAGTATGGCGCCGAGCTTTCGGAGCGTCCGCAGATCGTTGTCGCCAACAAGTGCGACGCGCCGGGCACGGCCGATAAGATTGCCGACCTCAAGCGCGCAGCGCTCGACGATGGACATATGTTCTTTGCCGTGTCTGCCGTGACGGGCGCCGGTCTCAATACGTTGATGCTTGCCGTAGGTGAGCAGGTGGCCAAGCTCCGCGCCGAGCTGGCGGTCTCCGATGAACCGGTCGACCTGCGCGACGATGAGTGGGAGCGCCGCCGCCTGCAGCGTGAGAAGCGTTTCCGCATTGTCCAGGAAGAGCCCGGTGCCTTCCGCGTGGTCGGTCGTGCCATCGAGCGCATGGTCATCCAGACCGACTGGGAAAACGAGGAAGCCGTTATTTACCTGCAGCATAAGTTTGCGCGTATGGGTGTTGACGACGCGCTCGAGAAGGCTGGTTGCCGTGCGGGCGACGAGGTCCGCATTTGCCAGCGCGCCTTTGACTTTGAGGGCGCCGAGGACTTCTCGGAGTACGAGGAGCTCGAGGATGCTGACGAGGACGTTGCCGTTGAGGCCATTGACGTGGCCGATGCTGCGGATGAGGGCGTCGAGGTTGTTGATGCGGCGGATGCCGCGGACGATGCCGAGACCTCGGAGAGCGAGTAAGCCATGTCGCTGCGCGGTGGAATCGGTTTGCCCGAGCTTCCTCTAGAGGACGGGCAGGAGTTTAGGCTTGGCATTATGGGTGGCACCTTTGATCCCATCCATTACGGGCACCTGGTGACCGCCGAGCAGGCGCGCGAGTCGCTCGACTTGGACGCTGTGCTCTTTATGCCGGCGGGCTCTCCTGCCTTTAAGCTTGACAAGCCGGTGACGCCTGCCGAGGACCGTTACGCCATGACGGTCCTCGCCACCGCCGCGAACCCGGCCTTTTTGGCGAGCCGGTTCGAGATCGACCGTCCGGGCGTAACCTATACGGCCGATACGCTTCATGCCCTTCGCGACTTTTACCCGCCGCAGGTAAAGCTCTACTTTATTACGGGCGCCGACGCGATTATCGATATTGTGACCTGGCATGATGCCGAACGAATCGCTGAGCTTGCTACCTTTATTGCGGCGACACGACCGGGCTTTGATATCGATACGGCGCGTGCCCGAATCAAAGAGTCGGGGCTGCCGTTCGACGTGCGCTATATTCAGATTCCGGCGCTGGCGATCAGCTCGACGAACATTCGCAAGCGAGTTGCCCGCGGTATGAGCGTGCGCTATCTTACGAGCGAGTCCGTGCTCGGCTACATTCGCAAACGCAGGCTATATGCCGATTTGGGCCAAGAAGATTTTGAGTGATGGGGGTCTACGTTGTCGGTAGAGGATCAGTTTGAGGGCGATGAGCACGCGCTGCTCAAGCGCATTCAAGAGCTGCTCGATGTTCGAATGAAGGATAAGCGCAAGCGCTATGTGCATTCGCTGGGTGTTGCCGAGACCGCACTTCATCTGGCCGAGGTCTACGGCGTTGACCGCTTTGATGCCGCTGCTGCCGGTCTGATCCACGACTGGGACAAAGTGCTCTCCGACGACGAGCTGGTTACGCGCGCTCTGCATTACGGCATTAAGATTGCCGGCTCTCCTTCCGCCGCGACGCTGCTTTTGCATGGTCCTGTTGCCGCCTATGAGCTTCCGCAGCTTTTCCCCGAGTTGTCGCCTGCTGTTTTCCAGGCTGTCGACCGTCACACCGTGGGTGCCTGCGACATGACGCCGCTCGATATGGTGGTCTTTGTGGCAGATGCCATCGAGCCCAACCGTCACGGCGACTATGCCCATGCGCTGCGCAAGATGGTGGGGGAGTCGACGCTTGACGAGTTGTTCTTCTCCTGTTTTGCGCAGGGTCTGGTCTATGTGATCCAGTCCGGGCGCTATCTTTATCCCACGGCTATTACGATTTACAACCATTACGCCCAGCTGCGCTAGCTCGGGTGTGTCTAGAAAGAGGTATTCCATGGCCGACGAGACCATGACTGACGAGCAGATTCTTGAAGGTGTGGAGCACAAGAGTTTCGTTGCCACGTCCGACCGCACCGCCGCCTCGCTGTCCGCGAGCGGTGTCGCCGCCGAGGATGTCGCCCGCGCCGCCGCGCAGGCCGCCTACGACAAGAAGGGCGAGGACGTGCAGGTGCTCGACCTGACCGAGCTTTCCGACGTGTGCGACTACTTTGTGCTTGCCACCGGTACCAACAACCGCCAGGTCGATTCGATCGTCGACGAGATCGAGGAGAAGGTCGCCGAGGCTTGCGGCGAGCATCCGTTCTCCATCGAGGGCCGCGAGCAGAAGACCTGGATGCTCATGGACTACGGCTCGGTTGTCGTCCACGTCTTCACTCCCGAAGCCCGCGACTTCTACCGCCTAGAAAAGCTCTGGGGTGACGCCCCCCAGCTCCCCCTCAATCTCCTCTAGTAGATCATTTGATACGGGGCTTTTTAGCTAGCTTCGCGCATTTCGCCGGGCAGTTGCGGTTTTCCGCACTTGCCCGGCTTTCTTTTTGCCTAAAGGCGGTTAATCGTTGAAGCGGGATTGGCGGCCGAAAGATAGGGCGGTGTCGCCGAACTTGTCTCGGACGGCGTCGATAGCGACCGAGAGGTCGCGACGGTCGCTTGATTGGGCTCCGCGGTCGTCGACTTCGCAGAACAGGTCGGTCTGGATGCCGCCCTGATGGTCAAAGTCGCTCATCCCGATACCCGCCAGACGCACATGCATGCCTTCCTGCCAGATGTTGTCGAGCAGTTCGAGCGCAACCGCCACAAAGATGTTCTCATCGTCGGTGGGGTGGGGAAGCCGCCGCTGCGCCGTGCGTCCGCTGCCATACGAATACTTAAGCTTGAGCGTTACCGTGCCGCCCGTCAGTCCCTGACGGCGCAGGCGGCGTCCAACCGACTCTCCCAACAGCGCAATCGCCGCTTCGATGTCCCCACGCTCAGTCAAATCTTTCGCAAAGGTGCGCTCATTGCTCACGGATTTAACCTCGCGTTCCTCATCGAGGCTTGTTACTTCGGATATTTCGAGTCCCAGCGCACGCTGGCGCATGCGTTCGCCGTTGACGCCAAAAATAGAGGCCAAGGTTGATTCCGGTGAACGTGACAGCTCGCCGAGCGTGTAGATGCGCATGCGGCGCAGTCGCTCCTCGGCCGAGCGCCCGATGCCGCTCATGGCAGATACCGGCAGCGCGGCCAAAAAGCGCTGCTCGGTTCCGGGGCGCACGATGGTCAGCCCAAACGGCTTATCCCGCTCGCTTGCGATCTTTGCGACCGTCTTGTTGCAGCCCACGCCAATGGAGCAGGTCACTCCCAGCGCTGCCACGCGGTCGCTTATACGCCGCGCAACCAGTAGCGGGTCTTCGGGCGCAAAGCGACCCGGTGTGATATCGATAAAGGCTTCGTCGATGGATACGCGCTCAACGCGCGGCGTCTCCTCGGCAAGAATCGCCATGACCTGCGCGCTCACCTCGCGGTAGCGATCAAAGTGCCCGTGCGTCCAAATGGCTTGTGGGCACAAGCGCCGCGCCTCGGCCGAGGCCATGGCAGAGTGCACGCCAAAGCGACGTGCCTCATACGAACACGTGGACACGACGCCACGCGAATCGGCGTCTCCGCCCACGATGAGCGGCTTTCCGCGCCATTCGGGATGATCGAGCATCTCCACGCTCGCAAAAAACGCATCGAGGTCCATGAGGCCCACCGCCGGACCCGTCCAGGGCGGCGGCGTGACGCCCATGGCATCCTCATAACCGTATGTATGTTCGCGTCTTTCCATGTCATGAGTATACCGCGCAGCTCATGTGGGGTGCGTGTATGTGCTTGCAAATCCCGAATTCTTGTCTAAGATATGGATTTGCCCTCGACTACACCGAAGAAGTTGGTCTCACGGACTTCACCTGCCCGCGTCGATGGCGTATTATGTTCAACTGTTTGTTTGTAGTTGCAGCCTAAAGCTGCTTGGTTGGAGGAGTTTCCTTTGGCAGTCAAGATTCGCCTTGCTCGTCACGGCGCTAAGAAGCGTCCGTACTACCGTGTCGTCGTCGCCGATTCCCGCGCCCCGCGTGACGGTCGTATCATCGAGGAGGTTGGCCGCTACAACCCGATGACCGCCCCCAAGACCATCAATCTCGACCTCGAGAAGATCGCCGACTGGCAGTCCAAGGGCGCTCAGCTCACCGACGCCGTCGCCGCTCTGGTCAAGGCCGCCAACGAGGGCGAGAAGACCGAGACCGTCGTCAAGAAGTCCAAGAAGCAGCTCGCCAAAGAGGCCGAGGCCGCTAAGGCTGCCGCTGAGGCCGCTGAGGGCGCCGAGGAGTAAATCGTGCCTGAGGTTGACGCTGCACAGCTCGAGGGTGAGGCAATGCTCTCAGATCGCATCGCCGATCTCGTCGAATATCTCGTTGTTCAGATCGTCGACGACCCGGATTCCGTGAGCCTTGAGGTCATCGATGGTGACGACGCCTCCACGATTGAGGTTTCGGTCGCCGAGGATGACGTCGCTAAGGTCATCGGCCGTCGTGGCCGTACCATCAAGGCCATTCGCACGCTCGCCCGTGCACTGGCCGCTCGCCTCGACACTGCTGTCGAGGTAGAGGTTCTGGGCTAGGACCTTGAGGTCCCAGTACAAAAACATCGCCCGTGTGGTCAAGCCGCACGGAAGGAAGGGGGAGGTCCTCGCGCAGCCGCTGCGGGGGCTTCCTTCTGTATTAGAGCCGGGTATGCGCGTCGCCCTGACGCCGCCGGCGCTCAAGCGCGACCGCTTTTGCACGGTCGTGTCCGTCACCGATACGGGCGATGGCGATCTGGTCTCGTTTGAGGGCATTGACGACTTGACGGCCGCCGAGGGCATCACGGGATGCTATGTGTTGGCAAATCGTGACGATTTTGAGCTCGATTCACTCGACGCCGCCTATTCCGACCTGATGGGTCGCGAGGTGGTCGACGAGCGCTTCGGTTCACTCGGTACGCTCGTCGAGATCATGTCGACGCCCGCTAACGATGTTTGGGTTGTCGAGGGCGATCGGTACGGCGAGGTACTGATTCCCGTGATCGAGCAGGTTGTGCTCGATCTTCCCGACACAGGAACAATTTCCGTCCACGTTATGGACGGCCTGATCGATATGGACAAGTAGGGAGGACAACATGCTGATTGAGACCCTTTCGGTCTTTCCCGAGATGTTTGAGCCCGTCATGTCCACATCGATTTTGGGCCGCGCCCGCAAGGCCGGCCTTTTTGATTTTAAGGCGTATAACCTGCGCGACTGGACGCACGACCGCCATCGTACCGTCGATGACGAGCCGTACGGCGGCGGGCAGGGCATGCTCATGAAGGTCGAGCCTATTGCCGAGGCCATCGAGGCTATTAGCTCCGAGGGCCCTAAGCCCACCGTGGTGTTTTTTACCCCCTGTGGCGAGCCCTTTACACAGCATGTGGCCGAGCGCCTGCTCAAAAGCGAGCGCTTGCTGTTTGTGTGCAGCCGTTACGAGGGTGTCGACGAGCGTGCCTATGCGTATGCCGACGAGCGCCTGTCGATCGGCGATTACGTGCTCACGGGCGGCGAGCTTCCCGCTATGGTCGTTGCCGATGCCGTCGTACGCCTGATTCCCGGCGCCCTTGGTGACGAGATGAGCAACGTCGACGAGTCGTTCTCGACCGCCGAGGACGGAGGCCTGCTCGAGTATGCGCAGTACACTCGCCCTGCTGAATTCAACGGCGAGGGCGTGCCGCCGGTGCTCGTGAGCGGTGACCATGCCAAGGTTGACGCCTGGCGCCGTAAGAATGCCATCGAGCGCACCTGCCGCTGGCGTCCCGACCTGATCGAGACGGCACGGCTTTCGCCCCAGGAGCGCGCATACGCGCAGGAGATTCTGGACGCTTCGTATTCGCAGAGCGAGGAGTGAGAATGGTTCCATTGCAGCATTCCGCGTTGAGGGGCGCTTTTGAGTGGGTCGCGGTCATCGCGATCGCGCTCGTGGCCACCTTCCTGATCCGCACCTTTGTGGTCGAGCCCTTTGTGGTACCCACCGGCTCCATGGAGGACACGATCGAGATTGGCGACCAGATCCTGGCACAAAAGGTGAGCCTCGAGCTCGGTCAGCCCGTCAAACAGGGTGATATCGTGGTGTTCCACAACCCCGATGCCACTTCCGAGCATGATGTTCTTGTCAAGCGTGTTATTGCCACGGCCGGCCAGACGGTCGACCTGCAGGACGGCAAGGTGGTCGTTGACGGCCAAGCGCTCGACGAGGACTATACGACGGGCATGAGCTGGCCGCTTTCGGTCCAAGCGCCTGGCGCCCAGGTGAGTTATCCCTACACCGTTCCCGACGGGTGCGTGTGGGTGATGGGCGACAACCGCGAAAACTCTGCCGACTCGCGCTACTTTGGTCCCGTCGATCGCTCTGATTTGATCGCTGTGGCGCTTGTGCGCTACTGGCCGCTCAACCGCATCGGCGCTATCGACTAAAAACCGCTATAGTACAGTACCTAACCGTGTAATCGTTTCGACGAGGGGATATTAGAGGCATGAACGCTTCATCGCTTTCCTTCCAAGACATCATCCTGCGCCTCCAGCAGTACTGGGGCGAGCAGGGCTGCGTCATTATGCAGCCCTATGACTCCGAGGTCGGTGCCGGTACCTTCCATACCGCGACCACGCTGCGCTCGCTCGGTCCCGCCGAATGGCGCACCTGCTATGCGCAGCCCTGCCGCCGTCCCGCCGACGGCCGCTACGGCGAGAACCCTAACCGCATGCAGCACTACTATCAGTTCCAGGTGCTCATTAAGCCCTCTCCGGTTAATGCTCAGGAGCTTTACCTGGGGTCTCTTGCTGCCATTGGCCTGGACCCCAACGACCATGACGTCCGTTTTGTCGAGGACGACTGGGAGAGCCCGACGCTGGGCGCCTGGGGCCTTGGCTGGGAGGTCTGGCTCAACGGCATGGAGGTCACGCAGTTTACGTACTTCCAGCAGGTGGGCGGTATCGAGGTCGACCCCGTGCCCGTCGAGATCACCTATGGCCTGGAGCGTATCGCCATGTATGCTCAGGGCGTCAACTCGGTCTACGATCTGGTGTGGAGCTATCTGTCCGACGGCACGCCCATGACCTACGGCGACGTGTTCCTCGAGAACGAGCGCGAGTTCAGTGCCTATAACTTTGAGGTCGCCAACGTCGAGATGATGCGTCAGAAGTTTGACGACTACGAGGCCGAGTGCCATTCCTGCCTGGAGCGCAAGCTGCCGTTGCCGGCGTACGACTGTGTCATGAAGTGCAGCCACGCCTTCAACCTGCTCGATGCCCGTGGCGCCCTGTCCGCAGTCGAGCGTGCCAACTACATCCTGCGCGTCCGCGCCGTCGCCAAGGCGTGCTGCGAGGCCTATATGGCCGAGGTCGCCGGAGTCAACGAGAATGCCGATCAGGAAGGCGAGGTGGCGTAAGCCATGGCAGACGCTAAGGATTTCCTGTTTGAGATCGGTACGGAGGAGATGCCCTCCGCGCCGCTGAACAATGCCGTCAAGCAGCTCGGCACCATGATCGTCAAGGGTTTGGACGATGCCGGCCTGGCCCACGGCGAGGTCCGTGTGATCTCGAGCCCGCGTCGCCTGGCTGTGCTCGTTGCCGACGTCGCCACCGCGACCGATGAGGTTCACGAGGTCAAGCGTGGCCCCGCGGCCAACATTGCCTTCGACGCTGACGGTAACGCCACCAAGGCCGCCCAGGGCTTCGCTCGCAAGTGCGGTGTGGCTGCCGAGGATCTGGTCCGTCGCGAGGACACCGACGGCCGTGAGTACGTCTTTGCTGAGAAGAACATTCCCTCCGCACCGGCTACGCCGATTCTGACCGCTCTGTGCGAGAAGACCATCACCGGCCTGCAGTGGCCCAACTACCGCTCCCAGCGCTGGGGTCACGAGCACGCGACGTTCGTGCGTCCGGTCCGCTGGATTTGCTGCCTTCTGGGCGAGGATGTTGTGCCCGTGTCGTTTGCCGACGTGACGAGCGGCAACACCACGCGCGGTCATCGCGTACTTGGCCCTGGTGACCATGTGGTTGCCAGCCCCGCCGTCTACGAGCAGGTGCTCGAGGATGCCGGCGTGCTTTCTGCCGAGCGTCGTCGTGAGGCCATCCTCGCCGGTATCGCCGAGGTCGAGGCTGCCCGTCCCGGCTGCCATGTCGATACGCCCAAGAAGGTCTTCGAAGAGGTCATCAACCTCTGCGAGTGGCCGACGGTGCTCGTCGGTACCTTCGACGAGGAGTTCCTCAAGGTCCCGCACGAGATCATCTGCGAGTCCATGCTCACCAACCAGCGCTACTTCCCGATCTATGACGGCGAGGGCAAGCTGACGCGTGAGTTCGTGGTCGTCTCCAACAGCAAGCCCGAGAACGCCGAGCGCGTGATCGACGGCAACGAGCGCGTCGTGCGCGCCCGTCTGGACGACGCTAAGTTCTTCTACGAGGAGGACCTGAAGATCTCCCTCGACGAGTTCCGTGAGCGCCTGGCCAAGGTCGCCTTCCAGGAGAAGCTCGGTAGCGTGCTCGCCAAGTCCGAGCGTATTGAGCAGCTCGCGCTCGCTATTGCCCGCGAGGCCCATCTGGGCGCCCATCTGGCTGCCGATGCCGCTCGCGCCGCGCACCTGTGCAAGGCCGACCTGGTGTCCAACGCCGTCATCGAGTTCACGAGCCAGCAGGGCGTGATGGGCGGTTACTACGCCTGCGCGATGGGGGAGAACGACGAGGTCGCTCATGCCATTCGCGATCACTATCGTCCCCGCTTTGCCGGTGACGAGCTGCCCGAGGGCACCGCTGGCTGCATCGTGGCCTGCGCCGACAAGCTCGATACCATCGCCGGTATCTTTGCCATCGGCGAGCCCCCGACCGGCTCCTCCGACCCCTACGCGCTGCGTCGTGCCGCTATCGGCATCATCAACATCCTGCGCGACCGTCTGCCGATCGATCCCACGTCGCTGATCGACTTCGCCCTTGAGCTCTACAGTGAGCAGGGCATTGAGTTCGACGCCGCCGAGGTCGCCCAGCAGGTTCGCGACTTCTTCCATGGCCGCCTGGTGAGCATGGCCCGCGACGAGAAGATCCCGGCCGATACCGTTGCCGCCGTCTCCGCGGTGCACATCATTGCCCCGTCCGTCTTCTTCGCCCGCTGCGCCGCCCTCGACGAGGCCCGCAAGAACGACGCCGAGACCTTCGATAACCTGGCCACCGCCTATGCCCGCGCCGCGCATATCTCCAAGCCCGAGCTGGGTGCGGAGTACGACCGTAGCCTGATGGGCGATGCCGAGCTTGCTCTCGCCGACGCCTCCGAGGCCGCTCAGACTGCCGTCGACGCCGCCCTTGCTGCCGAGGACTACCCGGCCGCATTTGCCGCCCTCGCCGCCCTGCGCGCGCCCATCGACCGTTTCTTCGATGAGGTCATGGTCATGGACAAGGACGAGCAGCTTCGCGATAATCGCCTTAAGCTGCTCAACCGCTTCGAGGCCGTTTTCTCCGGCATTGCCAACATCGGTGAGCTTGCCCGCAAAAAGTAAGCCAGCCTGCGCATAAGCGCAAAAGGAGCCCCGCATGGATTGCCCGGTCACCGCTCGTCCCACCGTTATCGTTATCTCCGACTCGCTCGGCGATACCGCTTGTGAGGTGGTGCTTGCGGCGTCCGGGCAATTTGATGAAGGGGCTTTTCGCGTTTTGCGCCTGCCCAAGGTGACCTCCGTGGAGCAGGTCAAGTCATTTGTGGGGCCGCGCGTCGATGCCGACCATCGCGATGTCGCCGTGTTCCATACCATTGTCGATCCGGCGCTTCGCGCCCGCGTGCTCGATTACCTGGGTATGCTGCATATCCGTTCGGTCGACCTGATCGGCCCGACGCTTGCCGTGCTGTCGTCGCTCATCGGTGTGCCGCCCAAGTGCGTTGCGGGCGTGATTCACAAGACCGATGACCGCTATTTCCATCGTATCGAGGCCATGGAGTATTTCGTTGAGCACGATGACGGTCGTGGTTGCGACGATCTGTCGGGTGCCGATATCGTGCTGCTGGGTGTGTCGCGTACATCCAAGACGCCGCTGTCGATGTATTTAGCCTATCAGGGCTACAAGGTCGCCAATGTCCCACTGGCGCATGGCATGGAGCCGCCCAAGTCGATTTACGAGGTTGACCCGATGCACCTGTTCGGCCTGATTTCGACCGTCGATGTGATTTCCGAAATTCGCGATAGCCGCTTGGGCGATGACTACGCCCGTGCCGTTGCCGGCTCCTATGCCGAGCCCGAGAGCGTGCGCGGCGAGCTTGAGGAAGCTCGTGCTCTCATGAAGCGCTTAGGCTGCTTTGTTGTGCGTACCGACGGCAAAGCCATCGAGGAAAGCGCTGCCGAGATCATTAGCCACTTGGAGGAAATCCAAGATGCCCGCGCCCGCCGAGCCGCCCGCCGCGTCCAACAGCAGTAGTCCTTTCTGCGATGATTTTTCTGGGACGGGGATAAAAAAATCATTGAGTACCTAATGATTTTTAAATCCCCGTCCCAGAAAAATCATCGGAGTGGCTAAATAGCCTGAATTGATAAAGCGATTTAGCAAAAACATCGCATCCGACCTGCACTTTCCTTGTAGTGGTATCTTCATAAGGTAGCCACCTTTACCTACCGTTTACCGCCGGTTTTAGCACGTTTACCAAACCGCGCACCCTCTGCTCAAGCCTGTCCAAAACCCGCCGTATAGTTCCCTCACGGCCCGCATCCGGCGGGTCGATTCGTTACCACGGTCGTGCGCGTAAGCGCATGGAAGGGGAAGTATCGTGAGCGATTGCAAGAGGGTTTACCGTTTTGGAACCGACGCCCAGGGCACCTGTGTCACTGAGGGCGACAAATCCATGAACTTCGTGCTTGGCGGCAAAGGCGCAAACCTTGCCGAGATGAGCCGCATCGGTCTGCCGGTTCCCGGTGGCTTTACCATTACCTGCCAGACCTGTGTCGAGTACTCCGGTGCCGGCAACGTCTGGCCCGAGGGCGCACTCGATGAGATCGTTGCCGCCGAGGCGGACCTCGAGGCCCGTTGCGGCAAGAAACTCGGCGATGCCTCCGATCCGCTGCTCGTGTCGGTTCGCTCGGGCGCTCCGTTCTCCATGCCCGGCATGATGGACACGGTCCTCAACCTGGGCCTCAACGACGATTCCGTCCAGGGCCTTATCGCGCAGACGCAGAACCCGCGCTTTGCCTGGGACAGCTACCGTCGCTTTATCCAGATGTTCTCCAACGTCGTCATGGGCGTCGACGCCGACCTATTCGAGAACGCTCTGACCCAGGCCCGCCTGGTCGCCGGCGTTCGTGTCGATTCCGAGCTTTCGGCCGAGGACCTGCAGGAGCTCGTCGAGACCTTTAAGGGCATCTTCTCCGAGAACGTCGAGGCGACCCTGTATCCCGAGCTCGAGGTCGCCGACGGTAAGCCCGTTTTCCCGCACGATCCGGAGCTCCAGCTGCGCCTTGCCATCCAGGCTGTCTTTGGCAGCTGGATGAACGAGCGCGCCTGCATCTACCGCAAGCAGCACGGCATTTCCGACGAGCTCGGCACCGCCGTCAACGTCCAGGCCATGGCCTTTGGCAACAAGGGCGAGACCTCTGCGACCGGCGTCGCCTTTACGCGCAACCCGGCCGACGGCACCAAGGAGTTCTATGGCGACTTTTTGGTGAATGCCCAGGGCGAGGACGTCGTCGCCGGCATCCGAAACACCGAGCCCATCGCCGACCTCAAGACCACCCCGGGCCTCGAGTCCGCAGGCGAGGAGCTCGAGCGCGTGTTCCTGACGCTCGAGGATCATTACCGCGATATGTGCGATATCGAGTTTACCATCGAGCAGGGCAAGCTCTGGATGCTCCAGACCCGCGTGGGCAAGCGCACCGCCACTGCCGCCCTGCGCATTGCTATCGAAATGGTCGAGGAGGGCCTCATCACCCGCGAGGAGGCTGTGAGCCGCATCGATCCCGCGCAGCTCGACCAGCTCCTGCACCCGCAGTTCGACGCTTCCAAGAAGTACGAGGCCCTGGCCAGCGGCCTTAACGCCAGCCCTGGTGCCGCCGTGGGCGAGGTCGTGTTCTCGAGTGATGACGCCGTCGCGCGCGCCAACGAGGGCCACAAGGTCATTCTGGTCCGCTGGGAGACCAACCCCGACGACCTGAAGGGCATGGTCGCCGCCGAGGGCATCCTGACCAGCCACGGTGGCAAGACGAGCCATGCCGCCGTTATCGCCCGCGGCATGGGTACGCCCTGCGTTTGCGGCGTTGAGCGCTTCCACATTGACGCGGCAGAGAAGGTCGTGCGCATCGAGGGCAGCGACCGCGTGCTGCGCGAGGGCGATGTCATCTCCATCGACGGCACCCAGGGTATCGTCGTCGACGGCGCGGTCGACCTGGTCTCTGCAGAGCTCACCGGCGACCTGGACACCATCCTGTCCTGGGCCGATGAGATCCGTTTGGACGAGACCTGCGGCCACGCCAACCACGTGCGCGTCAACGCCGACAACCCCGAGGATGCCGAGCTCGCGCTCGAGTTTGGCGCCGAGGCCATCGGTCTGTGCCGCACCGAGCACATGTTCCTGGGCGATCGCAAGAACATCATCCAGAGCTTTATCCTGTCTGACGATGAGGCCGTGAAGCAGCAGGCCCTGGCCGACTTGCTCAAGGTTCAGACCGAGGACTTCCTGGCGATGTTCAAGACCATGTCCGGTCGCGATGTGGTCGTCCGCCTGCTCGATCCGCCGCTTCATGAGTTCCTGGATAATCCTCGCGAGCTCGAGGTCGCCATCACCAAGAAGGAGGCCGCCGGCGCTCCCGAGGAGGAGCTCACTGCCCTGCGCGCCCGCCTGCGTCGCATTGACGGCATGGTCGAGTCCAACCCCATGCTGGGCTTGCGCGGCGTGCGCCTGTCCGTCGTCTTTGGCGATCTGCCGCTCATGCAGGTTCGCGCCGTCGCCACGGCCGCTGCCCGCCTTATCAAGGAGGGTGTCGACCCGCGCCCCGAGATCATGGTTCCGCTCGTTTCCATCACGGCCGAGCATGTCCAGACCCGCGAGGTTATCGAGTGCGTGATCGCCGAGGTTTCCGCCGAGGAAGGCGTCGAGCTCAATATTCCCGTGGGCACGATGCTCGAGCTGCCGCGTGCCTGCATGGTCGCTGACGAGATCGCCCATCATGCCGACTTCTTCTGCTTTGGCACCAACGACCTCACCCAGACGACCTTTGGCTTCTCGCGCGATGACGCCGAGGCCAAGTTCATCCCGCTGTACATGCATAAAAAGATCCTGAAAGACAACCCCTTCGAGACCATCGACGCGGCGGTGCTGGAGCTCGTGCGCTTGGCCGTCGAGAAGGGCCGTGCCACCAATCCCGACATGCACTTTGGCGTGTGCGGCGAGCACGGCGGCGACCCCAAGTCCATCAAGGGCCTGTTTAACGTGGCCGACGTGGACTACGTGTCCTGCTCGCCCTATCGCGTGCCCCTCGCGCGCCTGGCTGCCGCTCAGGCCAAGCTCGAGGCCAAGCGTTCCGCCTAACGTTTTGGGTTTAGACGCCTAGCGTAGCCCCCTTCATGCCGCCCGTCTCATTCTTGAGACGGGCGGTTATCATGTGCGGGTTTTGTCTTTTTGTCTGCGTGAAAAAATGTTCTTGCAGCAGAAACCCGCGCGTGTATACTCGAATACGTTTGTTCAACTACGTGCCGGCCAAGGTGGTACGGCACCTCTAGAAGAGTAAGGAATTGCACATGGATTACATCCGCGCAATCGAGCGTCAGCAGATCCGCGAGGACATTCCTCAGGTTCGCGTCGCCGACAACGTCAAGGTTCACTACCGCATTAAGGAAGGCGACCGCGAGCGCATTCAGGTCTTCCAGGGCGACGTCATCCGCATGGCCGGCGCCGGTGCCCGCGAGACCTTCACCGTCCGCAAGATGTCCTTCGGTGTCGGTGTTGAGCGTACCTTCCCGCTTCACAGCCCCAAGATCGCCAAGCTCGAGGTCGTTCGTCATGGTCGCGTCCGTCGCGCCAAGCTGTACTACCTCCGCGACAAGGTGGGCAAGGCTGCTCGCATCCCCGAGAAGCGCTAAGAAGATCGAAGCGTCTGTCCACTCGTTTGGACACAAGGGTCACCTTCGGGTGGCCCTTCTTTTTATCTGATTTGCATGCAAGGAGGGCCTGGTATGGCCAATATGACGAGCTCGGTTTCGGCATCGCAGGTTGCCGGTGAGTTGGCGAGCGCTACGTTTGAGGAGATCCCCGCCCTCGTGGAGCATTATCGCGAGGACCCGCGCCAGCAGGTGATCAAGGCTTGCGAGCGTGCTCTTAAGCGCCATGCCAAGGAACTTGCCGAGCGCGAGCGCGTCAATGACATGTACGAGCTTATGCATGAGCTTGGCGGCGATGGGGTAGTCGTTGGTGTCGACGAGGTGGGTCGCGGATCGGTGGCCGGTCCTTTGACGGTATGCGCCGTCTGCCTTCCTATGGAGCCGCGCGTCTGGGGCATCAACGATTCCAAAAAGCTCACGCCGGCGCGCCGCGAGTTGCTCTCAGTGAAGATTGCCGAGGTGGCGACGGCAATTGGTTTTTGGCATATCGCGCCTAAGGATATCGATGAGATGGGCATGGCCCGCGCCATTCGAGCCGCTGTCGCGGGCGCCGTGGCCGATACGGGGCTCGAGCCCGATTGCGTGCTTATGGACGGTAACCCCTTGGGCGCCGTTCCCAACGAGCGCGACGTGGTGAAGGGCGATGCAAAGATCGCCTGTATCGCCGCGGCGTCCATCATGGCCAAGGTCACGCGTGATGAGATGATGGTCGAGTACGATGCCGAGTATCCCGAGTACCATTTGGCCGAATCGAAAGGCTACGCAAGCCCCGAGCACATCGAGGCCATTCGCAAACATGGACTTTGTCCACTGCACCGCGTGAGCTTTTGCGGAAACTTTCTGCAGACTGAGCGCCTTTTCTAGGTCAATTGTGGAGACAGGGACCTCAGGGGTTTTATAAACCTGCTGGTAGCGGGCCGTATGCAACAGCATTGCTGCGTACGGCCCGTTTTTTGACGGCATTTGGTCAGCTTTTGGTTTGCTTCCGGTACTTACCCGCATGAAAGGTGCCCTCATCATCGGGGCAATGCAGTGTGCGGGAAAGGAGACCCCATGAGTGCCGCAAGCAAAAAGAGCAAGACGCAGCAGCTCAAGGAGCGTTGGGAAAACGGCGAGCTCGACTGCGGGGCGATGACGCCCGAGTTTATCAAGGGACTCAGTCCCCGCGAGCTGGGCATGCTGGGCGAGCTGATCACCATCGACTACTTTAACGAGCGCGGCTACACCTTGCTGGAGCAGGGTTATCGTTGCTCCGAGGGCGAGGCCGATCTGGTGCTGCTCGATGAGCTCGACGATGTCGTGGTGATGGCCGAGGTCAAGACCAGACGCGTCGCACTGGATTGCAGCACGCGGGTCTTTCCCGAGGAGGCCGTGGACGCCCAAAAGCAACGCCGCTACCGCCGCATCGCAAGTTGCTATCTCATGGAGCATTATCCGCTCAAGGCGATTCGCTTCGATGCCGTGGGCGTCACCATTCGCGGCGGGCATATCGCCGAGATCGAGCACCAGTACAACGCGTTCGATTGGCAGGTGTCGTGATGGCGTTCGAGACGTTTGCCGTTCACGCGGCCTGCATTCGCGGCGTCGAGGCGATTCACGTCACGGTCGAGGTCTCGCTTGCCGGCGGCGTTCCGGGCATCCAGATGCTCGGCATTCCGAGTATGGAGGTGATGGAGTCGCGCGGGCGTATCCGGTGCGCCATGCGCTCGGCCGGCTTTGAGATCCCGCGCTCGGGCATTACCGTTAACCTGGCACCCGGCGATATCCGCAAGACCGGTAGCGGCTTTGACCTGCCCATCGCCATCGCGGTTCTAGCGGCCGATGGTCAGATTCCCCGTGACAACCTCGATCGCTGCCTTATCGCCGGCGAGCTTGGCTTGGACGGTACGGTGCTTCCTGTCAAGGGCGAGGTGGCGTTTCAGCTATTGGCTCGCGACATGGGGCTGTCCTTTATCGCCGGCAGGTCCGATCAGCATGTGCCGCTTGCGGGCGTTGATTGCGGCTTTATCGATCATCTGTCTCAGCTTGCTCGCGGCATGGGCGATGCCGTGCGTCATTATCTGGATTCCGAGGGTGTTGAGGCGACCTTTGAGCCCGAACTCGACTATGCCGACGTGCTGGGGCAGGAAGTCGCTAAACGCGGCATGGCGCTGGCGGCGGCAGGAGAACTCGGCTTGCTCATGATCGGGTCCCCGGGATCGGGCAAGACGATGCTCGCGCGTCGTATGACCGGCATCCTGCCCGAGCTTTCCGTTGAGGATCAACAGGAGGCGCTGTGCATCCATTCGGTTTTGGGTGAGAACATCGATGGCTTGTTGGCGGGGCACCGGCCCTTCCGCAGTCCCCACCACAGTATTTCGACCGCAGGTCTTATCGGCGGCGGGCGCCCGGTGCACCCGGGTGAGATCAGCCTTGCTCATGGCGGCGTGCTCTTTTTGGACGAGCTTGCTGAGTTTCCCACGGGTGTGCTGCAGACGCTGCGTCAGCCCATCGAACGCGGCTATGTGAGGATCGTGCGCGTCGACGGGGCCTTTACCTTCCCGTCGCGCTTTCAGCTGCTGGCTGCGAGCAATCCCTGCCCCTGCGGTTTTTTGGGCGATCGCGAGGTACCGTGTCGCTGCTCAGCGGCGATGGTCGAGCGCTATCGGTCTAAACTGCGCGGTCCTTTGGCCGACCGTATCGACATGATGATCGATGTGACCCGTCCCGACCCCCAAGTGATTATCGAGGGTGCGGAGGGTATGTCGTCTGCCGAGTTACGTGACTACGTTGTGCGCGGTCGCGCTTTTCGCGCCTGGCGCGAATCCCGTATGGACGATGCGGATGCCGAGGCCGAAGATGACGAGACACGGTCCATTGACGGCGTCGTTTCGACCTTTGAGCTCGATGATGCGGCGGAGAAGTGTGTGCTCGGCCTGTCGAAGCGCACACATCTCACGGGTCGCGGCATCGTGCGCCTGGTGCGTATCGCGCGTACCATCGCCGACGTCGCCGAGAGCGAGCAAGTGACGCAGGACCACGTGCTCGAGGCAGCGATGTACCAGGGAAGGAGGGACCAATGATGGCCGAGGGGACCTACGAGCTGCATCCAGGTGATGCGTTGTATCCCGAGACCGTTTTGGAGCTTTCTGATGTACCCCAGACGCTCTATGTGCGCGGCAACCCCGAGGTGCTTTCGACGCCCGCGCTCTCCATCATCGGCGCGCGCAAGGCCTCGCCGTATGGTCTTGCCGTGGCAGAGCTTGCGGCAAAGGTGGCGGTCGAGGCGGGAGTGACGGTAGTTTCGGGCGGCGCGGTCGGTTGTGACCAGGCCTCGGGTTGGGCTGCGGTCAACGCCGGCGGCAAACACGTCGTGGTGCTGGGGACGGGCGCCGACGTGGTCTACCCGCGCTCGAGCGCGGGGCTTATTATGCGCACGCTCGATACGGGTGGCGCGGTCGTGTCGATCTCTCCGTGGGGCATGGGTCCGCGCAAGTTTGCCTTTCCGCGCCGCAATCGCGTGATCGCGGCCCTGTCGCAAGCCCTCTTTGTTTCCGAGGCGGGTATGCCTTCCGGGACGTTTTCTACAGCCGAGGCTGCTATGGATTTGGGGCGCGAACTTCTTGTCGTGCCGGGGTCGATCCTATCGCCCGAGTCGCGTGGCACGAATTACCTCATTGCGAACGGTGCCTGCTGCATCATCGACGAGGAATCTATCGAGATGGCTATCTCACGCATCTACGGCACCCTGCGCTACTCGCGCCCCGATGCTCCCGGCATTGCCGACCTGGATCCAACACAGCAGACCGTGATGCATGCGCTCATCGCCTCTCCGCTCAAGGTCGACGACATCGCGGCGCTTGTCTCGCTCGATGCTGTCGGCGTACTCAAACTCTTGGGTTCGCTTGAACTCGAGGGTCTTATCGAGCGCATGATGGATGGAAGGTATGCGCCCTCCAAGTTTGCCCTTCACGCCCAGACGCCCTTCGGTCACAATGGAAAACGTGTCAATTAGAAAGGTGTTTGCAGATGCAGTTCGATCAGGTGACGGTTATCGGTGGCGGTCTGGCGGGTTCGGAATGCGCGATCCAGCTGGCAGACCGCGGTTTTGCCGTAAAGCTGTGCGAGATGCGCCCCCAGGTTAGCTCCCCGGCTCACCATACCGATCACTTGGCAGAGCTCGTCTGCTCCAATTCGTTTAAGTCGACCCGTCCGGATTCCGCGGCTGGTTTGCTGAAGGCCGAGCTTAAGCGCATGGGTTCAGTCCTGCTCGATTGCGCCCATCGCGCGGCTGTTCCCGCCGGCGGTGCCCTGGCGGTCGACCGCGTCAAGTTTTCCGAGCTTGTCGAGGCCGAGGTTGCCGCCCGTCCCAATATCGAGGTCGCGCACGGCGAGGTCACGCAGATTCCCGAGGGCCACGTGGTCATTGCCGCGGGCCCGCTGTGTT
The DNA here is from genome assembly GCF_003462845.1 of Collinsella sp. AF15-51. NCBI lineage: Bacteria > Bacillati > Actinomycetota > Coriobacteriia > Coriobacteriales > Coriobacteriaceae > Collinsella > Collinsella sp. AF15-51. The sequence goes on along the minus strand of NZ_QRYG01000004.1, from coordinate 77,021 downwards.
CACCGGCGCTGAGCGAAGAGGTCATGAAGCTCGTCGGTGGCGACGCCCTTGCGTTCTTCGATGCCGCGGCGCCGATCGTCGATGCCTCCACGCTCGATATGGACGTGCTGTTTTCGCAGTCGCGCTACGAGGAGCAGGGGAGCGGCGACTATCTCAACGCTCCGCTCAACAAGGAGGAGTACGAGGCCTTTATCGAGGCACTTACCACGGCCGACCGCGTGGTGCTCAAAGACTTTGAGGGCGGCGATCTGTTCCAGGCCTGCCAGCCTGCCGAGGAAGTTGCGCGCACCGGCAAGGACGCCATTCGCTTTGGCGCCATGAAGCCCGTCGGCCTCACCGACCCGCGAACCGGTCGTCGTCCCTGGGCGGCGATTCAGCTGCGTGCCGAGAACAAGGAGAAGACCGCCTATAACCTGGTGGGCTTCCAGACCAACCTGACCTTTGGCGAGCAGAAGCGCGTCTTCCATATGGTGCCGGGCCTGGAGAACGCTGAGTTCTTCCGCTACGGTGTCATGCACCGCAATACCTTTGTCGACGCCCCGCACGTGCTCGATGGCACCTTTGCCGTGCCCGGTACCGGCGTGCGCCTGGCCGGTCAGATCACCGGCACCGAGGGGTACATGGAAGCCGTGGCGACAGGTCTGCTCGCGGCGCTCAACACCTATGCCGAGGCTATCGGTGCCGCGGGCGTCGAGTTGCCGCGCGTGGGCGCCCTGGGTGCGCTCGTGGGCTATGCTACCGATCCTGCCACCGTGGGCTATCAGCCTATGCATGTCAACTTTGGCCTGGTGCCGCCACTCGAGGATGGTAAGCGCCGCAGCAAGCGCGATCGTTACCAGGCTTACGCGGACCGTGCGCTCGAGGCCCTTGATGCCTATCTGGCCACTCGCCCCGATTTGTTTGGAGGCGACCGGTCATAGCCTTTGACCTGTACGACACCGTCGACTCGTTTATCGCCTATATCTCACGTGTCGAGGGACTTTCTCCCAACACGGTGACGGCCTATGGCTCGAGGCTGGAGCGTTTTGCTGCCTGGTGCGAGCGTGAGGATATAGATGCTTTCGCTGCCGACGTGCGCACCATTCGTCGCTATCTTGCCGAACTTTCGCGTGAGCAGGTGGCTCCCCGAACGCTTGCGGCGCATCTGTCGGCTATCCGATCGCTCTATCGATGGATGGCTGCCGAGGGGGTCGTGGAGGGCGATGCAGTCTCGGCGATCGCATCGCCCAAGCTGCCGCGTGACCTGCCGGGCGTCCTTACGACCAAGCAGGTCGAGGCGCTGCTCAAGACGCCTGATACCTCAACACCCGCGGGACTGCGCGATGCGGCGATGCTCGAGCTGCTCTATGCCTCGGGCGCCCGTATCTCTGAGCTCGCAGCACTCAATGTGGAGTCCATTGCGTGGTCCGAACGCACGCTGCGCCTGTGGGGCAAGGGGAGCAAAGAACGTATCGTCCCTCTGTATCGTCGCGCGCTCGAGGCGACGCGTCTCTATATTGAGGAGGGACGGCCGGAGTTGCTCGCTCAGGCAAAGCGTCGTGACCCCGTTACCGGGCCGCATCCGCTGCTTATATCGGCGCGCGGTAATCGCATGAGTGCCGCCATGCTCAGGCGGCGGTTTCATACGCTGGCGACGCTCGCCGGCATGCCTGCCGACATCGCCCCGCATGCGATGCGCCATACCTTTGCGACCGACTTGCTCGAGGGCGGTGCGGACCTGCGCTCGGTTCAAGAGCTGCTGGGCCATGCGAGCCTGTCCACGACGCAGATCTACACGCATCTCACACCCGATCGGCTTAAGCGGGCTGTGGCTCAAGCCCATCCCCGCGGCGAATAGTGGCTGGGACGTCCCGCGCCGCGCTCAGGTGTGTGGTTTTGATTGCGGGTTGGCAGGAAGATGCATTCCTGCTATCATTCATCGGGTTGCTTCACGGCAACAGGTTTTTATCACGCACGCGCGGCTACTTCATACCGTGGTGCCCGGGCTTTGGTAGCACATGTCCGGGTTGGTTTTGGAGGATGACCCCGCGCGGAGGCAAACCACAGGAGGTTTAACATGGCTACCAAGATTAATATCCGCACCCTGCTCGAGGCCGGCTGCCACTTCGGTCACCAGACCCGTCGCTGGAACCCCAAGATGAAGCCGTTCATCTTCGGTGAGCGCAACGGCATCTACATCCTCGACCTTAAGCAGACCATCCTTGACGCCGACCAGGCCTACACCTTCGTCAAGAACGTCGCCAAGGGCGGCAACGTGCTGTTCGTCGGCACCAAGAAGCAGGCTCAGGAGGCCGTCAAGAACGCTGCTGAGCGCGCTAATATGCCCTACATCAACCAGCGTTGGCTCGGCGGTATGCTGACCAACTTCGTCACCATCCGCTCCCGCATCAACCGCATGGAGGAGCTCGAGGCCATGGTCGAGGACGGCCGCATGGCAGTGCTCCCCAAGAAGGAGCAGGCTGTGCTCGGCAAGGAGCTCACCAAGCTCCAGACCAACCTCGGTGGCGCCCGCGACATGAAGGGTCTGCCCCAGGCTCTCTTCGTCATCGACACTAAGCGCGAGGAGAACGCCATCAAGGAGGCTCAGCGCCTGAACATCCCCGTCGTCGCTCTGATCGACACCAACTCCGATCCCGACGAGGTCGAGTACGGCATCCCCTGCAACGATGACGCTATCTCCGCTGTCACCCTTATGTGCGAGCTCATGGCTGACGCCTGCCTCGCTGGCTCCGGTAAGGAGCAGGTCTCCGAGGCCGAGATGGCCGCTGAGCCCAAGGCCGAGTAAATCAGTCTTAGTTAATTCTTTTTCATCTCTTTGAAAGGAACCACAATGGCCCAGATTACCGCCGCTATGGTCAAGCAGCTCCGCGAGATGACCGACTCCCCGATGATGGAGTGCAAGAAGGCTCTCGTCGAGGCTGACGGCGACATGGACGCCGCTGTCGACGTTCTGCGTAAGAACGGCCTTGCCAAGGCTGCCAAGAAGGCTGGCCGTGAGACCAACGAGGGCGCTGTCGCCGCGTTCGTCTCCGAGGATGGCAAGACCGGCGCTCTGCTCGAGCTCTCCTGCGAGACCGACTTCGTTGGCTCCAACGCCAAGTTCACCGGCTTTGCTTCTAAGGTCGCTGAGGTTGTCGCTACCACCGAGCCTGCTGACGTCGATGCTCTGCTCGAGAAGCCGATGGGCGAGGAGACCGTTTCCTCCGAGCTCACCGAGATGATTCACATCATGGGCGAGAACATGAAGATCTCCCGCTTCGCTGCCCGCAAGGCCGAGAACGGCGCGCTCGCTTCTTACATCCACATGGGTGGTAAGATCGGCGTCCTCGTCGAGTTCGCCTTCGAGAAGGCCGTGACCGCTCAGGCTGAGTCCTTCAAGACCTTCGCTCACGACGTTGCCCTTCAGGTTGCCGCCGTCGCCCCGATCTGCGCTACCCGCGATCAGGTTCCGGCCGAGACCGTCGAGCACGAGAAGCAGATCTACATGGCCCAGGCTGCCGAGTCCGGCAAGCCCGAGGCTATCCAGGAGAAGATGGCTGTTGGCCGTCTGGAGAAGTTCTACAAGCAGTCCGTGCTCACCGAGCAGGAGTTCATCAAGGACAGCTCCCTCACCATCAAGAAGTACGCTGAGCAGGTCTCCAAGGAGCTCGGCGACACCATTACCGTCGTTGCCTTTGACCGTCTGGTCCGTGGCGAGTAAATAAGCTCTTGTAGCTGGTAATGAGCAGGCTGTGGGTTTTACTCACAGCCTGCTTTTTCATGGCTCTTATCAGAGCCTTTGATATCATATTGAGAGTCTAATTAAAGGAGGATCGCTTTGTCCGACATCCGATATAAACGCGTGCTTCTTAAGCTTTCCGGCGAAGCACTGATGGGCGACGGCCAATATGGCATCGACCCCAAGGTTACCGATCATCTTGCCAAGCAGGTCAAGGAGCTGCTCGCCGTTGACCATGAGGTCGGCGTCGTTGTCGGCGGCGGCAATATTTTCCGCGGCATGGCAGGCGCTGCCGGTGGCATGGAGCGTGCTCAGGCCGACTACATGGGGATGCTGGCAACCGTTATGAACGCGCTCGCCCTGCAGGATGCCTTCGAGCACAACGATGTTCCTTGCCGCGTGATGAGCGCTATCCAGATGAACGAGATCTGCGAGCCCTATATTCGTCGCCGCGCTATCAACCATCTGTCCAAGGGCAACGTCGTCATCTTCGCTGCCGGTTCGGGCAATCCGTACTTTACGACCGACACCGCCGCGGCTCTTCGTGCGTGCGAGATCGGCGCCGAGATTCTGATTAAAGCCACCAAGGTTGACGGCATCTACGACAAGGATCCCGTCAAGTGCGCCGATGCCGTCCGTTTTGACAAGATTACCTATCACGAGGTTCTCGTCCGCGGTCTGCAGGTTATGGATTCCACGGCTACGGCACTGTGCCAGGATAACCGTATGCCGATTTTGGTCCTCAACATCGATGGCGAGGACACCGTCAAGCGCGCGCTCGCGGGTGAGCCCGTCGGCACGCTCGTCTATCAGGAGGATTAAGCATGGCAGAGAACATCACCGCCCATATGGACAAGTCGCTCGAGTCCCTCAAGCATAACTTCTCCAAGGTCCGTACCGGTCGCGCCAACGCCAACATTCTGTCCGACATCACCGTCGATTATTACGGTGTCCCCACGCCGGTCACGCAGGTTGCCGCCGTCAAGACCCCCGAGGCTCACATGCTGCTCATCGAGCCGTGGGACAAGGCCCTCATCAACGCTATCGTCAAGGCCATCGGCGCTTCCGATCTGGGTATTACCCCCAACTCCGATGGCACCGTCGTTCGTCTTCCGTTCCCGGCTCCCACTGAGGAGCGCCGTCGCGAGCTTGTCAAGGAGTGCCGCGAGTACGCCGAGCAGGCCAAGGTGTCTATCCGTAACATCCGTCGCGACTTCAACAACAAGCTCGAGCGCGATGAGGAGCTCACCGAGGACGATGTCCGTCGCGAGCAGGCCAAGGTCCAGAAGCACACCGATGAGTATGTCGCCAAGGTTGAGGAGCTTCTGAAGGAAAAAGAAGCCGAGGTCATGGAGATCTAAGGTGCAATACGACGAGCATAAACTGGTCGAGTACTTTGCCGACGCCCCTGCGGGCGTCGGTTTTTCCGACCTTGACCTCAATAACATTCCGCACCATATCTCGTGCATCATGGACGGCAACGGTCGTTGGGCCACGTCGCGCGGTCTTGCACGCACCGAGGGCCACAAGGCGGGTATCGTCTCGCTGCGCGAGATCATTACCGCCTGCGTGCGCCTGGGCGTCGACGTGCTTTCGGCCTATGCATTTTCGACCGAAAACTGGAATCGACCGCAGCACGAAGTCAACGTTCTGATGCACCTGTTTGCCAAGACGTTTATCGACGAGCTGCCGCTTCTGAAGCGCGAAAATGTGCGCGTAGTCTTTTTGGGTGACATTTCCGCGCTGCCCAAGAAGACTCGCGACGTTTTTGAGCGCGGTCTTGCCGAGTGCGCCGATCACACCGGTATGACGCTGGCGCTTGCCGTCAACTACGGCGCGCGTGCCGAGATTACCCGCGCTGTCCGTCAGATCGCATCCGACGCTGCCGCCGGTAAGATCGATCCTGCCGCAATTGATGACGACATGGTGGCTTCCCACCTCTATACCGCCGGTCTTCCCGATCCCGAACTTGTGATTCGCACCTCTGGTGAGCTGCGCCTTTCGAACTATCTGCTGTGGCAGGTGGCTTATTCCGAATTCTACGTCACCGATACCTATTGGCCCGACTTTGATCGTTGGGGCCTTGTCGACGCCATTTTGGCCTATCAGGGCCGTGACCGTAGGTTTGGTGGACTGAGCAAGACCGAGGAGGCTTAATCATGTCCGATCGTCCCAAGGCATCTGCTCCCAAGACGCCAGTTTCCGCGGCGCCTGCGCGAAAGGCTGCCACTGCGGGAGCGCCTGCAGCGAAGAACGGCACCGGTTCGTGGTTGGCGGGCTTTATTACCCGTGCCGCCGCCGGTATCGTCTACGCCGTTGTCTTTATCCTGTGCCTGGTTTTGGGTATCGTGCCCACGGCCATCTTTGTTTCTGTCATGAGCGGTCTGTGCTGCTATGAGTTTTTCCGTATGACAAGGCTCGATGGCAAGATGGCTAACGAGCGCATGGGTATCGCTGCCGCCGTACTCTTTCCGCTGTCGGCGTTGGGCGATTCGATGTTGCTGAATGCCCTGCTTTTTGCCTTGATGCTCGCTGTGGGCATTTGGTATGTCTGGTCGCCGCGTACCCGCATCTCCGATGTGGCCGTGACGCTCATGGGTCCCATCTACACTGGCTTTATGCTGTCGGCTATCGTGTTGCTGCGCGATGCCGTGCCCGGTTTTGCCGGCGCCCTGCTTTCAGTGGGCGTTTGCGCGTCCCTTTGGGTCTCCGATTCGTTTGCCTACATCGTGGGCAGCCGTATCGGCAAGCACAAGATGGTTCCCAAGATCTCCCCCAAAAAGAGCTGGGAGGGGTTTGCCGGCGGCATCTTGGGCTCGGTTTTGATTTGGCTCATCCTGTGGGCGACGCACTTCTACAAGCTCAGCCTGCCCTATGCGATGCTGTGCGGCGTGGTCGTGTCCATTCTGGGCGTTATCGGCGACCTTATCGAGTCGCGCATCAAGCGCGGTGTGGGCGTCAAGGATTCCGGCAACCTTATCCCGGGCCACGGCGGAATGCTCGATCGTAGCGATTCGCTTATCTTCGGTTGCATCACCGCACAGCTGTTGCTGATGATTGGAGGCGTGCTGTAATGTCCTTCCAGACGACGTATGGCCCCGATGGACGCCTTCGCGTTGCCATCCTGGGTTGTACGGGCTCTATCGGCACCCAGGCGCTCGATGTGTGCCGCCAGCATGCCGATCGCCTGCAGGTGACGGCGCTGTCCGTTAATTCCAGCACCTCGGAGCTCGTTGCCGCTGCCCGCGAGTTCTCGGTTCCGGCGGTTGCCGTTGCCGATGTCGCTCATGGCGATGACGCCGTGCTGCAGGAGTTGCCCGAGGGCACACAGCTCGGCGTTGGCGCGCAGGCGGTTTGCGAGCTCGCGCGTCGCGACGATGTCGACTGCGTGCTCGTCGCTATTGTGGGCGCCGCCGGTCTCGAGGCGAGCCATGCGGCCTTGACCTCGAATAAGCGCCTTGCCCTTGCCAACAAGGAGTCCCTCGTCGTCGGTGGCGACTTGCTTATGCCGTTGGCGCAACCGGGCCAGCTTATTCCGGTCGACTCTGAGCATTCCGCCATCTACCAGTGCTATCTGGGGGAGAACCCGCGCGAGGCCCACTGCATTTGGCTCACCTGCTCGGGCGGTCCGTTCTTTGGCCGCACGCGCGACGAGCTCGATCGCGTGACGCGTGCCGATGCCCTCGCGCATCCCACGTGGGCCATGGGTGCCAAGATCACCATTGACTCCGCCACCCTCATGAACAAGGGCCTGGAGCGCATTGAGGCCATGCATCTGTTTAACTGCGACCTCGATTTCATTAACGTGGTCGTGCAGCGTCAGTCCAAGATTCACTCTATGGTCGAGTTCGCCGACGGCTCCGTGATGGCGCATCTCGGTGCATCCGACATGCGTATTCCCATCCAGTTCGCGTTCTCGTATCCCGAGCGTTGGGATACTCCGGCGCCTCGTATCGATTTCCGCGAGCTGGGGCAGCTCACGTTTGATGCTGCCGACATGGATACCTTCCGCTGTCTGGCACTGGCCGAGCGTGCCGGCAAGACGGGTGGCACCATGCCGTGCGTGCTCAATGCCGCCAACGAGGTCGCCGTCGATGCCTTCCTGCACGATGGCTGCAGCTTTACCGATATCGATCGCATTGTGGAATCCTGCATGGACGCCCACGATATGCAGGTGGTCGATTCGTTTGAGCAGCTTCGCGACATCGATGCGTGGGCGCGTGAAAAGGCTGCGCAGGTGCTCGCCGCAACCCGTTCCTAACCCATAAGGATTGCTTTTTCGTTTTATGGATACTGTTCTGAGCGTTCTCTCATCGGTCTTTTGGGGCCTGCTGATGCTTTCCGTCCTCGTGTTTTTGCACGAGGGCGGCCACTTTTTGGCGGCGCGCGCCTGCGGCGTCCGTGTGACCGAGTTCTTTTTGGGTCTGCCGTGCCGCTTTGACATCCATTACACGTCGCGTCGCATTGGAACCAAGTTTGGCGTGACCCCGCTGCTGCTGGGTGGCTACGCTGCCATCTGCGGTATGGATCCGACCGATGTTTCGTGCGCCGACCGCGTGCTCGCGGCTATCTATCGTCATGGTCGCGTGACCGTGGCCGACCTTGCTGTCGAGCTCGAGCTTTCCGAGGAGGATGTGCTCGAGGCATGCGCCCTTTTGCTGGGCTGGGGCTCCATCGCGCCCTGGTATGAGGAAGGGGAGAAGCCCTCGCCGAGCTACTATCCCACCAAATATCAGACGTTGCCGCGAGACAAGGCAGGCTATACCACCTTTGATGGTCGCCGTTTCGATCGCGAACATGCGACTGCCGAGGGCGATGTGTGGGAGCTGCCGTGCGGCGAGGCCGAGTTCCTTGCGCAAGAGCGCTCGCACACCTATCTTGGCCAAGGCTTTCTCAAGCGCGCCTTTATGCTGCTCGCGGGCATTATCGTCAATATCTTGACGGGTTTTTTGCTCCTTATGAGCATCTATTCCATTGCGGGTGTCACCGTGCCGATGGATACCAACGTGATCGGTCAGGTTGACGAGGGGTCTATTGCCGCCAAGGCGGGTATCGAGGGCGGTGACGCGATCCTTTCGGTTGACGGTGTCTCATGTTCCACTTGGATGGATGTCTACGATGCCATCGGCAAGGCTGCCGGTAAGGACGATATCGCCATCGAGTACGAGCGTGACGGCAAGCAGCATTCGACCACGGTTGCGCTCAAAGAGGACGAGCGCCTAGGTGTGTATGCCTCTACGCAGGTGGTCCGTTTAGACCCCATCACGTCGGCTCGCCTGTCGTTCTCCTATGTCGTGCAGACAGCGGATGGCGTGATGCGCCTGCTCCAGCCGCAGCATACGATGGAGATTCTCGATCAGTCTTCTTCGATCGTGGGTATTAGCGTTATGTCCTCACAGGCCGCTGCTGCCGGCCCTGCCACGTTCCTTTCCTTTGCCGCCCTCATTTCGTTCTCGCTTGGCTTTATGAACCTGCTGCCCATCCCACCGCTCGATGGCGGCAAGCTGGTCATCGAGATCATTCAAAAGATTGCGGGCCGCGAGCTGCCGCTCAAAGTGCAGACAATCGTCAGCTATGTCGGCATCGCGCTCTTTGCACTGCTGTTTGTCTATATGCTTCGTTCCGACATCCTTCGATTTATTCTGTAGGGGAGTGTTTGGATTGTCTTTATCCCATCCTTTGCCTCGCGAGTTGACGCGCCCCGTGCATGTGGGCGGCGTGCAGATCGGTGGTGGCGCTCCGGTCGTGGTTCAGTCTATGACCTGCACCGATACTGCTGATGCCCAGGCAACGCTTGCGCAAGTGTGCGCGTTGGCGCAGGCTGGCTGCGATATCGTGCGCGTGAGCGTGCCTACCGAGGCTGCGCTCGAGGGCTTTCGCACGATTTGTGCCGAGTCTCCGGTGCCAATCGTCGCCGATATCCATTTTAACCATAAGCTTGCCATTGGCGCTGTCGAGGCTGGTGCCTCTAAGCTGCGCATCAACCCCGGCAATATCGGCGATTGGGCCAAGGTTGACGCTGTCATCGATGCCGCGGGTGCCGCGGGCTGCGCGATTCGCATTGGCGTGAACGCGGGCTCGCTTGAGCAAGATATTGCCGAGCGCGACGACCTCACGCAGCCCGAAAAGCTCGTGATGTCGAGCGAACGCTTTGTGCGGCACTTTGAGGACCGTGGGTTTACCAACATCGTGCTATCCGCCAAGGCCCATAGCGTACAGACGACGCTTGATACCTATCGCGCCCTGTCGCGCGAGATACCGCATGTTCCGCTCCACCTGGGCGTGACGGAGGCGGGGACCAAGCTTCAGGGCACCATCAAGAGCTCTGTAGGCTTGGGTATCTTGCTTTCCGAAGGCATCGGTGACACCATGCGTGTGTCGCTCACGGCCGATCCGGTTGAGGAGCCGCCGGTCGCCTGGGGAATTTTGCAGTCACTGGGCCTGCGTCGCCGTGGTCCCGAGATTGTCTCTTGCCCCACGTGCGCCCGCTGCCAGGTTAACCTGATTCCCATCGCCGAGGAAGTAACCGAGCGGCTTAAGAACTATGCCGCGCCGCTTTCGATTGCCGTCATGGGATGTGCCGTTAATGGCCCCGGTGAGGCTTCTGATGCCGACCTGGGCGTTGCTTGCGGACGTGGTCAGGCCTTGCTCTTTTCGCATGGCCAGATCATTGGTAAAGTAGCTGAGGATCAAATTGTCGACGCGCTTATGGCCGAGGTCGACAAGCTTATTGAGGAGAAGTAAATGACTCGAGCAATGTATATGTCTAAGCTCTATGCGCCGACGCTTAAAGAGGATCCGGCGGACGCTGAGCTCGCCAGCCACCGCCTGTTGCTCCGTGCCGGCATGATCCGCAAGGAGGCCGCCGGCCTGTATTCCTATCTGCCGCTTGCTTGGCGCTCGATCCGCAAGATTGAGAACATCGTGCGCGACGAGATGGACGCTGCCGGCGCCCAGGAGCTTATGATGCCCATCATGGTCGATGCCGAGCTGTGGCGTGAGTCCGGCCGTATCGATGCCTATGGCAAGGAGCTTGTGCGCTTTGATGACCGCCACGGCCGCGAGTTTGTGCTCGGACCCACGCACGAGGAGACCGTGACTGCCCTGGTGCGCAATGAGTTGCGTTCCTACAAGCAGCTGCCAGTGAACCTCTATCACATCCAGGACAAGTTCCGCGATGAGTTCCGTCCCCGCTTTGGCCTGATGCGCGGCCGCGAGTTCATCATGAAGGACGCCTACAGCTTCTCCGCCACGCAGGAGAGCCTGCAGGAGGAGTACGACAAGATGAAGCAGGCCTATGCCAACATTTGCGAGCGCTGCTACATCAAGGCTCTGCCCGTTGTCGCCGACTCCGGCGAGATCGGTGGCGATACCTCCGTCGAGTACATGGCTTTGGCCGACGCTGGCGAGGCTTCGCTCGTCTACTGCGACGATTGCGGCTTCGCTGCCGACGATGAGGCCGCAAGCACCAAGGTCGTTGTGACCGAGGGTCCTGGCGACGGTACGCTTACCAAGGTCGAGACTCCGGGCATGGGCACCATCGAGGCCGTTGCAAAGTTCTTCGGCTTCCCCGAGAACGGCACGCGCAAGTCTCTGGCACTCCTCGACGCCGAGGGCAAGCCCGTCGTGGCCATTGTTCCGGGCGACCACGAGCTCAACGATTGCAAGGCCGAGCATGTCTTTGGCAAGGGCTATCGTATGATGACTGATGAGGAGCTCCAGACCTACGGTCTGCATAAGGGCTTTATCGGACCGGTTAACCTGCCCGAGGGCATTCGCCTGGTGTGCGACGAGAGCCTGCGCGAGTCCAAGCAGTGGGCCTGCGGTGCCAACGAGGTCGATTATCACTTTACCGGTGCCTGCCCCGAGCGCGACTTTACCGTCGACGAGTGGGCCGACTTGGTAACCGTCGTTGCCGGCGATCCCTGCCCGCACTGCGGCAAGCTGCTCTCTGCTGCTCGCGGCATCGAGGTCTCGCAGGTCTTCCAGCTGGGTACCAAGTATTCCGAGGCCATGGGCGCCACCTTTATGGACGAGGACGGCAAGGAGAAGCCGCTTATCATGGGTTGCTACGGCGTGGGCGTGTCCCGCTCGCTTGCTGCCGTCGTGGAGCAGCACAACGACGAGCACGGTATCGTCTGGCCGGTTTCCGTTGCCCCGTACGAGGTCGCTGTGATTCCGCTCGATCCCAAGAAGGAGGAGTGCGCAACCGTCTGCGACCAAATCGTCGAGGGCTTGTGCGCCGAGGGTATCGAGGTCGTCGTCGACGACCGTGACGAGCGTCCCGGCTTTAAGTTTGCCGATAACGACCTTATGGGATTCCCGTATCAGGTGGTGCTTGGCAAGCGTGGCCTTAAGAATGGCACCGTTGAGCTCAAGGACCGTGCCACGGGCGAGCGCGAGGACGTGGCGATTGACGAGGTCGTCGCCAAGGTTGCCGAGCTTGTTAAGGCGGCCCGCCGTTAATCGACGTTTCTGCTATTAGATGTAATTGCGGGGCTGCTCCGTATCTCTCTTAGGATGAGATACGGAGCAGTCTATTTTGTTGCGTGAATAAACTCGATGGGTAAAGGAAAACCCCACAGCCCATATGAGCTGCGGGGTTTTCTTGTGCCTCCGATGCGAAATAAATCGCTCAGATATTACTGATAATCGACGACATCGATCCAGTTCTTCAGGAACTCATCGTTCACGTTGCGCTTACGAGCGAGCTCGGAAGCGGCGACGATGCTCGTCCACTGACGCACGACCTGCATGGGCATGTCGGCGCGGTCGCAGTAGAGCTCCAAGTAGGCCTCAGCCTGGTCCTTGCTGTTGAGGGCGAAGAGCAGGTAGGTGGTGGCAACGTCGGCAGCAGGGGAGCCCTGGGTGGCGTGTGCCCAGTCGCACACATAGAGCTGGCCGTCGTCGCCGACGATGACGTTGGAGGGGTTGAAGTCGCCGTGGCAGACCTTGAACTCCTTGGTCATGCCGTCCAGACGCTCCTGAAGGTTGTAGCGCGTGGTGGCATTGAGCTGATCAAGGCTGTCGATCATGCGGGCGAACTTGTCGCGCTGACGGTTGAGCAGCGGGGAGGTATAGCCGTGGATCTCGATCTGGAGGTCGACGAACATCTCGAGATACTCACCAAAGCGCTGGGGCTCAGCAGTCATCTTCTCGGCAAGGGTGGTGCCCGGAACCTTCTCGGTCACGAGCGCCCAGCCGTTGGCGTTCTCGAGCTGGGAAACCTCGAGAGCCTTGGGGCTGCGGATGCCGCACTCATTGATGCGGGCAAGATTCAAAGCCTCGTTGAACACGTCGGAGACAGGCTTGGTCTCGTTAAAGACCTTGACGATCTTGTCGCCCAGGTCGTAAACGACCTTGTTGCCACGGCGGACGAGCTCGGTCTTGGAATCGGGTAGCAGCATGGTTGCATCCTTTCATCGATGCGATAGAAGCGACGGCGGGGGTGTGTGAAACACCCGTGCACCCCCGCCGTTAAAAACCGTGCTAAAACTAGCAGACGGCGTAGTCCTGAGGCTCGCGGCCGTAGTAGGCGTCCAGGTAGAGCTCCTTGATCTCGCTCATGAGCGGGTAGCGCGGGTTTGCGCCGGTGCACTGGTCGTTGAATGCCTGCTCGGTCATCTCGTCGAGGGTGTCGAGGAAGTACTGCTCGTCAACACCGTAGTCGGCGATGGTCTTCTTGACGCCGATGAAGTCCTTGAGTTCCTCGAGCTTCGTGATGAAGTTCTCGAAAACCTCCTTGTCGTCCTTGCCCTCGATGCCGCAGTACTTGGCCATCTCGGCGTAGTTGTGCAGCGCGTTGGGGTAAGGATACTGGGAGAAGGTACCCATCTTGACGGGAGCCTCGGCGGCGTTGTAGCGCATAACGCGGGTCAGGATGACAGCGTTTGCGAGGCCGTGGGGCAGGTGATGGAAAGCGCCGAGCTTGTGAGCCATGGAGTGGTTGAGGCCCAGGAAGGCGTTGGCGAAGGCCATACCGGCCATGCAAGAGGCGTTGTGCATCTCCTCGCGGGCATGCGGGTCCTTGGCGCCGTTCGTGAAGCTGGAGGGCAGGTTCTCGAAGACGAGCTTAGCAGCGCGCTCGGAGAGGCCCTTGGTGTAGTCGGAAGCCATGATGGAGACGTAGGACTCGATGGCGTGGGTCATGACGTCGATGCCGGAGGCAGCGGTCAGGCCGCGCGGGGCGGTCATGCAGTTGTCGGCGTCGACGATAGCCATGTTGGGGAGCAGCGCGTAGTCGGCGAGCGGCCACTTGATGCCGGTCTCCTTGTCGGTGATGATGGCGAACGGCGTGCACTCGGAGCCGGTACCCGAAGAGGTCGGGACGGCGACGAAGTAGGCCTTCTTGCCCATCTCGGGGAAAGTGAAGATACGCTTGCGGATGTCCATGAAGTCCATGGCCATGTCCTCAAACTTGCACTCGGGGTGCTCGTACATCATCCACATGATCTTGCCGGCGTCCATAGCGGAGCCACCGCCGACGGCGATGATCACGTCAGGCTCAAAGAGAGCCATCTGCTTGGCGCCGCGACGTGCGCACTGCAGCGACGGATCGGGCTCGACGTCGTAGAAGCAGTCGTGGGCGATGCCCATCTCGTCGAGCTTGGCCTCGATGGCGCGGGTGTTGCCATTCTTGAAGAGGAACTGGTCGGTGACGATGAAGGCGCGCTTCTTGCCCATGACGGTACCGAGCTCGTCGAGGGCGACGGGCGTGGAACCCTTCTTGAAGTAGACCTTCTCGGGAGCGCGGAACCACAGCATGTTCTCACGGCGCTCGGCCACAGTCTTAACGTTGATCAAGTGCTTCACCCCAACGTTCTCGGAGACGGAGTTGCCGCCCCAGGAGCCGCAGCCCAGGGTCAGAGACGGCTTCATGCCAAAGTTGTATAGATCACCGATGCCGCCGTGCGAGGACGGGGTGTTGATGACGATACGGCAGGCCTTCATGACGTGCTCGAACAGGCTGATCTTCTCGGCCTGGGCGGGGTGCACGTACAGAGAGGCGGTGTGGCCCGGGCCACCGGCGAGCACCAGGTGCTCGGCCTTGTCGACGGCCTCCTGGAAGTCCTTGGCGTGATACATGGCCAGGACCGGGGAGAGCTTCTCGTGGGAGAACTCCTCCTTGGCGGGGTCGGTGGAGTTGACCTCGGCGATCAGGATCTTGGTCTTGGCAGGAACCTCGATGCCGGCGAGCTCGGCGATCTTGGCGGCAGCCATGCCGGGAATGCGGTGATCGAGAGCGCCGTTCTTGAACATGGCGGCACGCAGGGCCTCCATCTCGGCACCCTGCTTGACGAAGTAGCAGCCGCGCTTCTGGAACTCGGCTTTGACCTGGTCATAGATGGTGTCGATGACGGTCACGGACTGCTCGGAAGCGCA
This sequence comes from Collinsella sp. AF15-51, assembly GCF_003462845.1. Taxonomy (NCBI): domain Bacteria; kingdom Bacillati; phylum Actinomycetota; class Coriobacteriia; order Coriobacteriales; family Coriobacteriaceae; genus Collinsella; species Collinsella sp. AF15-51. The sequence continues at coordinate 61,921 of NZ_QRYG01000004.1, read as the reverse complement.
GATCATGCCGTTGTCGAAGGTCTTGGAGTGGATGATGGAGTTGACGGCGAGCAGCACGTCGGCGGTGTCGTCGATGATGACCGGGGTGTTACCGGCGCCAACGCCCAGGGCGGGCTTGCCCGAGGAGTAGGCGGCCTTGACCATGCCCGGGCCACCGGTGGCGAGGATGATGTCGACGTCACGCATGACCATGTTGGTCAGCTCGATGGAGGGGACATCGACCCAGCCGATGATGCCCTCGGGGGCGCCGGCCTTGACGGCGGCGTCAAGCACGAGCTTGGCGGCGGCGATGGTGCACTTGGCGGCTGCCGGGTGCGGGGAGATGATGATGCCGTTGCGGGTCTTCAGGCTGATCAGCGTCTTGAAGATCGCGGTGGAGGTGGGGTTGGTCGTCGGGATGACGGCGCCCACGATGCCGATGGGCTCGGCGATCTTGGTGATGCCGTAAGCCTCGTCGCGCTCCAGAACGCCACAGGTCTTGGTGTTCTTGTAAGCGTTGTAGATGTACTCTGCGGCGTAGTGGTTCTTGATGACCTTGTCCTCAAGAACGCCGCGGCCGGTCTCCTCGATGGCCATCTTTGCCAACGGGATACGAGCCTTGTTGGCGGCCATGGCGGCCTCATAGAAGATCTTGTCGACCTGCTCCTGCGTGTACGTAGCAAAAAGCGCCTGGGCCTCTCGCATCTGAGCGAGCTTAGCCTCAAGCGCCTCTACGTTGTCCACAATTGCGGGAGTAGTGTTTTCCGGTGACTTTTTCACCATTTGTGTCTCCTTGCGATCGGAGATTTACCCTACGCCTTGCATGATAGCAATAAATAATTCGGTAAACGGTAAGATTCCCGTAAAAGGCATACTAAAACGTTTCAATCAAATGAACCGTTTCAACTTAATCCATCAGCCCAATGCATCGCCCCTCTCATTGGGGACAGACATACATGAGTATTTCAATGGGAAAACGGGGAGAACGGGGCACCTGTTTGACAATCGCTATTCGCGGGTCGCGGTCGAGTCGGACACGCAGGCGGTCCAGTTGCTCGATTATATCCATCTCAATCCTGTGAAAGGCGCGCTCGACTCGCTCGATGCGTACCGCTGGTCAAGCTTCAAGGCATATCAGCTGGGCTATGATTCCTTTGACATCTGCAAACACTCATGTAAGTCTGTCCCCAATGAGTGCAAAAAGGCGCCCTCCGTGGGGGAGGACGCCTTTGGTAAGTTCTATACGAACGCGAGGTCTTTGACCCGGAGAGTCCGAGGTACTTGTTGGTAAGACCTTATTTAGGAGCGCGCAACCTTGCCGGACTTGAGGCAGGTGGAGCAAACGTTCATCTTGCGACGGTGACCATCGACGACGACGTAAACGCGCTGGATGTTGGGGCGGAACTTACGGTTGGTGACGCGGTGAGAGTGGCTGATGGAGCGACCGGCAACGGGGTGCTTACCGCAAACTTCGCAAACTTTGGACATAACTGACCCTCCTTGGGCGACAAACGAACATGTCGCGTTAACAAACAAGCCTGAACTATAGCACAGAAGCAGCTCCCTGTGCGTAATCTACACAGAGATATTCCTCTTTTGGCGATAGTGCTCACGCCACGGCCCTGGACGTAGATCCGATTTGCGTGCAGCAGAGGGGATTATGCCAGCTCGTGCGTGCGTTTTCAAGCTCGTCCCACAAATATATATAGGTTTATGGAGCGCCTGCGCCCGTTTACGGATTGTTCTGTATTTATGCTCGCAATTAAGCTCGAGGTTGGCTACACTATCCCTTGACCATTAAAGGGGTACGAGATACCCACATGGAATTACATAGCTGCCAAAGAGCAGCCCTTCCTGTGGGTGTCTGGTCCGCTTTAAGCGGTCGGGCATCTATTTTTTTGACTGTGTCAGCAGTCAAGACATGTGAGGAAGGAGATCGATGGGCACGACTTCCCCCAAGGCGGTCATCATGGACGAGACCGCCGTCAATCGAGCGATGACCCGCATCGCGCACGAGATTCTCGAGCGCAACGAGGGCTGTGAAGACCTCGCTCTGGTCGGCATCGTCACGCGCGGCGACCTTCTGGCAAAGAAGCTCGCCGAGGAGATCAAGGAGATCGAGGGCGTCGACGTTCCGCTCGGCAGCCTGGACATCAGCTTCTACCGCGATGACTATGCGACCAATTTCGCTCCCGCGATCCACGCTACCAACATTCCCTTCAGCGTCGACGGCAAGCGCGTCGTGCTGGTGGACGACATCCTGTATACGGGCCGTACTATCCGCGCCGCTCTGGATGCCGTCATGGACCTGGGCCGTCCGAGCCGCATCGAGCTGGCAGTTCTCGTTGACCGCGGTCACCGTGAGCTCCCCATCTCGCCGGACTTTGTCGGCAAGAACGTTCCCTCGTCGCATGAGGAGAACGTGCACCTATATATGAAGGAAGTCGACGGCCACACCGCCGTCGAGATTAACGACGTTGCGCCGGGTTCCCACGTGGGCTCTGCGCCGCTGGGAGGTGAGTAGTACCGTGGCGTTCAACCATAAGCACCTGATCGACATTACCGAGTACTCCGAAGAGGACATCAAGCTCATCCTCGAGACCGCCAAGGCGTTCTCTGAGGTCAACGAGCGTGCGATCAAGAAGGTCCCCACGCTCAAGGGCAAGACCATCGTCAACATGTTCAACGAGCCCTCGACGCGCACCCGCAGCTCCTTCGAGCTCGCCGAGAAGCGCCTTTCGGCCGACAGCCTCAACTTTGGCGGCTCCTCGACCTCCACGGTCAAGGGCGAGAGCCTCGTCGACACCGTCGAGACCCTCAACGCCTACAAGATTGATTGCATCGTCGTTCGCGATAAGCACGCCGGTGCTCCCTACATCGTCACGCAGAACTCGCCCGCGAGCGTCATCTGCGCCGGCGACGGCAAGCACAACCACCCCACGCAGGCCCTGCTCGACCTGTACACCATCTGGGAGCACAAGGGTGACTTCCACGGTCTGAAGGTCGCCGTCGTCGGCGATATCGCGCACTCCCGCGTGTGCGGCTCGCTGATCCCCGCCCTTAAGATCATGGGCTGCGAGACCTACGCTGTCGCCCCCGGCACGCTGCTGCCGCCGGCGCCCGAGGTTCTGGGTTGCGACCATGTGACGAGCGACCTCGATTCCGTCCTGCCCGAGCTGGACGTCGTCTACATGTTGCGCGTGCAGCAGGAGCGCCTCGAGGGCGCACCGTTCCCCACGATTCGTGAGTACCACAAGCTCTTCGGTCTGACCAAGGACCGCGAGAAGCTCATGAAGCCCGATGCGATTATCTGCCACCCGGGCCCCATCAACCGCGGCGTTGAGTTCGACTCCTATATGGCCGACCACCCGCAACGCTCCGTCATCCTGGAGCAGGTCTACGCCGGTATCTGCGTGCGTATGGCTATCCTGTATCTGCTGCTTGGAGGTGCCGATAATGGCCTTGCTTCTTAAGAATGCCCACGTCGTCGATCCGTCCGTCGAGCTTGACGGTGTCGTCGACGTCCTGATCGACGGTGACAAGATCGCCGAGGTCGGCGAGAACCTCGCCGCCGAGGGAGCCGAGGTCCGCGACCTTTCCGGCAAGTATCTCGTCCCCGGCCTGGTGGATATGCACGTGCATCTGCGCGAGCCTGGCTACGAGGTCAAAGAGGACATCGAGAGCGGCACCCGCGCTGCTGCCAAGGGCGGCTTCACCGGCGTGTGCGCCATGCCCAACACCGATCCCGTCACCGATAACGGCACCGTCGTGGAGTTCGTCAAGTCCCGCGCTGCCGAGGTCGGCCACTGCCGCGTCTATCCGTCGGGCGCCATGACCCGCGGTCTTAAGGGCGAGGCCATGTCCGAGATGGGCGATATGGTCGCCCACGGCGCCGTCGCCTTCACCGACGACGGTCGCGGCGTGCAGGGCGCGGGCATGCTCCGTCGCTGCATGGACTACGGCAAGATGTTCGGCAAGGTCTTTATGAGCCACTGCCAGGACGAGGATCTGGTCGGCCACGGCCAGATCAACGAGGGCAAGGTCTCGACCCGTCTGGCCCTCGAGGGTTGGCCGGCCGCCGGCGAGGAGCTTCAGATTGCCCGCGACATCGAGATTGCCAAGCTGACCGGTGCCAAGCTGCACATCCAGCACATCTCCACCGCTCATGGCCTGGAGCTCGTGCGTGCCGGTAAGGCTGCCGGTGTCCAGGTGACCTGCGAGGCCACCCCGCACCACATGTTCCTGACCGAGAACGACCTGGACGAGACCTACAACACCTCGCTCAAGGTCAATCCGCCGCTGCGCACTGACGAGGATGCCGAGGCCATCCGTCAGGGTGTCATCGACGGTACCGTCGACGCTATCGTTACCGACCACGCTCCCCACACCCCGTGGGAGAAGGCCCGCGAGTTCGAGCTCGCGCCCTTTGGAATGATTGGCCTCGAGACCACGTTGTCGCTCGTGCTCACTGAGCTGGTCAACACGGGCAAGATGAGCGTGAGCCGCATGGTCGAGCTCATGGCCATCAAGCCGCGTGAGATTCTGGGCCTCGATCAGGTTCAGGTCAAGGCGGGCTCTGTCGCCGACCTGACCGTGTTCGACCCCTCCGCAACCTGGACGGTTGGCGAGGACGGTTACGAGTCGCGCGCCGAGAACTCCGGTTTTGCCGGCCGCACGCTCACCGGTCGTGCCACCGATGTATTTGTCGGCGGTAAACAGACGCTTGCCGACGGCTGCATCTGCTAGCATAGCCTTATCGCTTTTGTGCGCGGCGCCCTTGCGGTGCCGCGCTTTCTGTTCGTTTAGACCATGCAACCGCATGGGGGATTGGAGCGTCTATGCCCACACCTTCCACTGCACGCATGCACGACTTCGAGGTCGTCTCGAACCGGGAGATCGCCGACGGTATCTTCTCGCTCGTTATCTCGGCCCCCAAGCTTGCAAGTGCGCTCAAGCCCGGTCAGTTTGTGAACATCGCCGTCCCCGGCGATGCGTCTTCTCTGCTTCGTGTGCCCTTGAGTTTCTACCGCGCCGACGCCGAGGCCGGCACCGTCGAGCTGTGGTACGCTGTCGTGGGCGACGATACCCGCCGTTTGTCCCAGATGGGCCCTGGCTCCACCTCTAACCTGTTGGGCCCCGGTGGCCGTGGCTGGATGGTACCCGAGGGCACCAGGAAGGCACTGCTCGTCGCCGGTGGCATCGGCGTTCCGCCTGTGCTGTGTCTTGCCGGCATGCTTGCCGAGCAGGGTGTTGATGTGGACGTGTGCCTGGGCTTTGGCACCGCTTCCAAGGCCGTGGGTGTCGATGAGTTCCGTGCGCTGGGCGCCACGGTTAACGTGTGCACCGACGACGGTTCGCTCGGCACGCACGGTTTTTGCACCGATCCGGCAGCCGAGCTGCTTGGAGAGGGCGGCTACGACTACGTCGCCAGCTGCGGCCCCGCCGTCATGATGAAGAAGGTCGCCGCCGCTGCCGCCGAGGCCGGTGTGTACTGCGAGGTGTCGCTCGAACGCATGATGAGCTGTGGCTTTGGCGCCTGCAACACCTGCAATGTCGAGACGGTCGACGGTATGAAGGGTGCTTGTATGTGCGGCCCCGTGTTCGATGCTTCCAAGGTGGTGGTCTTCTAGTGGGTACCGTGAACATGGCCGTCGATTTCGGCGGCGTCAAGATGCAGAACCCCATTAACACCGCAGCCGGTACCTTTGGCTACGGTTGGCAGTTCCAGAACTTCTTTGATGTTTCCCAGCTGGGCGCCATCACCACCAAGGGTTGCGCTGCCGAGCCCTGGCCCGGCAATCCCGCGCCCCGCATGGCCGAGATTCCCGGCGGTATGATCAACTCCGTGGGTCTTCAGAACCCCGGCGTGGCCGCCTTTGCCCGCGAGTCCGGTCCGTGGCTCGAACAGCTGTCCAAGGACGGCTGCCAGGTCATCTGTCAGGTTGCCGGTCACTCCGTTGACGAGTTTGTCCGCGCACTCGAGATGTATGTCGAGCTGTGCCCCTGGGCTGCCGGCTACGAGATCAACGTGAGCTGCCCTAATATCGCCGCCGGCGGTGCCGCCATGGGCTCCACGCCCGAGGGCGCCTCTTCCGTTATGGCTGCTTGCCGCAAGGTGACCGATAAGCCGCTGTTCGTGAAGATGGCGCCGGTCAACGTCGCCGAGATCGCCAAGGCCCTCGAGGCTGCCGGCGCCGACGGCCTTTCGGTCATCAACTCCATCCAGGGCATGGCCATCGACGTCCATACCCGCAAGTCCCGCGTGGCCAAGCCCAAGGGCGGCCTTTCGGGCCCGCTGTGCCACCACATCGCCGTGCGCATGGTCTGGGAGGTTGCCCAGGCCGTCGATATCCCCATCAACGGTGTCGGCGGTGTCATGACTGGCGAGGATGCGGCTGAGTTTATCCTGGCCGGCGCCACCTGCGTGTCGGTCGGCATGGCCAACTTCGTCGATCCGTGCGCTTCGCTTAAGATCGCGCATGAGCTCGAGGCCTGGGCCGAGTCCCAGGGCGTAAAGGACATCAACGAGCTGGTGGGTGCTTTCGAATGCTAGAGAATGATGCCCGCGACCGTGTTATCGTCGCCCTCGACTGCGACCGTGAGCGCGCGCTCGAGCTCGCCCACGAGCTTTCGGGCCATGCCGCCTGGCTCAAGGTCGGCATGACGCTCTATTACGCTGAGGGTCCCCAGATCGTCAAGACCTTTAAGGACCTTGGCTTTAAGGTCTTCCTCGACCTTAAGTTCCATGACATTCCGCATCAGGTGCGCGGCGCTGCCCGCTCGGCCTCGCTTGCCGGTGCCGACCTGCTTTCGGTCCACGGCCTGGGCTCGGGTGCTATGCTCGCTGCCTGCCGCGAGGGTGCCGAGGAGGCGCGTGAGGACCGCGCCAAACTCGTCGCCATCACCGTGCTCACGAGCATGAATCAGGATGCCTTGAGCGAGATCGGCGTCGAGTCGCCCGTGGCCGAGGAGGCCGCCCGCTTGGCAAAGCTTGCTCAGGACAGTGGCATCGATGGCATCGTGTGCTCACCGATGGAGGCTCACGACATGCGTGAGCTGCTGGGTCCTGATGCCCTGGTCGTGACTCCGGGTGTGCGTCCGGTGGGTGCCGCCCTTGGTGACCAGTCTCGCGTGGCGACGCCTTCCCAGGCTATCGAGCGTGGCGCAAGCCACATTGTGGTGGGCCGTCCCATCACCGGTGCCGACGATCCGGTTGCCGCCTTTGACGCCATCGTCGCCGAGCTGGTCGAAAACGTCGCGTAAAAGATTCCCCTAAGTCACCACTTTTGGGTCTCATTAGCACAAAATAGCCCCTGTGCCTGCGTAAACTTTCCCATCCTTTGTGTGGAATCGCAGGTCAGGGGCTTAACTTTGGGCGCAGTATATTGCACTTTTTGCGGGTATCGTCTAACCTATGGAGCCGCGATTAGGCATTTTGTACGTTCTACGTGCTAAAATGCCAATTATTGAATCAGATATAACCCAACTATTTGGAGGTACGAATGGCACTCCCTCAGCTTACCGACGAGCAGCGCAAGCAGGCTCTTGAGAAGGCTGCTGCCGCACGTCACGCCCGCGCTGAGCTTCGCGAGCAGATCAAGAAGGGCGAGAAGTCCCTCGAGTCCGTGCTCAACTCCGATGACCCCATCGCTTCCCGCATGAAGGTTTCCACCCTCATCGAGTCTCTCCCCGGTTATGGCAAGGCCAAGGCCGCCAAGATCATGGAGGAGCTCGGTATCTCCGCTACTCGTCGCGTCCAGGGCCTCGGTGTCCGTCAGCGCGAGCAGCTCCTCGAGCAGCTGACCAAATAAGTGAGCGCTCAGGATTCCAAGCTCTTTGTGATTTCTGGACCGTCAGGCGCAGGCAAGGGTACGCTCGTCACTCGTGTGCGCGAGCGCCGCTCGAACCTGGGTCTGACGGTTTCGGCTACCACGCGAGCACCACGCAAAGGTGAGGTCGACGGCGTCAACTACTTTTTTCTGACGCGCGAGGAGTTCGACCGCCGCGTGGCAAACGGTGAGTTTGTTGAGTGGGCCGAGGTCCACGGTAACTGCTACGGCACGTTGGTGAGCGAGGTCACATCCAAGCTCGCCTCGGGCTCGTCTCTGATTTTGGAGATCGATGTCCAGGGCGCCCTGCAGGTGAAGGAGCGTTTCCCCGAGGCCGTGCTGATCTTTATCAAGCCGCCTTCGCTTGAGGTGCTCCGCGAGCGTCTAGTCGGTCGCGGTACCGAGACGCCCGAGACGATTGAGCTGCGTATGGCAAACGCCGCCGATGAGCTTGCCCTTGCCGACCGCTACGACGACGTCGTGGTGAATGACGATCTCGACCGCGCGACCGATGAGCTCGTTCGCGTTCTCGATATGCATGAAAGGATCTGAGGTCCGTGTCCGTTGTAAAGCCTTGCATTGACGATCTTCTGGAGAAGACCGATCACAACCGCTTCCTGCTCGCTTCGCTTGCCTCCAAGCGCGCCTGCGACATCAATAGCATGCTGCGTGGCCAGCACAACCGCGTGCTTGCCGTTCAGGATGTCGATGACATCACCATCGGGCTTTCCGGTGCCGATACCATCTCGATGGCTATGGACGAGATTGTCGACGGCGACATCTCTTACGACGAGGCCCGTTACGAGAAGGCGCTCGGCCACAAGGTTGCTGAAGCCTAAATGGCGGCTCGCGTCTGCCTAGTCCACTATCACGAGGTTGGGCTGAAGGGCAAGAACCGCGCACATTTTGAGCATATCCTCATGGATAACATCAAGGCGGCCTTGGCCGCCTTTTCCGTGAACGCCGTGTCTCGAATTTCCGGTTATATCCTCGTGACCTTTAACGAGCATCAGGCCGACGAGGCGGCGCGTGTCATCCGCACCGTCCCCGGCGTTGCCCGTGTGTCTTTGGCGTATCACACCAACCGCGACCCGCAGGAGTACTGCGCCGCCGCTGTGAAGGCGCTGCGCGAGTTTGGTTCCTTCGATTCGTTTAAGGTGCACGCCAAGCGCTCCAATACTGACTATGAGCTCACCTCGATCGATATCAATCGACAGGTTGGCGAGGTGCTGTGTGAGGTGTTTCCCGATAAAAAGGTCCAGATGCACGACCCCGACGCGATGGTGCACGTTCTGGTGGTTCAGGGTAGTGTCTACGTGTATGCGCGCTCCGAGCGCGGCGTTGGCGGCCTTCCGGTGGGTTCTGCCGGCAAGGTCGTGACGCTTCTGTCGTCGGGTATCGATTCTCCGGTGGCGACCTGGATGCTCGCGCGTCGCGGCGCGGTGTGCGTGCCGGTGCATTTCTCCGGTCGTCCGCAGACGCCCGACACGAGTGAATACCTGGTGCAGGACATCATCCGTGCGCTTGAGCCGGGTGTCCAGATCGGCCGCCTGTACGTGGTGCCGTTTGGCGACTGCCAGCGTGAGATTTCGGTCACCTGTCCCAGCAACCTGCGCGTGATCATGTATCGCCGCATTATGTATTCGGTTGCTGAGCGCATTGCACACATCGAGGGTGCCAGGGCCATCGTTACGGGCGAATCGCTTGGGCAGGTTGCCTCCCAAACGCTTGAGAACATCATGGCCGTCAACGAAGCCGTGAAGATTCCCGTGTTCCGTCCTCTCATCGGTTCGGACAAACAGGAGATCATCGCACGCGCCGAGGAGATCGGTACGTTCGATATCTCGACTGAGGCCGCTCCCGACTGCTGCACGCTGTTTATGCCGCGTCGTCCCGAGACGCACGCCAAACTCGATGCCGTGCACGAGGCCTGGGAGCTGTTCGACCACGAGGAGATGATTGAGCGCCTGCTCAAGCAGACCGAGTACATCGACTTCGAGAGCAACACATATAAGGCCCCTAAGACCTTAAAACGCAAACATTCGGAGCTTGCTCCGCGTGAGATTTACCAAGATCACGAGTAAATTTGTGCATAGACCGACGATGCGCCTGCATCGTCGGTCTTTTGCTATCTGGGCATTTTGCGGCTAAGTGTTCATTTGCTGACGTTTGCCTGAATAAATGGACAGATTTGTGCAAGGTTTTGGTCGGTTTTTGGTTTGACCGCAAAAACCGGTTTTGGGGCGTGGCTGTTGTGGAGCTCCTTTCCTGACACGATGGTGTTGGGAGGTTTTGCTATGGCGCAGCGCGAACAACACGAACGAGTCAAAAAGATGGACCGCTGGGCGGGCAAGCTGCTCGGTCATAAGGCAGTGGTGATGGCGATACTGGTCGTCATTGCGATGGCGAGTGGGCTGGCGATGGCGAACCTTGGCGGCGGTGCCGGCGGTGTGTCGTTTGAGCGCACTGATGGTTCGGGCACGTTAGTGGTGCCGGGATCCGGCGATGCTTCGAGCGGAAAGACATCCGAAGGCTCTTCGCCTAAGGTGTCTGCCGCGGCAGAGGTCTATGTCGATGTTGATGGCGCCGTGGTGTCACCCGGTGTATATCGCCTCAAAGACGGGGCGCGGGTGGCTCAGGCGATTGATGCCGCCGGCGGGCTGGCGCCCGAAGCAGACGTTACGGGGCTTAATCGTGCATCCAAGGTCACTGATGGACAAAAAATTCACGTTCCAACGGTAGGGGAGCAGCAGGTGTCCATTGCGGAAGCCGGTGTTGATGGTGGGGCTTCCGCATCATCAGGCGTCGGTGGCGCAACAGGCCTAGTAAACATTAATACGGCAAGCTCGGCAGAGCTGCAGACGCTCTCGGGAATCGGTCCCTCAATGGCACAGTCGATTATCGATGAGCGGACAAAGAACGGTGCTTTTGCTTCGGTTGACGATCTGATGCGCGTGTCGGGAATCGGCGAGAAGAAGCTTGCCAAAATCAAAGATTGCATCTGCGTATGAGTGCGACCGAGCGAGAGCACGTGATACCTCCGCGGCCCCTGATTCCGTGGACGATGGCCCTGTGTGCCGGCATGTGCGTGAGCTGCGCCTTGGTGCTCAGCATAGCCGCTGATGCGCTGCTGAGGGAGCGGGCGACGGCGGTCGGGCCGCTATGGGCCATTCCCGTTGCGGCAGCGGTTTTCGTTGTGCTGGCTCACTCTTGTGCGAGGCTTGCCCCTTTGAAGCGGTGGCTGTATGCCGCGTCCGTCGGTCTCGTGGCGGGAGCGGTCGTCTCGGCGTGGTGGGCTGTGGGTGCGCTCAGCGCCTCGAGGGCGCTCGACGGTCGAGCGGCAAGCGGCCTCGAGTTTGTCGTGCAGGGTGATCCATCCATAAACGACGACGTGTATTCCTATACCTGCGAGGCACGCGCGGACGGTAAGAACTTGGCAACGGTTCGCCTATCGTGTGATCGTGAGCTCAAGGTCGGGGCGCACGTGCGTGTTATCGGTCGCGTTTCACGTTTTGAGAACGATGCATATGGACGATCGCGCGTGCTCCGAGGCGAGGTGCGCAAGGCTAAAGCCGTTCGAGTCGTGTCGGTCGATGAGGGCTCTCCGGTGCCGCTGCTTCGGCTGAGAAATGGGCTGCTTGCGTCCATCGCGCCTGCGACCGACCCGGCGCGGGCGCTCATAGCCGGTGTCGCCTGCGGTCGTTCGGCCGAGCTGCGCGCCCAGCCGGCGGGCGACTGGTTTTCGGTGACGGGAACGGCGCATCTTATCGCCGTCTCGGGCAGCCATTTGGCTATCGTGGGGTTTGTAATCGAGGGTGTATTGCAAAAGACTCGGTGCTCACGTGGTCTTCAGCGGGCGATATTGGCGATAACGCTTGTCGGCTATGCTGCCTTTACGGGGGCGTCTCCCTCGGCCGTGCGTGCGTGCTGCATGGTGTTCGTGACGCTTGTCGTAAACGGCGCGGGGCGTCGTCGGCACGGCCTTTCGGCACTCTTCGTAACCATGTCCATCTTTGTGCTACTGCGGCCGACGGTGCTGTTCGAGATGGGCTTTCAACTCTCGTGTGCCAGCGTCTTAGCCATTCTGTGCTTTTGTCCCTATGCGACCTACGCTTTGGGTGAGCTAGGTGTGCCATCAGGCTTTGCCAGCGTGCTTTCCGTCACGCTGTGCTCACAACTGGCGACACTTCCCATTACCATTCCTGCCTTCGGTACATTCTCGCTCATTGCTCCGTTGGCAAATGCGGTCATCGGTCCGGTGGTGAGCGTACTGCTCGCTGTGTCGATCGTGCTGGCTCCCTTTTCGCTCGTGGGACCGTTGCGGACTTGGGCGCTCGTTGTGCCCATGATTGCCGCCCGTTGCGCGCTGTTCTTCGAGCAGCTGTTTGCCGCCGTGCCGGGTGCATACGTGAGCGTGCCGCCCGATAGCATGTGGATTTACCTAGTGCCGTGTTTTCTGGCGGTTCTGCTGGTCTGGTGGCCGCGTCCCCGTGCACGTCCTATGGCGGCGGGGCTTGCATGCCTGATGCTCTTGGCTGCGATTCCGTACGTCTATTGGGATCGATTCGCTCCGCCTTCGGTGACGGTGCTCGATGTGGGCCAGGCCGATGCGATTCTTATCCGCCAAGGCGGCGCAGTAGCTCTCGTCGACTGCGGGCTCGACGAGCGTGTGGTTGCGGCGTTGGTTCGCAATAACGTGCACCATATCGATGCCGTTTTTGTGACGCATTGGGATGAGGACCACTGGGGTGGTTTGCCTGCCGTGCTCGAACAGTTTTCGGTCGGAACGATTGCCGTGGCGGCGGATGCGCTGGAGGATGCTCCTGCCGAGGTATTGAACCGACCTGGCGTGGAGTATCGGCAGGTGCGCCGTGGGGATACGGTCGACATCGGCTTATTTTGCGCTCGCGTGATGTGGCCATTCGAGTTCGTGGATGGCGAGGGAAATGAGGACTCGCTTGTCCTGCTGCTCTCTTATGTTCAGGAAGGCAAGGGCCTGCGAATACTTCTCACCGGTGATGCCGAGCTCGACCAAGAGCGGGAATTCGTGCAGGAGGTGGGGGATATCGATGTCCTTAAACTTGGGCATCACGGCTCCAAGGTTTCAGTCGATGGCGAGTTGCTGGACGTCCTGAAGCCCGAGCTTTCCCTCGCAAGCGCCGGTGAGGGGAATCGATACGGCCATCCGTCCGATGCCTGTATCGATGCCGTTAAGGAAGCGGGTGGTGTGTTCGCGTGTACCATCGAACACGGCGACATTACCGTCACACCGACTGCGAATTGCTTTGCGATGCGATGCCAGCGACCGTGACGACGTCGTTGGCGTGTGGTGGGCCTCTGGGCTAGAATGGCACGGAACGAATACGAAGGCCTGCGGGAGGGGGGCGCAATGTCCGAAACCGGTTTGCTGCCGGCATATCTGATCGTCGGTACCGACGGAGTTAAGCGCGACCACGCCGTCTCGCGTATGAAAGCGCGTCTGGAAAAATCGGGTATGGTCGAGTTCAACCTCGACGAGCGAGACATGACCAAGGACCCCGATATCGAGTCCATTATCGGATCGCTTAACACCTTTCCGATGGGCAGTGAGTTTCGTCTGGTAATCCTCGATGGCTGCTCAAAGCTCGCCAAGGCGGTCTCGGAGCCGCTCGTTGGGTATCTGGCGAGTCCCAGCCCCACAACGGTCTGCCTCATCATCGCCGACTCACTTGCCAAGAATACGCGCCTGTATAAGGCAATCGCCAAGATCGACAAGAAGGCTATCGTCGATTGCTCGGGTACCAAGCGCTGGGAACTGCCGCGCCGTGTTCAGCAGATGGCGACGCAGCGCGGTAAGTCGATTTCGACGGCGGCCGCCGAGGAGCTCGTCTCGCGTTCGGGCGAAAACACGCGCATGCTCGATAACGACTTGGCTAAGCTTGCCCAGATGGTCGAGTCGCCTCAGATTGAACTTGCCGATGTTGAGCGCTGGATTGTTCGTACGGCCGAGGTCCAACCCTGGGACTTCCTCAACGCCGTCTCGGCTCGCGATATGCGGCGTTCGCTCGAGCTCTTTAAGCTCCTGCCCTCCAAGAGCTACGTGTGGACTTACACATTGCTGTGCGGTCGCATTCGCGAGCTTATCGTCGCCAAGGCGCTCGACGCGCGTGGGCAGGGTCGCGAGCTGGCCGCAACGCTCAAGCTCCAGTCCTGGCAGGTCAAGAATCACCTGACCTGGGCACGTCGCTTTTCGATGGCAGAGCTCATCGCAGCGCTCGAGGGTGCGGTCGATGTGGAGCTCGCGCTCAAGGGTTCGGCCGATTCTCAGACGGCGCTTTTGCTCTGGATTACGAACATCTTGAGAAAATCGTGATGATACCTGCCTATTTGACAAATTCGTTCTATCCCTTTGAGAGGGAGCGTGCTATAGTAGGCGCTTGCATGACCTCACCGTGTCTCAGAGGTGTCATACATTTTTTGCAAGGAACTCGAAAGGAACTCCAGAAGTGGCAAACATCAAGTCTCAGAAGAAGCGTATCCGCACCAATGAGGCAGCTCGCATGCGTAACAAGGCTGTCAAGTCCGAGCTCAAGACGCTGACCAAGCACGTCCAGTCCGCCGTCGCCGAGGGCGACGCCGAGAAGGCCCAGGCTGCCCTCAAGACCGTCACCAAGCGTCTCGACATGGCTGCCGCCAAGCATGTTATCCACAAGAACCAGGCTTCCAACCGCAAGTCCGGTCTTGCCAAGCTCGTGAACAGCATCAACGCCTAAGTTGTAAATTTCACACCACACAGATTACGCGCATAAATGGAGCCTGTTTTATGGAACAGGCTCCATTTTTGTACCGCTCGGGTAAGATAGTCCGCATGAATACTTCAATTGACATTTCCCACATCCGCAACTTCTCGATCGTTGCGCATATCGACCATGGCAAGTCCACGATCAGCGACCGCATCCTCGAGCTCACCCATACCGTCGACGAACGCGACATGGAGTCGCAGCTGCTCGACACCATGGATATCGAGCGCGAGCGCGGCATTACGATCAAGTCCAATGCCGTCCGCGTTTCCTATGACGCCGACGATGGTGAGACGTATCAGTTCAATCTGATCGATACGCCGGGCCACGTTGACTTTACCTATGAGGTCTCGCGCTCGCTGGCAGCCTGTGAGGGCGCGGTACTCGTTGTCGACGCCACGCAGGGCGTCGAGGCGCAGACCGTTTCCAACGCGACGCTCGCCATGAACGCCAATCTGGACATTGTGCCCGCCATCAACAAGATCGACCTGCCCTCGGCCCATCCCGACGAGGTTAAGACCGAGATCGAGGACGACCTGGCGATTCCCGCCGATGATGCCGTGTGCGTCTCGGGCAAGACCGGCGAGGGCATTCACGATCTGCTGGAGTCCATCGTCTTTTTGATTTCGCCGCCTAAGGGCGATGCAAACGCTCCGCTCAAAGCGCTCATTTTGGATTCGTACTTTGACGAGTATCGCGGTGTGGTGGCTACGGTGCGCGTCTTCGATGGTTCCATCAAAAAGGGCGATACTCTGCTTATGATGCAGGCCAAGGGTGACTTTTTGGTCGACGGCGTGGGCGTCAAGCGTCCTGCCGAGACCCCGGTCGACGCGCTGACCGTCGGCGAGGTTGGCTATGTGGTCACGGGTCTGAAGGACCCCGAGGCTGTGCGCGTGGGCGATACCCTTACGTGGGCTTCGAACCCCTGCCCCGAGCCTCTGCCGGGCTACCGCGAGGCCAAGCCCATGGTCTACACGGGCCTGTTCCCGATCGACAACAAGGACTACGAGAACCTGCGTGACGCCCTCGATAAGCTGCACGTCAACGACCCGTCGTTGGTGTGGGAGCCCGAGACGTCGGTGGCGCTCGGTTTCGGCTTCCGCGTGGGCTTCCTGGGCCTGCTGCACATGGAAGTCGTCAAGGAACGCCTGGAGCGCGAGTTCAACCTGGACCTCATTGCCACGAGTCCCTCGGTCGACTATCACGTCTACAAGACCGACGGCGAAATGATCGATGTCCGCAGTCCGCAGGACCTTCCCGAGGCCACGCGCATCGAACGTATCGAGGAACCCTACCTCAAGGCAAAGATCATCTGCCCGCCTGAGTACACGGGTGCCGTCATGCAGCTCGCCATCGAGCACCGCGGCGTCACAACCGACATGATCCACCTGACGAGCAAATCGGTCGAGATGCGCTTCGATATGCCGCTCGCTGAGCTCATCTTGGACTTCTTCGATCAGCTCAAGAGCCGCACCAAGGGTTACGCCTCGCTCGACTATGAGTTCAACGAATATCGCCCCTCTGAGCTCGTCAAGCTCGACATCCTGCTTTCGGGCGACGAGGTGGACGCGCTTTCGTTTATCGTCCATAAGGACAAGGCATATGGCCTGGCCCGTGGCCTGTGCGACAAGCTCAAGGAGATCATCCCGCGTCAGCTGTTCGAGGTGCCCATCCAGGGTGCTATCGGCAACAAGATCATCGCCCGTTCCACCGTCAAGGCGCGTCGCAAGGACGTTCTTGCTAAGTGCTACGGCGGCGATATCTCGCGTAAGCGCAAGCTGCTCGAGAAGCAGAAAGAGGGCAAGAAGCGCATGAAGGCCATCGGATCGGTCGAGGTCCCGCAGGAGGCCTTTATGGCGATCCTCAAGGTGGACGAGTAGGTCTATGGCGCTTTCTGAATACAGCAAGCGGCTGCTGGGCGCCTATGCCGAGCAGCCGTTCCTTATGGCTCCCATGGCGGGCGTGACCGACCCTGCCTACCGTATCATGTGCCGCCGCCGCGGTGCCAACCTTGCCTACAGCGAGATGGTGAGCGTGGCGGGCCTTGCCTATGCCAGCAATAAGACGTGGCGCCTGGTGCTACCGGCCGACGAGGAGCAGCAGATTTGCGTGCAGCTCTTTGGCTCCAAACCCGATCAGTTTGCGAGCGCCGTCGCTGCCGTCGAGGAACGTGTGGGCGATCGCCTGTCGCTCATCGATATCAACATGGCATGTCCCGCCCGCAAGGTCGTTACCAAGGGCGAGGGCTCGGCGCTCATGCGCACGCCCGACCTGGCCGAGAAGATCGTCGAGGCCACGGTGGGCGCGGCGCACGTGCCCGTGACCGTCAAGATTCGCAAGGGCTTTTATGCCGAGGACCGCAATGCCGCGACATTTGCCCAGATGCTTGAGAGTGCAGGGGCTGCCGCAGTCGCCGTGCATGGTCGTTGCGCCACGCAGCTCTACACGGGCCAGGCCGATTGGTCTGTCGTCGATGAGGTTGCCGACGCTGTCGAGATTCCCGTGATTGGTTCGGGCGATGTGTTCTCGGCCGAGGACGCTGCTGAGCATCTGCACGGCTCGGGTGCCAGCGCGGTGTTTATCGCGCGCGGCATCTACGGCAATCCGTGGGTGTTCGGCGATGCCCGAGCCCTTGCACTCGATGGCACGCCGGTTCCTTCTCGCTCCTCGGTCGAGCGCCTGGAGGCTCTGCGCGAGCACCTGACGTTGACGCACGAGCTTCTGCCGCTCATGTCGCGTGCTCGCACGTACGCAAGCTGGTACTTAAAGGGTATGCCCCATGCCGCCGCCTGGCGCGCTCAGGTGGTGCGTTGCTCTACGTACGAGGAGTTTATGGCGCTGGTCGATGATATCGAGCGCGACGTGGTGGCCTGCGAGGCCGCGCTTGCCGCCGGCGAGTCGGTGCCTGCTCATCCGCTGGAGGCCTAACGGTGGCCGTTACCGCGCTGTACGTGCACGTGCCGTTTTGCGCTCAAAAGTGCCGGTACTGCGACTTTGACTCGCGCAGCTTTGCTGCGTATGATTTGGATGCCGCGCTTGATTCCTATTTTGAGCAGTTGTATGCGCGCCTCGATTCCTTTGGCGACGCCGGGGCGCTTGCGCAGGTCTGCACGGTCTATACTGGCGGCGGCACGCCATCGCTGGCAGGGGAGCGCCTGGTGGAACTTGCCCGGCGTATCTCCATGTGGTGCAAACCCTTTGAATTTACTTGCGAAGCCAATCCTGAGTCCCTGACCGCTGAGCTCGCCACCGCGCTTGCCGAGGCGGGTGTCACGCGCATCTCTCTGGGCGTGCAAACCCTCGACAATACCGAGCTGGCTGCTATTGGCCGCATTCACGATGCTAATCGCGCACTTGCGGCTATCGCGACGGTGAAGGACGCTGGCCTCGATGTGTCGTGCGACCTGATGTGCGGCCTTCCCGGGCAGACGGCCGCAAACTGGCGGAGCACGCTCGATGGCGTGTTGGCGGCGGCGCCTCATCATGTGTCGGTCTACCCGCTCACGCTCGAGGAGGGGACGCCCCTTTACCGCATGGCGTGCCGTGACGAGTCGCTCGAGCCCGATGAGGATTTTCAGGCTTCGTGCATGGACGCGGCGCGTGAGCGCCTGGGTGCGGCCGGCTATCATCCGTATGAGGTGGCGAGCTACGCGCTCGACGGCCATGAGTGCGCCCATAACATTGCCTACTGGACCGGACGGGGCTACCTGGGCCTGGGCCGTTCTGCCGCCGGTATGCTTGATACTGGGGATTTCGACCGTCTTGCAGGTTTGTTCCCCGGCGTGTCTGCTCGAGGCGACGCGTACCGTGTGCGTTTGGTTCAGCGCGACGATGACGCGACGTCGTTTGAGGCCGAATACCTGTCGCAGCGAGAGGCTGCGGCCGAAGACCTGATGCTCGCTTGTCGCATGACGCGCGGTATTGCGTCCGACCTGTTGGTTCGCGCGGCTCGTGTCATCCCGGCCGATGAGCTGACAGCCGCTTGTGATCGCGCGCTCGAATTGGGTCTTGCCACTTGGGTGCCCGAGACGCTCGGGGTCCATGAGGGACCCTTTACTTCGGCAGGTGTCGTCGCGGGCCATGTTCGAGCTCGTTTAGCACCGACACACCTGGGCTGGCTCGATGGAAATGTTCTGTTCGAGCTGTTTTGGGATCTAGCTTAGGCCGCTCGGGTAGAATTACCGGAATATATACGCTGCTGTGAGCAGGAGGTTGCCGCGCATGGCGACGATGAACGAAAAAGATTACTACGAGATTTTAGGTGTCTCCAAGGACGCCACCTCGCGTGATATTCAAAAGGCCTTCCAGCAAAAGGCCCGTAAGCTCCATCCGGACGTCAACAAAGAGCCGGATGCCGAGGAAAAGTTTAAAGAGGTTTCCGAGGCCTACGCCGTGCTTTCGGATGAGCAAAAACGTGCGCGCTACGATGCCATGCGTTCTGGCAATCCCTTTGCCGGTGCCCCTACGGCTTCGCCCTATGGTGGCGGCTATGCCGGCAACACGGGCTATGGCAATCCCTTTGAGGGCGGCTTTCCTTTTGGCGGTGCCTGGGGCCAGCAGCGTCGCGGCCAGGCTGCCTACAATCCCGAGAACGGCGCCAACGTGGTCGTCGATATCAAACTGGACGCCAAGGAGGCCAAGGACGGTGCCCGCAAGACCGTCCGCTATACGCGCTTCGATACCTGTGGTCACTGCGGCGGCTCGGGTTCTGTCTCCACCGAGCATGCCCATACCTGCCCGAGCTGCGGTGGCCGCGGGCACATCGACGTCGACTTGTCCTTCCTGTTTGGTGCGGGCACGTTCCAGTCGGTCTGCCCCGAGTGCGGCGGTTCCGGTAAGGTCGTGGCCGACCCCTGCCCCGATTGCGGTGGCAGCGGTCGTACTCGCGTAACCTCCGAGCAGACGATTGAGTTTCCTGCCGGCACGCACGATGGCGACGAGGTCCGCATTAGCGGCATGGGTCACGCCGGCACTAACGGTGCCGCTGGCGGTGATCTAGTCGGCCGTGCCCATGTCGAGTCCGAGCGCTTGGAAGGCAAAGCTCGTACCGGTTTTTACCTGATGGGCATCGTGGCGCCGTTTTTGGTACTCTCGGCCATCTCGGGCGTGTTCTCGGCCTTTGCTGTGATGTGCTTTATTCCGTTTACCATGGGCCTGTTCATGGTGCTTTCGGACGGCGTGCTTCATCGCAGCCTGCTGTGGTGGAAGCGCGGTGCGATGCAGTTTGCCAACGGTTTTGCCAATGGCTTCATGTTCGCGCTCGTGTCGGTTTGGTTCGCGAGCTGCTCGCAACGGGCCATGCTTTCGCCTTACGGAATGCAATAACATCAAACCCTCTGTTTGCGGTTGGCCCAGCTTGGGTATAGGACGCACTGTGACAATAATGAAAGTCGGAAGGATTCGGTCGTGTCGGAAAATAGGGATTACTACGAGGTACTTGGCGTCGACAAGGATGCCGACGCGCGGACGATTAAGCGCGCGTTTCTAAAGAAGGCCCGTACCGTACACCCGGACGTTTCGGACGACCCCGAGGCCGAGGCCAAGTTCAAGGAGCTCAACGAGGCCTATTCCGTTCTTTCCGATGAGCAGAAGCGTGCTAACTACGACCGTTACGGCACTGCCGACGGCCCTGGTGGTTCGGGCTACGTCGATATCAACGATATCTTTGGTGGTATGGGCATGGACGACTTGTTCTCGTCGTTTTTTGGCGGCGGTGCCGGCGGTGGCGCCCGCAGCCGTCGCGAGCGTCGTCGCGGTCGTGACATGGCCATCTCGCTTTCGGTGACGCTCGAGGAGGCGGCGCTCGGCTGCAAAAAGACAATCAGCTATGACCGCTTTGCTCCTTGCGAGGACTGCAATGGCACCGGTAGGGCAGAGGGCGCACAGGAAAAGCAGTGCGGCCGCTGCCACGGCACGGGCTATGTCACGACGGTTCAGCGATCGTTTTTGGGCCAGGTTCAGTCTTCCTCGCCTTGCCCCGACTGCCATGGCGAGGGCACGGTTATCGACCATCCCTGCGAGACCTGCGATGGTCAGGGCCGCACGCCTTCGCATGAAAAGATTGACATCGATATTCCCGCCGGCGTTTCGACCGGTCGACAGCTGCGTGTGAGCGGCTTTGGCGAGGCCGGTCTTCGCGGCGAGCCTTCGGGCGACTTGATTGTCAACGTGCGCGTTGCCGACCATGAGCGCTTTAAGCGCAACGGTGACGACCTGTACCTGGTGAGCGATATCTCGATTGCGCAGGCTGCGCTCGGCTGCGAGATCGATGTCGAGGGCATTATGCCCGACGAGGTCGTTAAGGTGTGCGTCCCCGCCGGCGCCCAGTACGGCGACACCGTGAGCGTCAATAATTACGGCATGCCGCGCATTGGCGGTGGCGGTTCGCGTGGCCGCTTGATCGTGCAACTGCGCGTGGTCGTTCCCACCAATCTTTCCAATAAGCAGCGCGAGCTGCTCCGTGCTTTTGCCGATGAGATGGGCGATGACGTCGCTTCCGGTAAGAAGTCGGTGACCGACCGTATCAAGAGTGCCCTCGACGATATCCTCGATTAAGGAGCCCGCGTGCTCGCACCCCATATTTCCGTCGTCAACCTCGGCTGCCGTGTCAACCGGGTTGAGTCTGACCGTATCACTGCCGATCTTATGCGCCTGGGTTTTGCTATGGTGGAGCCCCAGGATGCCGACCTGATCGTCATTAACACCTGTGCCGTTACGGGCGAGGCCGAGGCCAAGACCCGTAAGGCCGTCCGTCATGCGCTGGCCCATCCAAATGAGCCCTATGTAGTCGTGACCGGATGCGTGGTCAATTTGCATCCCGAGGAGCTGTTGGAGCTTTCGGATCGCGTGATTGCCGAGCCGTCTAAGATCGATGTCGCCGAACGTGTCTGCGATGTGCTGGGTGTCGAATCCGATAGTGTGGCCGCCTGCAGCGACAGCGATGTGGTCGACGCTCTGGGTCGCTCGCGTCTGGGTGTGAAGATCCAGGATGGCTGCAACCACCGTTGCACCTATTGCATCGTGTGGAAGGCCCGCGGTCCCGAGCGTTCCGTGCCCGTCGAGTCCGTGCTTGAGCAAGTTCGCGAGGCCCAGGAGGCCGGCGTGCCCGAGGTGGTGCTGACCGGTGTGAACCTGGGTGCCTACGATGGCAAGAGCGCGACCGACGAGCATGTCGAAATCGATGAGCTGCTCGAGGCCATCATGGAGCGCACGACTATTGCGCATGTGCGCATTTCCTCGGTCGAACCCATGGATATCTCTGAGCGCCTGCTTAAGGTTATGGCGCGCTATCCGCAGCGTATTGCCCCGTTTTTGCACCTGCCCGTACAGTCCGGCTGTACGGCGACGCTGCATCGCATGGGTCGTCCCTATAGTGCCGAGGCCTTTGAGGACACGGTGCGCATGATTCGCGCCATCCTGCCGCAGGCGTCTCTTTCGTGCGACGTCATCGTCGGTTTTCCTGGTGAGACGGACGAGGAGTTCGAGGAGTCGCTGGCGCTGTGCCGCCGCGTGGGGTTCTCGCGTATGCACGTGTTCCGCTACAGTAAGCGTCCCGGTACCCTTGCTGCCGACATGCCCGACCAGGTGCCGCCCGAGGTTATGGCCGAGCGCAGCCGCCGTATGCGAGACGCGGCGCAGGAGCTCGCTATCGCCGACGCTCGTCGTCGCGTGGGCACCGTTGAGCGCGCCGTGCTCGAGTATGGTGACAACCTGACGCTCGGTTCGTTCCATCATGCCCGTCTTGACGATACCTGTGGACTTACAGCCCCGTGCCTGCTCGATGTTGCTATCATCGGAGTCGATGATTCCGGCTTGGTCCATGCGCGCAGGGAGGTCCATGGAAGCCTCGAAGATTAGACTTACCGTTCCCGAGGGAGTTGATCCCTCGCGTGTTTTGGGCGCCGGCGACGGCGTCCTTCGTGCGCTCGAGAGCTTGGTTCGCGCTCACGTGGTCGCCCGTGGCGATAGGATCTCCGTGAGCGGCGACCCGGACGAGGTCGAGCTCGTGGCTCGCTTTTTCGAACATGCTTTTCGCGAGGCGGCGGCCGGTCGTACCCTGTCTGCCGACGATGTCTCGCGTTGCCTGGCCGTCTTGCGCGACGGCGAGCATGAGGCCACATCGCTTCGCGATGACGTGCTGCTTTCGTATCGCGGTCGCGTCATTCGTCCCAAGACGCTTGGGCAAAAGCGCTATGTGGATGCCATTCGCTCGCATACCATCACCTTTGGCTTGGGTCCTGCCGGTACCGGTAAGACCTATCTGGCCATGGCGCTCGCCGTTGCCGCGCTCAAGCGCCATGAGGTGGGCCGTTTGATCTTGACGCGTCCGGTTGTCGAAGCAGGGGAGAACCTGGGCTTTTTGCCCGGCACCCTCGAGGAAAAGATCGATCCGTACATGCGCCCGCTCTACGATGCCCTTTTTGACATGATGGATCGTGAGCGCACCGATGAGCTTATGGAGCGCGGCGTGATCGAGATCGCCCCGCTCGCCTACATGCGCGGTCGTACGCTGAGCGATGCTTTCGTGGTGCTCGACGAGGCGCAAAATACCACGCCCGAGCAGATGAAGATGTTCCTGACACGCCTTGGATTCAACTCCAAGTTCGTGATTACCGGCGACCTCAGCCAGCGCGACCTGGTGGGTCGTCGTGGTGGCTTGGCGGATGTCGAGAAGATTTTGGGCCGTGTCGACGATGTGGCATTTTCTCACCTCGAGCGTGCCGACGTGGTGCGTCATGCCCTAGTGGGTTGTATCGTTGAGGCATATGATGCTTATGATGACGTGCGTGAGCAACGCTCACGCGACCGAAAGGAGTCCCGTTGAGTGTATTGATCAGCAACGATGCCGAGCTCGATACGCTGCTCGATGCTCAGGAGGTGGAGCACATCTGCGAGGTCGTGCTTGCCGCCGAGGGCGTTGAGCGTGAAGTCGAGATTTCCCTTTCGTATGTCGACGAGGACGAGATGCACGAGCTCAACCACGAGTGGCGCGGTATCGACCGCACCACCGATGTGCTCTCGTTTGAGTGCGATTCGGCCTTTGACGATGACATTCCCGCCGATGAGACGCTCGAGCTCGGCGATATCATCTTGGCCCCGCAGGTTATTGCCCGTCAGGCCCCCGGTTTTGGCAATAGCCCCGCTGACGAGTGCCGTCTGATGCTCGTTCACGGCATGCTGCACCTGCTGGGCTATGACCACATCGAGGACGACGAGGCCGAGGTTATGGAGGCCCGCGAGGACGCTATCCTGCGCGATCTGGCGCTCGAGCGCGGCGAGGATCCCAAACTGGTTCACGTCGGCCCCATCACCAATCATGCCCACGACTAGGAGCCGTTTATGATTCCCGGATCGAACAAGGACCATCCGTCCTTTTTAAAGTCGTTCTCCTACGCCATGGAGGGCTTCGTCACCGCCGTCAAGACCGAGCGCAACATTAAGGTCATGCTCGTGGCGGGCGTGTGCACCGTCATTGCCGGCTGCATCGTGGGGCTCGACATTGCCGAGTGGGCCACGATTATCATCTGCTGCGGCCTGGTGATTCACGGCGAGCTGTGCAATACCGCCATGGAGGCCATTGTCGATCTGGCGACCCAGGAGCTCCATCCGCTGGCAAAACGCGCCAAGGACATCGCCGCCGCCTCTGTATACGTTCTTTCCATCACCGCCGCGATTGTGGGCGTGCTGGTATTTGCCCACGCGCTCGGCTTTATTTAGAAAGGGATTCCCATGTCCGACAATATGCAGTCTACCGATGAGATTTTGGACGACGAGTCCCCGGATGCTAAGGCGACCGAGGCCTATGAGGAAGTCGAGGAGTTCGACCCGTTTGAGGGCATGAGCGACGAGGAGCTCGACGCCCTGTGCGATGAGGACGACAGCCTCGCGGGCTTTGGCGACGTTGAGCCCGGTTTCCGCAGTGGCTTCGTGGCCTTGGTCGGCCGCCCCAACGCCGGTAAGTCAACGCTGCTCAACGCCTGCTATGGCAAAAAGGTCGCCATCACCTCGCCGGTGGCCCAGACGACCCGCCGCCGCATGCGCGCCGTCGTCAACCGCCCCGGCTACCAGCTGGTCTTTGTCGATACCCCGGGTATCCACAAGCCCAAGGACGGTCTAGGGTCCGAGCTGAACAAGAGCGCGCTGTTCGAGCTGAACGATGTCGATGTTGTCGCGTTTTTGATTGATGCCACCAAACCGATCGGCAGGGGAGACGCCTGGGTTGCCGAGCGTGTCAAGAATGCCCGTTCCAAGAAGGTCCTGGTGCTCACCAAGGCCGATGAGGCCGACCCCGCACAGGTCATGGAGCAGCTTAAGGCAGCCCACGAGCTTATGGACTTTGACGACGAGATCGTGACGTCGTCGGTCAAGAACTTCAACGTCGATGCCTTTATCGAGACCGTTGCGCACTTTTTGCCCGAGGGCCCGCGTTGGTTCCCCGAGGACCTGGGTACCGACGCTTCTGACGAGACGCTCGTTGCCGAGTTTGTGCGCGAGAAGGTCTTGCGCCGCACCCGTGATGAGATCCCTCACTCCGTTGGCGTAATCTGCGACGCGCTCGAGCAGACCAAGAAGGTGCTGCGCGTGCACGCCACTATTTACGTCGAGCGCGAGGGCCAAAAGGGCATCATCATCGGCAAGGGCGGCGAGATGATCAAGCATATCGGTATCGACGCCCGTCGCGATCTTGAGCGCATTTTTGGCACGCAGGTCTTTTTGGAGCTGGACGTGAAGGTCAAGGCCGGCTGGCGTGACGACGAGGCCCAGATTCGCCGCTTTGGCTACAACGCCGAGGACTAAGGACGCGCAGCGCGCATGGCAGGCTCCCGGACATATCGCACGAAGGTGCTCGTGCTCGACAAGACCAAGCTCAAAGAGACCGATCTGATTCTGACGATGCTTGACGAGCGGGGTCGTCAGGTTCGTGCCGTGGCAAAGGGGGCCCGCAAACCCGGTGGGCGCTTGGCGGCGCGCTGCGAATTATTCTGTACCGTCGATATGCTGCTCGCACATGGACGCTCGCTCGACGTTGTTTCTCAGGCCGAGCTTTTGGAAGCGCCGGTTGGCGCCGCGCCCGATTACGAGACGACCTGCGCCGCAAGCGCGATTGCCGAGGTCGCGCGCGTGTGCTCATTCGAGGACGCCGAGGACCCGTTTACCTTTGTCATCACGCAGCGGGCGCTCACGCTTGTCGGCTGTGGGCTCGACTCGGCACATATGGACCTGCTCGTGGCGGCCTTTGTCTTTAAACTTCTGTCGCACGTGGGCTATCGACCCGATTTTTCGGCCTGCGTGCTGTGCGGAGACCCCATGCTGTCGTACTTTTCGCCCCAGGCGGGCGGGCTCATGTGCGGTTCGTGCGCGTCGAGCGTTCCGGGTGCCGAGCTGGTTTCGACCGGTGAGGTCGAGTGGCTGCGCGCCCTCATGTCCATGACCTTCGATGCACTCATGGTCGAGCGAATCGACCCGCATACGGCGGCGTTCTTGCTCGGGCTTTCGCATGTGTGGGCTGCGACGCACACCGACCAGCGCCTCCGTGCGATGGAATTCATGTTGGGTCGGTGATGATGCGCATGGGCGGTCTGCTTGTGGTAACATACCGACCTGTTGGTACCTCGACCTTGGATGCTCGCTCCACCGACGGCTTCCCAGTCCGAGGCGAATAGTGTCGCCCGCGGGCGACAAGAAACGAAAGGTGAAACAATGACTGTTTCCAAAGAGCGCAAGGCTGAGCTGACTGCCCAGTTCGGTAACACCCCGGTCGACACCGGCAACCCCAAGGTTCAGGTCGCCATCCTGTCCGAGCGCATCAAGGAGCTGACCGAGCACATGAAGTCCCACCAGAAGGACTTCCACACCCGTCGTGGCCTGCTCATGCTCGTCGGCCGTCGTCGTCGTCTTCTCTCCTACATCAAGAAGAACGACATCGTCGAGTACCGTGAGCTCATCAAGGCTCTGGGCATCCGCGACAACATCCAGTAAGGATTTGTACATGCTAAGAGCGTCCTGCGCAGCGGGGCGCTCTTTTTGTGTAAGGGCGCGAACAATCACGCTCTGAAGCGTGGCGGGGGCAGGGGGCCCGCGTCACATGAGAAGCCCACAGGCAAGGGGCCTGTGGGGTAAAGGAGAACAATGACACTCGTATCCAAGACCTTTGAGCTGTACGGCAAGACCTACACCTTTGAGTCCGGCGAGCTTGCCAAGCAGGCCACCGGCGCCTGCCTGGTCAAGCAGGGCGACACCACGATGCTCGACACCGTGGTTGTCTCCAAGGAGCGCAAGAACTACGACTTCTTCCCGCTGACCGTCGACTTCAACGAGAAGATGTACGCAGCCGGCCGCATCCCGGGTGGTTACCTCAAGCGTGAGGGCCGTCCCAGCGAGAAGGCCACGCTCACCGCGCGCATGATTGACCGTCCGATTCGCCCGAGCTTCCCGGACGGCTTCCGCAACGAGGTGCACATTGTCGCCACCTCGCTCGTCGCCGACCAGGTCAACCCCTTCGACGTCATCAACGTCATGGGTGCCTCCCTGGCCATGACGCTCGGCGGCGTGCCCTTCGAGGGTCCGCTTGCCTGCGTGCGCATCGGCCGCAACGTGGAGACCGGCGAGTTTATCGTCAACCCCACCTATGAGGAGCGCGAGAACTCCGATCTGGACCTGGAGCTGGGTGGCTCCGCCGACTTCATCTCGATGGTCGAGGCCGGCGCCGAGGAGATCTCCGAGGACGACATGCTCGCCGCCATGAAGTTTGGCCAGGAGGCCCTTGCTGCCTTCTGCCAGGCTCAGGACGAGTTTGTCGCCGAGTGGGAGCAGGTCAACGGCGCCATCGTCAAGAAGGAGTACCCGCTCGACCAGCCCGTCGAGGAGGTCCAGGAGCGCATCTTCGCCCACTACGACGAGATGGCAGCCGCCCTTCGCGACGCCGACAAGCTCTCCCGTATCGGTAAGGTCGAGGCTCTGAAGGAGTCCATCCGTGCCGAGTTCACCGAGGAGGAGCAGTCCGCTTGGGAGCGCGAGATTCCCGTGGCGCTCAAGAAGCTCGAGAAGAAGGCTATGCGTACCATGGTCGTCGAGACCGGCGAGCGCGTCGACGGCCGTGCCGCCGATGAGATTCGCCCCATCATGGTGAAGGATAACTACCTGCCGCTCGTTCACGGCTCCGGTCTGTTCCAGCGTGGCCAGACCCAGGTGCTTTCCGTCCTGTCGCTCGGTATGCTCAACGAGGGCCAGCGTCTGGATACCATCGAGCCCACCGAGGGCAAGCGCTACATGCACCACTACAACTTCCCGCCGTTCTGCACCGGCGAGACCGGCCGCATGGGCAGCCCCAAGCGCCGCGAGATCGGCCACGGCAACCTAGCTGAGCGCGCTTTGCTTCCGGTGCTCCCCGACGAGAACGAGTTCCCCTACGCCATCCGCGTCGTCTCCGAGGTCATGGAGTCCAACGGCTCCTCTTCGATGGCTTCGACCTGCGGCTCCACGCTCGCCCTTATGGACGGCGGCGTGCCCATTAAGCGCCCGGTCTCCGGTATCGCCATGGGCCTGATCCAGGAGGAGGGCAAGACCGTGGTCCTGTCCGACATCCAGGGTCTCGAGGACTTCCTTGGCGACATGGACTTTAAGGTCACCGGCACCACCGAGGGCATTACCGCTCTGCAGATGGACAACAAGGCCACTGGTCTTACCTTTGACATCTTGGCCCGCGCCCTGCAGCAGGCCAAGGAGGGTCGCGCCTTCATCCTGCAGAAGATGCTCGATGTGATCCCCGAGCCGCGCCACACCACGCGCAGCACCGCTCCGCGTATCGTCTCCATCCAGGTTCCGACTGACAAGATTCGCGACGTCATCGGTTCCGGCGGTAAGGTCATCCGCGGCATCCAGGACGAGACCGGCGCTTCGGTCGACATCCAGGAGGACGGCACCGTCTTTGTCGGCGGCACCGGCGAGTCCGTCGATCAGGCTGTCGAGCGTATCAAGCTCATCATCAAGGTTCCCGAGCCGGGCGAGGAGTACACCGGTCGTGTGGTCTCCATCCAGCCCTTCGGCGCCTTCGTCAACCTGCTGCCCGGCAAGGACGGCCTGCTGCACATCTCCCGCGTCGCCAAGGGCCGCGTGGAGAAGGTCGAGGATGTCCTTAACGTGGGCGACGAGGTCAAGGTCGTCGTCATTGAGGTCGACGATCGCGGCAAGATCTCGCTCGATCGTCTTGACAAGCCCGAGGCTCCGGCTCGCGCCGAGGGTACCTCCGAGGGCGACGGCGAGCACTTCCAGCGTCGTGAGCGTCCGCGTCGCGAGCGCTCCGAGCGCAGCGACCGTCCGCGCCGTCCCGGCGACAACGGAGGCCGCAAGCCCCGCCGTCACCACGACGCCGAGTAACAGCCGTACATAAGCAGCACCGCAAGGGCGACTCCGGACAGGGGTCGCCCTTTTGCTTGCGCCCGGGAGGGCCGCATATGAAATTTCCTGCTCTACAGTCCTGCGCAAGACGGAAAGCACATTAAGTGCTTTCCTTTGCGTGCGGAACTCGCGATAAACTTCATATGCGGCCCTCCCGGGCGCAAGCAAAAGGACTGGTTAGTGCCGCTCGCAATTTAGTTAGACAGTCTATTCAGTAGTCAGATTTCGGATTTGTAGATAGACGCTGCAGCATTTCCCCAGATAAAATCGACCAAAATTAACCTGTCCCTTATTGGCCGGTTTCCCGTGGGGCGGGCACTGATGAAGTTTATCGCGAGTTCCGCACGAACAGGAGGCCACTTAATGTGGCCTCCGTCGTGAGCAGGACTGTAGAGCAGGAAACTTCATCAGTGCCCGCCCCACGGGAAACCGGCGGGATAGACCAGTTCAGATGGGGCTTTGATGCATGGGTGGTCTGTTGTTGTGCAAATGGGTATCATACTGTAGTTATTGCATCGACTCTGCGATGCATGTTTGTACGTTCCCGACGGTCGGTTTGCCAGAAGCGCCCCGTCGGTTGTTCCAGACCCGTTTCGAAGAAAGGAAACCACACTAACCTATGGCAGCTAAAAAATCATCTCCCTTGAAGATCATCCCGCTCGGCGGCCTTGATGGCATCGGCAAGAACATGACGGTCTTCGAGTGCGGCGACGACATGGTGCTCGTCGACGCCGGTCTTATGTTCCCGGATGACTCCCAGCCCGGTATCGACCTGGTGCTTCCCGACTACACCTATGTTCTGGAGAACGAGGAGAAGCTCCGCGGTATCATCGTTACTCACGGCCACGAGGACCACACCGGTTCGCTTCCGTACCTGCTGCAGGACCTCAACAACAAGGTGCCCATCTTCTCGAGCAAGCTGACGCTTGGCTTTATCGAGGGCAAGCTTTCTGAGTTCCGCATCCGCGCACCCAAGTTCCGCGAGGTCAAGGGCGGCAGCCATGTCAACCTCGGCGGCATCTCGCTCGACTTCTTCTCGATGACGCACTCCATCCCCGGCGCTCTGGGCGTGTTCATCCGCACCAATCAGGGCACCGTTATGCACACCGGCGACTTTAAGCTCGACCAGACGCCCATCGATGGCGTTACGCCCGACTATGCCGCTATCAGCCGCTTTGCCAAGCAGGGCATCGACCTGCTGCTTTCCGACTCCACCAATGCCACGGTTCCCGGCTTTACCAAGTCCGAGGCCGAGGTTGGTCCCAACCTGTTGCACGCCATCAAGAACGCCCCGGGTCGCGTGTTCGTCGCGTCGTTCTCGAGCCACATCCATCGTCTGCAGCAGATCTGCGATGCCGCCCGCAAGTGCGGCCGTAAGGTCGTTGTGACCGGTCGCTCCATGCTCACGAACACCCGCGTGGCGCGTGAGCTGGGCTACCTCAACATCGATGACGCCGATATCATCGATGCCTTCGATATCGATAACCTGCCCGACGATAAGATTGTCGTCATGTGCACCGGTTCGCAGGGCGAGCCGCTGTCGGCCCTGTCCCGCATGGCCAATGGCGAGCACAAGACGCTCTCCATCCACGAGGGCGATACCGTTATCCTTTCGGCAACTCCTGTTCCTGGCAACGAGAAGGCCGTCCAGCAGGTCGTCAACAGCCTGGCCAAGCTCGGCTGCGACGTGTGGGATAAGAACCGCGCTCTCGTCCACGTCTCGGGTCACGGTAGCCAGGAGGAGCTCAAGCTCCTGATGGCCATGGCCAAGCCCACGTACTTTATGCCGGTTCACGGTGAGGCCGTGCATCTGCGCGCCCATGCGCAGCTGGCCCGCAAGATGGGCATCAAGGACGATCATATCTTTATCCTCGATAACGGCGACACGCTCGAGATGCGCGGTGGTATCGTCAAGCGCGGTACGCCCGTCGAGTCCGGTGTCGTTTACGTCGACGGCCTGCGTATCGGCGATACCGACCCCATCGTCCTGCGCGATCGCCAGAAGCTCGCCAACGACGGTATGGTCACGGCCGTTGCCATCGTCTCCCTCAAACACAAGAAGATCGAGGCCATCGAGTTCTCGGGCCGCGGCGTCTCGTTTGCCATCGACGACCAGTTCTCCGAGGATGCCTCCGCGTCCATTATGAAGACGATCGAGAAGGGTAAGTTTAGCTTTACCGGCAGCGGTTCCGATGCCATTCGCAAGGCCGTGCGCGATTCGCTCTCTAACTTTATCTGGAGCCGTACGCGCACCCGTCCGATGATCATCCCGGTCGTCATGGAGGTTTAGTTTGGCGCGCGGATCTGCACAAAACGCCAAAGGCAATAAGGCCAATAACCAACCGGCATCTGCTAAGGGTGCCGGTTCCCATCTGCGTGCCAATAAGGGCCACGAGTCCGAGTTTGATGAGTTTGAGCCCCTGGTCGAGCCTTCGGCCAATCGCGATATCGCCGGTGTGGTCATCGCCGTTTTGGCGATCGCGTCCTTCATTGCCGTGATCTCTCCGGCAACAGCGCCCGTGACGGCTGCGGTTGCCGGTTTCTACCACCTGGGCTTTGGTCTGGGCGCCTACGTGCTGCCGATCGTCATCTTGCTGTTTGCCGCCACGCTCTTTTTGGGTGAGGACTCGCCGCTCAACGTGCGCTCTGTTGCGGGCGGCGCCTTGGTCTTTATCGCCGTCGTCTCCATTCTTTCGCTGATGGTGCCGGGCACGAGCGATTCGTGCGACCTTATGTTTACGCCGCAGAACCTTTCCGTGTCGGGCGGCTACATTGGCGCCTTTATCGCAAGTGCCTTGCAAAACGCCTTGGGTAAACCTATCGCCATGGTTGTCTTGCTGGGGCTTGTCGTCGTTGGTTTGGTCATTATCGGCTTTTCGGTGGGTGGCGTTTTGCGCTCCGCACGCGATCGCGCTGCCGATTTTGCCGAGCGTCGACGTGCCGATGTCAATGCGAGCCCGTGGGGCGATGAAGAGGCCCTGTCTGTTCCCGGCGTCGCTCGTCCGCACCTGAGCATTTTGCGCCAGAAGGGGACTGACGCCGCGGTGACCACGGTCATGGGTGGCGATGTCGACCCGGTTTTGGATGACGACGAGGACGATGACCCGTTTGTCGACGTATCCGAGTCGGTTGAAGCCGAGCGGGCCAAGACCACGCTGCTGCCGCGCCGTCATGCCAAGAAGGGCAAGACGGTTCCCAAGCTCAATACGAGTGAGCCCGACCCGTCTTGGTCCGATAGCGAGATTGAGCTCACCGAGGGCGATGACGAGGACGACGAGGCTCCGATTGAGACCGCAAAGACAACTTTGCTGCCGCGTCGCCATGCAAAGCGCGGCCAGGTCACCGGACAGCTTTCGATGGAGGACGATCCGGACAAGGTTGACGAGTCCGAGCCGCCGTTTGCCGTGAACCCTGTTTCGGCCGCACCTCAGATTCCCGACTTCTTAAAGCATCCCAAGGTTGCCGATGCGCCTGCCACGAGTGCTGTCGAATCGGCTGCGGCTCGTGATGGGGGAGCGGACGGCGGCGCCGCAGATAACGAGGGCGAAGAAGAGGACGGCCTCAAGCTTCCGCCGCTCGAAATCCTACATGCCAACCCGCAGTCGGCTTCTGCCGCGTCTTCGGATAAGGAGCTGGAGCAGACCGCTGAGTCACTGCAATCCACCTTGCTTGAGTTTGGCCGCAGTGCCCGCGTGGTCGGCTGGATCGCCGGCCCCACGGTGACGACCTTTAAGCTGCAACCTGGCGAGGGCGAGCGCGTGAGCAAGATTTCGAGCCTCGAGGACGATATTGCGCTTTCGCTCGCCGCCCAGTCGGTTCGTATCTTTGCCCCGATCCCCGGCACCTCTCTCGTTGGTATCGAGATTCCCAACCGCAAGCGCCAGAACGTCAATCTGGGCGACGTGCTGCCCTATGTGAAGGGCGGTCCGCTCGAGCTCGCCATCGGCCGCGACGCCGAGGGCACGCCGGTTGTCGCCGACCTCGCCAAGATGCCTCACCTGTTGATTGCCGGTACGACCGGTTCTGGTAAGTCGGTGATGATCAACTCCATCATCACGACCTTGCTCATGCGCGCCCTTCCCGAGGACGTTCGCCTGATCATGGTCGACCCCAAGCGCGTCGAGCTTGCGGGCTATAACGGTCTGCCGCATCTCTATGTGCCCGTGGTGACCGAGCCCAAGCAGGCCGCGAGCGCTCTGCAATGGGCTGTGTCCGAGATGGAGCGTCGCCTGAAGGTCTTCGAGCGTCTCAACGTGCGTAAGATCTCGACCTACAACGAAAAGCAGGCTGCTGGCGAGTTTGAGCATTACGACAATCCGCCGCAAAAGATGCCCTACCTTGTCATTATCATTGACGAGCTCTCTGACCTGATGATGGTCGCCGGTAAGGATGTCGAGGCCTCGATCGTGCGTATTGCACAGCTGGGCCGTGCCGCCGGTATTCACCTTATCGTTGCCACGCAGCGCCCCAGCTCCAACGTGGTGACGGGCCTCATTAAGGCCAACATCACCAACCGTATCGCCTTTAACGTCGCCACGGGCATCGACTCGCGCGTCATCATCGACCAGATGGGCGCCGAGAAGCTCACCGGTTTGGGCGACATGTTGTTCTCCAAGGTCGACTGGGGCAAGCCCCGCCGTATCCAGGGCTGCTTTGTCTCGGATGATGAGATCAACGAGATTGTCGAGTTCGTCAAGTCGCAGAGTGAGCCCGACTACCACGAGGAGATTCTGTCCGCCGTGGCGCCCGCTTCCATGTCCATGGCTGGTGGCGGCGGCATTGTCCGCACCGGAGTAGCCGAGCCGCAAGACGATGATCCGCTCATTTGGGAAGCCGCCCATATTGTGGTGGAATCGCAGCTTGGCTCCACATCTGGCCTGCAACGTCGTCTGAAGGTTGGCTATGCGCGTGCCGGGCGTATTATGGACATGCTGGAAGAAAAGGGTGTCGTCGGCCCGCCCGACGGTTCCAAGCCGCGCGAGGTCCTGTTGGACGAGGAGGGGCTTGCCGCGCTGGAATCTGTCGACGCCGAGATGGCACGTGAAGATCGTGAGTTTGGAGGATTCTGATGGCTGCACGCTTTGGTGACATGCTGCTCGAGCAGCGTCGCCGAATGGGCCTTTCCATTCAGCAGGTCGCCAACACCATCAAAATCAGGCCGCAGATCATCGAGTTTTTCGAGACCGGTAACTTTGCTTCGATGCCGCCGCGCGGCTATGCGCAGGGCATGATTTCGAGCTATGCTCGCTTTTTGGGCCTCAATCCGCGCGAGGTCGTCAATGCCTACTTTGACGAGCTGATGGCATACGAGCGCGAGACGTCGCAGCAGGGCGGTCGTTTTCAGGACGCCGCCGGCTATGTCAATTCACGTTCCTCGGTGGATAATGGGCGCTTCTTGATGGTTCAGGGTGGTCGCTCAACGCGTTATGGTCAGCGTCCGCAGCAGGCTGGCTATATTACCGAGACGGGTTCGGGCGAGGAGATTCGCTCACAGCGTGACCGGTTCCGCAGTACGCCGATGCCCGAGGACCGTGCACTTCCCGCTGCCCGCGGCGTGGCGCGTGACCCTCGTGCCGGCTACGGCGACGGCGGCTATTCCGATCGCGGTCACCGTGGTATCTCCACCGGACGTTCTCGCAGTGGCTATGCGGACGCCGATGCCACGCAGGTGACGCCGCGTCTTCGCTCTCAATCACAGCCGTATGGCCAGCGCTCTTCGGCTCCACGTGCGTGCCAGCGTGGCTATCAAGGCCGCGGTGAACTTGCGCCCCGCTCGGGTCAGCGCAGCCTTCAGGGCCAGGGTGGCTATCGCGGCCGTTCCGACAGCAATCGTGGTCGTATGCCTCAGGGAGGCGGCCGCAGCAGTTCCAGTCGTGGACGCGGCGGTTCCCGTACTCCTCAAAACAACGGTCTCGATCCGCGTATCGTCTACGCCGGCATCGGTGCCGTGGCGTTGCTGCTGATCGTGCTCATCGTGGTACTTCTGCGCGGCTGCGCATCTTCGACGCCCGAGACCACGCCCGAGACGCCCACTGCTACCAAGACGACGCCCAAGAAGTCCTCTAAGAAGACCGAAACGGTCGACGAGGATGAGGACACCGATGAGGCGACGGATGAGTCGACCGATTCGGACGCCACCAAGACGACGGCTAAAAAGGAAGAAAACGAGGTAACGAAGGTCAAGGTCTCCGTTGCCAAGGGAAAGACCGCCTGGATTGAGGTCAAGGTCGATGGCAAGTCGGTCTATGGCGCCCAGGCGACTGGCCCCTTTGAGCAGGAGTACACGCCTGAGTCCTCGATCGAGATCACCACGTCCAAGCCTTCCGATGTCACCGTTACCAAGAACGGCGAAAAGGTCCGTTACGATACCAAGACCTCGGGCGTGGCGCGTGTGACGATCACCGTTCCCAAGAAGGAGACGACTGGTTCCGAGAATGGTGAAAGTTCTGATGGTACCGACACCACCGATGGTGCCGACACCACCGACGGCACCGATGCCCAATCCACGGATGGCGCCGATACCGCAACTGACGGCCAGACGCCCACCGATTCTACCGACTATTCGTACGATAGCTACTAAGCCGCTCGTACGCGAAAGGAAACATCATGGCTAAAGATTCCAGCTTCGACGTCGTGTCCGAGGTCAACATGCAAGAGGTCGACAACGCCTTCCAGCAAACCACGCGTGAGATTTCCCAGCGCTATGACCTGAAGGATTCCGGCGCCACGATCGAGCTTTCGAAGGGCGACAAGCTCTTTACGATCAACGCCCCGGCCGACTTTGTCTCCAAGCAGATTATCGACGTGCTGAGCTCCAAGCTCATCAAGCGCGGCATCGACCTCAAGGCTGTCTCGTGGGATGCTCCGCAGGCGGCATCGGGCGGCACCGTGCGCGTGCTCGGCCATATCGTCGAGGGTATCGACCAGACGACCGCCAAGAAGATCAACAAGGACATCAAGGACCAAAAGCTCAAGGTCAAGGTGACTATCGAGGCCGACAAGCTGCGTGTTTCCTCTGCTTCGAAGGACGCGTTGCAGACCGTGATCCAGTTCCTGCGCGACCAGGACTACGGCCAGCCGCTGCAGTTCACCAACTACCGCTAATATCATTCGAAAGGACTGCTCTCCAACATGGATACACCGTTGGGCTCCGTGCTCTACATCACCCTCGGGTGCGCTAAGAACGAGGTTGACACCGACCGCATGCGTTCTCTTTTGACCGCCGCGGGCTACGAGGAGGCATTCGACCCACAGGATGCCGATATCGCCATCGTCAATACATGCTCGTTCCTCGCCTCCGCAACGTCCGAGAGCATCGAGACCACGCTCGAGCTCGCCAACGAGGTTCAGGACGGCGTTCGTTCTTGTCCCATCGTCATGTGCGGCTGTGTGCCGTCGCGCTATGGCGACGACCTGCCTGACGAGCTGCCCGAGGTCGCTGCCTTTGTGAAGGCCGACGAGGAGGATGGCATTGTGACGGTCATCGATGGCGTGCTGGGTGTCGAGCGTGAGATTGCCGCCTATATTCCGCAGGTCAAGCGCACCGTCGAGGGCGCTGTCGCCTACGTCAAGATCTCCGATGGCTGCAACCGCTTCTGTAGCTTCTGCATGATCCCGTATATCCGCGGTCGTTATCACTCGCGCAATGCCGAGAGCATTATTTCCGAGGTGCGCGACTTGGTTGCCGGTGGCGTGCGAGAGATCGTGCTGATCGGCCAGGACACGGGTATTTGGGGCACCGACTTTGCCGACGAAGACGTCACCGATGGCTCGCCGCGCAATCTGGCGCAGCTGCTGCATGCCGTCGCCGAGGCCGTGCGCCCGCACAACGTCTGGGTCCGCGTGCTCTACCTACAGCCCGAGGGCATGACCGACGAGCTTATCGATACGATTCGCGATACGCCCGAGGTACTGCCTTATATCGATATCCCCGTGCAGCACTGCGACGCGCGCATCCTCAAGGCTATGCGCCGTTCTGGTTCGCGCCAGGAGCTCGAGGACCTGTTCCGTGATCTGCGTGAGCGTATCCCCGGCATTGTGATCCGTTCCACGGCCATGGTCGGCTTCCCGACCGAGACCGACGATGAGTTCCGCGACCTTATCGACTTTATGGACACCGTCGGCTTTGACTACACGAGCGTCTTTGCCTACTCGCAGGAGGAGGGCAGCCTGGCCGCTAAGATGGAGGGTCAGGTCGATGAGGAGGTCAAGCTCGAGCGCGCCCAGGAGGCCATGGACCTGGCCGAGTCGCTCGGTTTTGCCGCCACCGCCGCACATGTGGGCGAGCGCGCCCAGGTGATTGTCGACGGCATCGAGGAGACCGAGGACGGCGCCGAGCTGATCGGCCACGCTTGGTTCCAGGCGCCCGATTCCGATGGCGCGGTGCACTTGGACGCCAGCGAGGCGTCCGTGGGCGATATTCTGACGGTCGAGTTTACCGATAGCTTCTGCTATGAGCTTATCGGCCATGTTGTGGAGTAGGAGAGCATCGTGGCAAACGAGAGCAATAAGGAACTGACGAGTGTTTGGACGCCCGCCAACATCGTGACGTGCGTTCGCATCGTCTTTATCCCGGTGTTCATGATCGTGTCGGCGCTTTCTCACACGAGTGTTGCCGGTACAGATTGGAGCACCTTCGACGGCCCGCTCGCCGCCGCTGCCTTCATTCTGTATGTGATCCTGTCGTGCACCGATAAGGTCGACGGTTATCTGGCGCGCTCGCGCAACGAGATTACCGATTTCGGTAAGTTCTTGGACCCCATCGCCGATAAGCTGCTGGTGTTCTCGGCTCTGCTGCTGTTCTTGGATTTTGGCGCTGTGACCGTGTGGTCCGTGTTCATTATCCTGTTCCGTGAGCTTCTGGTGAGCGCCCTTCGCATGGTCGCGAGTGCCGCCGGCGTGGTCGTTGCCGCCGATAAGCTTGGCAAGTACAAGACGGCGACCACGATGGTCTCCATCTGCGGTTACCTGTGCGTCTTTGCGATGGCCGGCTTGCACCTTGGCCCGCTGGCGCTGACGCTCGGCATCTACTCGGTGTCGCGCTTCCTGTACGCCGTTGCCGTTGTCCTGACCGTTATCTCGGGCGCCCAGTACTTCTGGAACTGCCGCAAGATCGTCTTTTCGGTCTAGGTCCTGGTGGGTATGACGGACTCTTTTGAGCAGATTTCCGCACATAACGAGGAGCTGGCGCGTCATATTGTCGAGCGCGCGAGCGCTCGGGGCGTGACGGTTTCGACGGCTGAGTCGCTGACAGCAGGTATGATTGCCTCGACGATTGCCGATATCCCGGGCGCCTCGGCGGTGCTGCGTGGCGGTGCGGTGACCTACTGCGATGAGATCAAGCATCGCGTTTTGGGCGTTGATCAGGAGACGCTCGACCGCTATACCGCGGTGTCGCATCAGACCGCGCGCGAGATGGCGGCGGGTTCGCTGGAGCTGTACCAGAGCGATATTGCAGTGAGCGCAACGGGTTATGCCGGCCCCGGCGGCGGCACTGAGGACGATCCGGCTGGCACTTTCTATATTGGCTGGGCGTATCGCGCGGCTGATGGGGAAGTGCCGGTCGTGGACTCTGTGCGCTGCCACTATGAGGGCGACCGTTCGTGTGTTCGTGCCCATGCGGTCGCGGAGGCATTGGGACGCATTGCCCTTTTGCTCAACTCTATGGAATAGACGTGTTTTAAGGGGCCTTAGGGCCCCTTAATTGTGGAGATAGGGACCTCTGACAAATTCAGCGTTTTTGCTGGTCATAGGTTTATTTTCGCCTTCCTTGCTTATATTTGGCCCTATGTGGTCAAGCATTTGGTCAGTATTTGGTCGGCGTTTGGTTGGGTTTTGGAAAGACTGCCTGCATATGATTTATCTGAACGGTTGACCACGAACAGCCGTTCGTTTATTATCGATGCAGGTTGTTAAGAGGAGGGCTTTTCATGGCCAAGAATTCAGGTCCCGTACGTACCGTTCATGCTCGCACGACGGGTAAAGAGCGCGATGAGATGATCGCCACCACCAAGGCCGAGATCGAGAAGAAATTCGGCCAGGGTTCCATCATGAGGTATGGTGACGGCGGCCCCGAGCTTGAGGTTGAGGCCATCCCCACGGGCGCTCTGGCACTCGATGCCGCTCTGGGTATCGGCGGTGTGCCGCGCGGCCGTATCGTCGAGATTTACGGTCCTGAGTCCTCCGGTAAGACGACGCTTTCGCTCGAGATCCTGGCCGAGGCCCAGGCAATGGGTGGCGTGGTGGCATTTATCGATGCCGAGCACGCGCTCGATCCCACGTATGCCGCGCGCATTGGCGTGGATATCGACGAGGTACTGATTTCCCAGCCCGATACGGGTGAGCAGGCGCTCGAGATTGTTGACATGCTCGTGCGTTCCGGCGCCATCGATGCCATCGTCGTCGACTCCGTCGCCGCGCTGACCCCGCGTGCCGAGATCGAGGGAGAGATCGGCGATACCACGGTCGGCTTGCAAGCTCGCCTGATGAGCCAGGCGCTCCGCAAGCTTGCCGGCTCGCTGTCCAAGTCCAACACGACGTGCATCTTCATTAACCAACTGCGTGAGAAGATCGGCGTCATGTTCGGCAACCCCGAGACCACGACGGGCGGCCGCGCCCTTAAGTTTTTCTCTTCGGTGCGTATCGACATTCGCCGCATCGACAGCATTAAGCTTAAGGATGAGGTTATCGGTAACCGCGTGCGCGCCAAGGTCGTTAAGAACAAGGTGGCAGCTCCGTTCCGTTCTGCTGAGTTTGACATCATGTACGGTACGGGCATCTCTAAGGAGGGCTCGATTCTGGACATGGCTGTCGAGTGCGGCATCTGCAAGAAGATGGGCTCCTGGTTTGCCTATGGCGAGGACAAGCTCGGCAACGGTCGTGAGGCCGCCAAGGCGTTCCTGCGCGAACACCCCGATTGCGCCGACGAGATTGAGCATAAGGTCCGCCTTGCCTGCGGGCTTGAGTTTGACGACGATGCTCCATCCGAGGTCGAGCTGACCGATCAGCCTGCGCCTGAGGAGTTTGACGAGCTTTACGCCATCGATGGTTCCGCCATGCTCGATGATGACGACGAGTAGCGGTTACGCTCATGTCGTATACGGTGACCGAGGCCACGGTCGTCTTTCCCGATAAGAAGGCGGCCTCCTCGTTCTCGAGCGGGTATGCGTCCAAAAAGCCTTGCGCACATATCGATTGTGAGCTTGAGGGCGGTTTTGAGCGGTCCATTTGGATTCCCGCGCGGGTCGCGCGCCTGTATGTCAAAAACCGCCCCGATCTTCCCTGTGATTGGGACAACTTTCGTGAGGCGGTGCAGCTCGTCGAGCGTAAATGTGCACTTACCATGGTGACCGAGATGCTATCGCGACGCGACCATGCGACGGGCGAGGTCCGTGACAAGCTGGCTCGCTACGGCTTTCACCAGACCGCGATCGATTTCGCCGTCGAGCGCGCCACCGAGTATCGCTTTTTAGACGAGAACCGCTTTTGCTCGTACTTTATCGAGGAACGCAAGCGGCGCGGTTGGGGACAGCGTAAAATCGAGACCGAGCTCAAGCGCCGTCATGTCGTGCTCGATGACATTCCCGGTTATCCCGAGGACTATTTTGCCGTCGAAGACGATTTGGCGCGTGCGTCAGCCCTGCTCGCCAAGCGGCGTGTTCCAGAGACGCGCGGATTCGAAAAACTGGTTCGGTTTTTGATGGGCAAGGGCTTCTCGTATCACATCGCCGCCGATGCCGTTAAGGCACGTCTCGATGCCGAACGTGAGGAATGTGCGGTTTAGGCGTATGCGTTTTGTGGCCCTGCCGTTCACCGCGTTTTAGCCGCCGTGCTGGGGCCATTTATTTGACAGTTGTTGTGGTTCAACGTACGATAAACACTGTCATTTGCTTTGTGATATGTGCTCATCTGTGATGAGTTTGTTTATATGTTTATCTGTATCCGACCCGCATAAGCTGCGCCCATATTACTCAAATGTCGCGAGCCGTTCGTAAGGACGGTTCGCTTTGTTGTGTAACGAATCCATAAAAAGGAGTGAGCATGCCTATCATCGCAGCGCTCGTTGGCATCGTTTTGGGTGCCATCGCCGCCATTGCCTACATGCGCACCGCCAAGCAGGGTAGTCTTCACGAGGCCGACGAAAAAATCCAGTCGGCACACGCACAGGCTGAGTCCCTGATCGGTGATGCCAAGCGTCAGGCCGAGACCCTCAAAAAAGAGGCTCTGCTCGAGGCTAAAGAGGAGATCATCAAGAACAAGCAGGCCGCCGAGGCCGAGGACAAGCAGCGTAAGAACGAGATTCGTACGCTCGAGAACCGCGTGATGCAGCGCGAGGAATCCCTTGATCGCCGCAACGACGCTCTCGACAAGCGCGAGCATCAGCTGTCCAGCCAGGCCGGTCAGGTCGAGAAGCGCTCCCGTGAGCTCGAGGAGCTCTGCGCAAAGCAGACCTCCGAGCTCGAGCGTATCGCCGACCTTACCCGCGAGGACGCCCACAAGGAGCTCCTCGATAAGGTTCGCGGCGAGGTCACCCACGAGGCCGCCACGATCATTCGCGAGTCCGAGCAGCAGGTTCGCGCCGAGTGCCACAAGACCGCCCAGGAGATTCTGTCTCTGGCGATTCAGCGCTGCGCTGCCGACCACACTGCCGAGGTCACCGTTACCTCCGTGCACATTCCCTCTGATGACCTCAAGGGCCGTATCATCGGTCGCGAGGGTCGCAACATCCGGACCTTCGAGCAGGTTTCCGGCGTCAACCTCGTGATCGACGACACGCCCGAGACCGTCGTTCTTTCGAGCTTCGACCCGGTCCGTCGTGAGACCGCCCGTGTCGCCCTCGAGAACCTCATCGCCGACGGCCGCATTCACCCTGCCCGTATCGAGGAGATGTATCACAAGGCCGCCGACCTGGTTCAGCAGCGCGTGCGCGAGGCTGGCGAGCAGGCTGCCTTCGATGCCGGCATCCACGACCTGCACCCCGAGATCGTCAAGACCCTTGGTGCCCTGCGCTACCGTACCTCGTTTGGTCAGAACGTGCTTCAGCATTCCCTCGAGGTCTCTGATCTGTGCGGCGTGATGGCTTCCGAGCTTGGCCTGGACGTTGTGACCGCCAAGCGCGCCGGCCTGCTTCATGACCTGGGCAAGGCAATCGACCACGACGTCGAGGGCCCGCATGCCGTCATCGGCGCCGAGCTTGCCCGCCGTTATGGCGAGAAGCCCGTTATCGTCCACGCTATTGAGGCTCACCATGCCGATGTCGACCCCAACACGGTGCTCGATGTCCTGGTGCAGGCCGCCGATGCTGTCTCTGCCTCTCGCCCCGGTGCCCGTCGCGAGTCTGCCGAGAACTACATCAAGCGTCTTGAGAAGCTCGAGGAGATCGCCAACTCTCATGACGGCGTCGAACGTACCTATGCCATGCAGGCCGGTCGCGAGGTCCACGTCATGGTCCAGCCAGACAAGATTTCCGATGCCCAGTCCACGGTTCTGGCTCACGATATCGCCCATCAGATCGAGGAAGAGATGGAGTATCCCGGTCAGGTGCGCGTCGTCGTGATTCGCGAGAGCCGCGCTGTCGATATCGCTAAATAACATGAGCGACGCGAACGAGCTCATCTCATTTATCGCGTCGATGTCGGGGGAGGGCAACCTTCGCGTCGAGGAGAACCTTGGCGAGGGGTATGTCCGCCTCCGCGTTTCGGAGGCCGAGCGGCGCCAGGCTAAGCACGACATTCAGCATGTCGAGGACATCGTCATCGAAATGCTCCGTAATGCTCGCGATGCCGGCGCCGACAAGGTCTATCTCGCCACGACCAAGGAAGATGGCGTCCGCACGCTTGTCTTTCTGGATAACGGTTCTGGCGTTCCGCAGGATATGCAAGAGCGAATCTTTGATGCCCGCGTTACCTCCAAGCTCGAGAGCATGAAGATGGACCGTTGGGGCGTTCACGGTCGTGGCATGGCATTGTTTTCGATCAAGCAGAACACCGACGAGGCCCGTGTGGTCACGTCCGGTGTCGATCTTGGTTCAGCCTTCAAGGTGAGCGTTGCGGCTAACCGCCTCAGTGAGCGTGCCGATCAGTCCAGCTGGCCCCAGGCCGTCAAGGATGAGGACGGACGTTATGTCTGTGCTCGCGGTCCGCATAATATTATTCGCGCTGCTTGTGAGTTTGCGCTCGAAGAGTTGCGTGGTTGCGATGTCTATCTTGGTTCTCCGTCTGAGATTGCCGCGACCCTTTATGCTCAGGCGTCAAGCCGGCTCGATACGTCTCGTCTCCTGTTCATTGATGACGAGAGCGAGCTTCCGGTTGTCGATCGTTTAGGCCTTGCTTCTGATGCCGAGGACTTTATCCGTATCTGTTCGGGTTTGGGTCTTGAGATGTCCGAGCGCACGGCCCATCGCATTTTGGTAGGGCAGATTAAGCCCGTTCGCGGTGTGACCGCGCGTCTGCTGCGCGAGCGTGATTCGTCCTCGCGTGCGCCGGCTCCTGTCGATCTCGCGAAGGATCGTCGCGGGCTACGTATTGCCAAGGATGACATTGCACAGTTTTCGCGTGCTGTGGAGCGCGACTTTAATGACCTTGCTGCCCGGTACTATCTCAACCTTTGCGGCGACCCAAAGATTCGTGTTTCGCGTGATCGAATCACCGTGACCTTTGATCTTGCCAAAGAGGAATAGTGCCTTTACCGAGTCCACTCGGTACGATACAGTTATTGCAGTTAAAACGTACTTTTAAATGCAGGAGTTTCTTCATGGATTGCCTGAAGGTATCAAGCAAATCATCGCCCGCGTCCGTTGCCGGCGCCATCGCCGGCATGGTCAAGGATGGTGTACCCGTCAACATCCAGTGTGTCGGCGCTGGTGCCGTCAACCAAGCCATTAAGGCCGTTGCTATCGCGCGCGGTTTTTTGATTCCAACCGGTTTTGATATTTCCTGCGCGCCCGTGTTCTCCGACATCCTCATTAACGGGGAGTCGCGCACGGCCATCCGCCTTTCTATCTACGTTCACCAGATCAATCGAGCTGCTATGGATAACGTCGTCATGGATGATGTTAAGCCTGTGGCATAGCTTCTGCTTGCCTCGTTCCGCTCCCCATCGTTAGGACTTATGCACATGGACCAGCGTTCCGTACGCGATATTCTTGCCGGTAAAACCTACTTTATCCGCACCTTTGGCTGCCAGATGAATCAGCACGACTCCGAGCGTGTGAGCGGTCTGCTTGATTCGTATGGCTGCCTCATGGCGCTCGATCCCGCGCATGCCGATATCGTTGTCTTCATGACGTGCTGCGTGCGCGAGGCCGCCGATACTCGCCTGTACGGTCAGTGCAATTCCTGCAAAAGCCTGCCGCCTTCGCCTTCGGGCAAGCGCGTGGTTGCCGTTGGCGGTTGCATCGCGCAGCGCGATGGCGAGGGCCTGCTCACCAACGTCGATAATGTCAATGTCATTTTTGGCACGCATTCCATCGCACATGTGGCCGAGCTCATTGCCGAGGCGTTCCTTGATGGTAAGCGTCATATCCGTGCCAATGAGCATGAGGATACGGACGCCATGAGCATGCCGTGGCATCGCGAGACCCAGTATCACGCTTGGGTGCCCATCATGACAGGCTGCAATAATTTCTGCACCTATTGCATCGTGCCGTATGTGCGTGGTCGCGAAAAGAGCCGCCCCTTCGAGGAGATTGTCGACGAGGTGACCGGTTTGGTACGCCAGGGCGTGCGTGAGATTACGCTGTTGGGCCAAAACGTTAACTCATATGGTCGCGATCTGTTTGGCAAGCCGCGTTTTGCCGATCTGCTGCGTGCCGTGGGCGATACGGGTGTGGAGCGTATCTTCTTTACGTCTTCACATCCCAAGGACCTGCTGCCCGAGACCATCGATGCCATGGCCGAGACGCCTGCCGTTATGCCGCAGCTGCATCTGGCCGTCCAGTCAGGTTC
The DNA here is from genome assembly GCF_003462845.1 of Collinsella sp. AF15-51. NCBI lineage: Bacteria > Bacillati > Actinomycetota > Coriobacteriia > Coriobacteriales > Coriobacteriaceae > Collinsella > Collinsella sp. AF15-51. The sequence goes on along the minus strand of NZ_QRYG01000004.1, from coordinate 16,993 downwards.
GACGCGGATCCTCAAAGAGATGAATCGCCGTTATACACGCGAGGACTATCTGGGCCTTGTCGATCGCATTCGCAACCGCATGCCCGACATCGCGCTCTCGACCGACATTATCGTTGGCTTCCCGGGTGAGACTGAAGAGGACTTTGAGCAGACGTTCTCACTTGCCGAGACGGTCCGCTATGCTCAGGCCTATACCTTCATCTATTCCAAGCGCGCCGGTACCCCGGCTGCCGAGATTGACGATCCTACGCCGCATGAGGTTATTCTCGAGCGTTTCAACCGCTTGGTTAAGGTTATCGAGACCACGGCATACGAGTATAACCAGGGTGAGCTTCATACTGTGGTTCCGGCGCTCATTGAGGGAACGAGTAAAAAGAACGACGCGGTCCTGCTGGGCAAGAGTCCCAAGAATCAGACTGTGCACGCGCCTATCCCCGAGGGTTACAGCATCGATCAGCTTGTTGGCAAGATCGTTGATGTTGACGTTGACGTTGCCAAGACCTGGTATTTGTCCGGCTCCGTTGTGGGCGAGCCTCGCTAATGGTTGCTCCCGGGGCAGGTCTTTCCGCCGTTGCGATCGTCGGTCCGACGGCGGTTGGTAAGAGCGATGTTGCCGACCGTTTGGCAGCCCGTCTTTCGTCCGAAGTGCTGTCGTGCGACGCGATGCAAATCTATCGCGGCATGGACATCGGTACCGCAAAGATGGCGCCCGATGAGTGTACGGCGCCGCTGCGTCTCGTCGACATTGTAGAGCCGGGTGTGGCATATTCTGCTGCGCTTTATCAGGCTGACGCTCGCGTGCATGTTGAACGTCTCCTTGGTTCGGGTTGCCTGCCGGTTTTTTGCGGAGGTACGGGGCTATATCTCAAGGCCGCCCTTGATGAGATGGACTTTCCCTCGGGTGAACTTGAGGACGATCGTCGTGCGGGCTATCAGGAGCTTGCCGAGCGTATTGGCGAGGAAGAACTGCATGCCCTGCTTGCCGAGCGTGATCCAGAATCAGCTGCTGTTATTCATCCCCATAACGTGCGGCGTGTGATTCGCGCGCTCGAAATGCACGATGATGGGGTTTCCTATGCGCAGCAAAAGTCGCAGTTTAGTGTTCCGCGCGAGCATTATCATGCGTTATGGTTTGGCCTGACGCGAAATCGCGAGGTGCTCTATGAACGCATTAACCTGCGCGTCGATCTGATGTTTGAGCAGGGTCTTGTCGACGAGGTCCGCGGTCTTATGGACCAGGGGCTGGGAGATGCCCTGACGTCGATGCAGGCAATTGGCTATAAAGAGATCATCGATGCTTTCAATGGCGTGATGAGCATGGATGAGGCTCGCGAACTCATTAAGATGCGTTCGCGTCGTTATGCCAAGCGTCAGCTTTCGTGGTTTAAGCGCGATGACCGTATCGTGTGGTTTGATATGGATGAATGTACGATCGATGGGGTCGTTGAGGATATCCTGCATCGTATTGAGGCTGCCTAATGGCCCGTTTCCCCCTTGTTCCCACGGCACCCGAGCCCGAGCGTGCCATTTTAGTTGGTGTTGAGTGGCGCGACAATGCATGGCCACTCGATCGATCGCTCGATGAGCTGGAACGCCTTGCCCACACGGCTGGTGCCCAGTGCGTGGCACGCTTGTCGCAGCGTTTGGTAAAGCCGTATCCTAAATCGTTTATCGGTTCCGGTAAGGTTGAAGAGCTGTGCGGCCTGGTGCATCGCATGGATGCCGATGTCGTTATTTTTGACGACGACCTGACCCCCTCGCAGCAATCCTATTTGGAGAAAGCCGTGGGCGAGCCGGTAAAGATTATCGATCGTACAGCACTGATCCTGGATATCTTTGGCCTGCATGCTCAGACGCGTGAGGGACGCCTGCAGGTACAGCTGGCACAGCTTCAATATTTGTTGCCTCGCCTGCGTGGCATGTGGAGCCATCTCGCCAAGGAGCAGACGCGCGGCGGCATCGGCTCACGTTTTGGTCAGGGCGAAAGTCAGCTCGAGGTCGACCGTCGCCTCATTCGTAATAAGATCGCTGCGCTTCGTCGTGAGCTCAAGCAGGTTGAACAGCGTCGTGATGTTCAATCCAAGAGTCGCATTGAGTCACCGGCGTTTCGCGTCGCGTTAGCCGGTTATACCAATGCCGGTAAATCGACGTTACTCAATCGTCTGACCGGCTCTACGGTACTTTCGCGGGACAAGCTGTTTGCTACGCTCGACCCGACGACGCGTTCGTATCGTCTGCCCGGCGGTCGCGGCATGACGATTACCGATACCGTCGGCTTTATTCAAAAGCTGCCCCATGGTCTGGTCGATGCCTTTAAATCGACGCTGTCCGAGGTTTTGGGCGCCGATCTAATTCTCAAAGTCGTAGATGCGTCTGACGAGGACTATGAGCGGCAGCTGGAGGCTGTCGACCGCGTGCTTGATGAGATCGGCGCCGGAGAGCGTTTAACGCTGACCGTATTCAATAAAATCGATCTTCTCGATAGCGTCGATCGATTGAGTTTCCGTCGTCGCTATCCGGAGGCCGTTCTGTTCTCGGCCCAAACGGGCGAGGGGCTCGACGATCTCGTCGACCGGATTGCTCGCGAGGCAGCTGCCACCGATGTGTTGCTCTCCGCTGATATCCCGTATCGTGAGGGCGCTCTCATCACGCTGGTGCATGAGCAGGGAACCCTTCTGCATGAGGAATATCTCGAGGACGGCGTTCGCATTGTGGCGAAGTTGCCGGCTCGTATTGCACCGCTGCTCGAGCGTTATCGCACCGAGTAGACGAGCTCCAAAATGCCCAGAATGATGGGCTGATGCAGCAGATAAAAGAGGAGAGCGTGACGTCCAAGGCTGGCGAGCGCCGGCAGGGGGTTGGCGTAGGCCCAGCTAGGGACGGTCTTATCGATTCCCTGCGCTATGTGTGCGGCGAAGTATCCTGCAAGATACATAAAGATAAACGGGATGATGGGGTAGTAATCACCTGAGATAAACCCAGGGCTCGGAAATCCCAGCCACGCCAGGTAGGGGACAGGGTAGATCGTTTTGGGGATGCTCCAGGTGATTACGAACAACATAAGGCATAGGGGCATGCCCCATCTCGCCGTTATCTTCTTAAGGACGGGATCGGTCAACGCCACGATGCCGGTGCATGCGGCCATGCAGTAGATGATGCCAAAATTAACCGAATCGTCGACTGAGACAAGTGTTGTTGCCAACCAGACAACGAGTGCTGCTAAGGCGTATTTGGCGGCACGTTTGATATTGTTGCGCGAAAGGGTGCACATCCAACCGGCGATAAACAAAAATACCCAGCTGATGCTGGCGCGCCAGATGTCTTGAAAGGCTGACTGGGTAAACCAGGGCATATCCCAGCCGTACAGGTAGGCGAGATCATAGCAAGCGTGAAAACCTGCCATAGAAATCATCGTAAACCCGCGGACGGTATCAAATATGGTGATGCGTTTTTGCATTACGAGAACCGGCGCATCAAGCCGACGACTTTGCCCAGGATAACGGGATTCGTTGCATAGATAGGTTCCATGGTGTCGTTCTCGGGCTGCAAGCGCACACGCCCCTGCTCCTTGTAGAACGTCTTGACGGTCGCCGAACCATCAATCATGGCCACGACAATTTCGCCGTTCATGGCACTCTTTTGTTCACGGACGATGATGTAATCGCCATTGAAGATGCCGACATTGATCATTGAGCTCCCATGCACCTCAAGGATAAAGGAACCCTGATCAGTGGCGATTTCGGTCGGGATAGTAAACGTGTCTTCGATATTCTGCTCGGCCAGAATGGGAATCCCAGCCGCGACGCGACCAACGAGCGGTAGCGAGACCGTTCCGCGAGGTGCGGTGGGCTCGTCAGATTTAGAAATTGAGACAGAGGAACCATCCTCGTTAAAGAGTTCCAGGGCGCGCGGTTTGGTGGCATCGCGCTTGAGTAGCCCGCGCGCCTCCAGGGCAGAGAGATGGGCGTGCACGGTGCTGGGGGAGGAAAGGCCCACGGCAGAAGCCATCTCGCGCACGCTGGGCGGATAACCCTTCTCCTGCTGATATTCCTTGATGAAGTCGTAAATTTGCTGCTGACGCTTGGTAATTTTGCGAGCCATCAGGGCATCCTCTCTACCCATGTCAAACAAATGTTCGAATTTTGCTTGACAGGAACAACTGTTCGAAGATAATAATAACCGAACATTCGTTCTCGCGCTAGACATTTTTGTCCGCGCGGCTTGATAAAACTGTTCTCAGCAAAACACGCGAGAGGAGAACATGATGAACGTAACGAATATGGTCCAGGGAAACCTCGCCCTTAAGCTCGAGACGCCTGCAGAACCCACTTTTACGGTTGTTCAGGGTGGCCGCTCCGGCTTTCAGCCTTTGACCGTAAAGCCTGCGCGCAATCAGCAGGCTGTAGTCGCGCCGGCCCGCGTTGCCCTGAAGGTTCCGACGATTGTCGCCGTCGCCGTTGCGCTTACGCTCTTCTTTGTCCTCGCTATGTCGGTCTTTAGCACTCGTCACGCCGCGTATGCCGAGTCCGTTTCCAACATTACCTACGAGACCATTCGCGTTCAGCCTGGCGATTCTCTTTGGTCGATTTCCGAAGAATATCCAATCGAAGGCCTTTCCACGCAAGAGACTTCCGACATGATCCGTAGCGTCAATCATCTGGAGCATGGTTCGCTCGCCGCCGGTGCGCATCTTAAGGTTCCTGCTCGTTCGTAATCATTATCGCGCTGCGCATGGTACCCTTGTTATCGTTTAAGAGGAGGTACCATGCGCTGTCCCAAATGCGGCAAGGCACATACCCGCGTCGTTGATTCCCGTATGCAGGAGTCAAATAACACCATTAAGCGCCGTCGCGAATGTTGCTCGTGTAACTACCGCTTTACAACGTTTGAGCGATGCGAGGACCCTATCGAGGTCATTAAGTCAGATGGAACTAAGCAGCGGTTCGATCGCAATAAGCTTCTTGTCGGCTTGATGCGCGCCACCATCAAGCGCGATATCGACACTAAGAAGCTCAATGAGATTATCGATGACATCGAGGTCGAGCTGCGCTCTCGCACACTGACGGCCGTCACGTCCCATGAGTTGGGTGACATGGTGCTCAAGCGCTTGGCCAAGATCGACAAGGTGGCGTACATCCGCTTTGCCTCGGTCTACCGCGATTTCAAAGACGTCGATGAGTTTCTGCAAGAGCTCGACAAGCTAAGGTGATTCCATGTCCAACATTACCGTCAACATAAAGCGTCTCGATCCCACCGTCGAGCTTCCCAAATACGCCCATCCCACCGATGCCGGCTTGGATTTGCGCTCCAATGAGGACTGCGTCCTGAAGCCCTTCGAACGCCGTCTGGTCTCTACGGGGCTGGCCATCGCCCTGCCCGATGGCTACGCCGGCTTCGTTCAGCCCCGCAGCGGCTTGGCCATCAAGCAGGGCCTGTCTATAGTCAACACGCCGGGCCTCATCGACGCCCACTACCGAGGAGAACTCAAGGTTATCCTCATCAACCTGGATCCCTCCATTAACATTCAAATCAATAAAGGCGACCGCATAGCCCAACTCGTCATCCAAGAAGTCCCCACGGTCAACCTCATAGAAGTAGAAGAACTAGACAAAACCGACCGAGGCAACGGAGGCTTCGGCTCCAGCGGCATCGCCTAGGGCGCTCGTATCCCTCCCGCCCGGGGCTTACCTATATCATTCCATGCTCAAACATTCTCGCGTCGCTTCGCTCGCTGCGAAACTGCGCGTGGAACGATATGTGAGAGAGGCGGGCGGGCGGCTACTCGCTTGAAAAAATATTTACATTCTAGTAAGCCAATGCGACAAAGGAATAATCCCTTTGTCGCATTGGCTTACTGTATTTAGATTTTCCGGTTTCGCCTTTGAAGGTTCTAGTGGTGGGGAATCTGGTATAGCTGCTAGTACGTAAACGCAGCTTACCTGCGGGAGGCCCCTATATATCGTCCCACGCGCAGTTTCGCAGCGAAGCGAGAATGTTTGAGCATGGGATGATATATAGGGGCCTCCCGCAGGTAAGCGGACATAAAGACGCTAGCGGATATGCGCGGGTTTTCCGCCCCAGTAGAAGCGGCAAAAGGCTCTTTTGCGCTTTTGGGGTTTGCCTACGAGCTCCATGGTTGCGATGGCTATGTCTTCGGCTGCGTGTGGGCGGCGTAGTACTTCGCCGTTGATGAGCAGTGCCTTGAGCGACTCAGGATGATCGTGGAGATGACGCAACGTCACGATGAGCTCTCGTGCGGTGGTGACATGCATGCTGGCGCCCATGCCGGTGAGCATGGTGGTGTTGGCCTTTTCCTGGCCATAGGACTTGCCCAGCAGGATCATCGGCAGGTGTGCGCACAGGCATTCGGTGACGGTGAGTCCGCCCGATTTGAGAATTGCCAGGTCGCAGCCGTGCATAAGCGCTGCCATATCATCGACATAGTCCAGAACCGTGACGTTTTCGAGCTTCATGGCGTCGAAGAGCGTTTTGAGGCGGGTGGCATATTCGGTGTCTTTGCCCGGCAAAAAGACAAAGTGCATGTCTTCGAAGCTGCGTAGGAAGGGGAGGGTGCGGTCCATCTCCGCGCGAAAGCGAACGTACGGTTGAGGCAAGCTGGCACCGGCCATTACCAGCACGACGGTCTTGTCGGTGGGGAGGTTGAACTTAGCTAGCTCTTCCTCGCGATCGTAATCCGTGTCGAATCCGGCGCGAATAGGAATGCCGGTAATGCGAATCTTTGTCTCGAGCACCTTGCGCGGACGCAGCGTTTCGGCCATAAATTCGTTGGCAACACAGAATAAATCGGTGTCCTTGTGGGGCCACCATCCCTCGACTTCGTAGTCGGTCGGTACGCAGATGACCGGATAATCGATACCCGTAATTACGCGGGCGCCCACGGCAACATTGGCTGCTGTGATGTGCGTTGCAACCACGGCTATGGGCCTGCGGCTACGAATATATTCGTTGAAGGCGGGGAACATAATTCGCGACCATGCCGTTCCGCCACCCCAGAGAAGATGTCCCGTAAGCGTATATCGCCAGGTCAGGTCGTAAATGGGGCGCGTGGCTCCCGTAAAAGAAGCCGCGGTCTTATTGCCGTCGAATTTAATACGTCCAAAATCAAGGATATCGAGCACTTCAATCTCAATATCCTCGGGGATGCCATTGGTGCCGCGGATGAGGTCGAATGCCTGCGCTATCGCATTTGCGGCGGCCTTGTGGCCCGAGCCAACGGAGGCGTGCACGATGGTCACGAGAGGTTTTTGTTGAGCCAGGAGCGTGGTTTGCTCCGATTGGGGAGTGCTGTGCGTGAGCAGGGGAGCGTCGTCACTCGTCTGCGCCTGGTCCATCGATAACTCCCCTTCAGCTTTGTAATACGGATTTATCATTGTAGTGCATGAGTGTCACGTTCACGTAAATTTGGGTATGAGCGCAAAGAACGTCAATGTTTCGACGAGAGGATGTTCCATGACTACCGATCAGCCGATCGATGTTGCGATTATCGGTGGCGGCCCCGCGGGCTATGCTGCCGCCATTTATGCTGCGCGTGCCAACCTGACGACGACCGTGATTGAGCAGGGCATGTCGGGAGGGCAGATCGCCACAACCAATGAGGTCGAGAACTATCCGGGTTTCCCGCTCCTGAGTGGCGCCGAACTTGGCGAGCGTTTTCAGCAGCATGCAGAGGGCCTGGGAGCACAGGTTACATGGAGCATGGTTACGGGTATCGATTACGATGCCGATGCAGCGTTGTTTACGGTGCATCACGATATGGGCGATACGCTGGCCTCGAGCGTTATCGCTTGCATGGGTGCCACGCCGCGTCCGGCAGGTTTCGCAGGCGAGGATACGTATCGCGGTCGTGGCGTTTCATATTGCGCAACATGTGACGGCATGTTTTTCCGCGGCAAGCAGGTTTTTGTAATCGGTGGTGGCAATTCGGCATGCGAAGAGGCGCTGTTCCTGTCCGACATTGCCAGCAGTGTGACCATCGTGCTGCGCCGCGACCAGTTTCGTGCGCCCGATGGTGTTGTTCAGAAAGTACTCGCAAAGGACAATATTACAGTTAGGTACCAAACTAGTATTGTGGAGCTATCGGGCGAAGCCATGCCAACGACGATTACCTTTAAGGACAATGCATCTGGCGAGACTCATACCGAGTCATTTGAACCTGGCTCGTTTGGCATCTTTGTCTTTACGGGGATGCTGCCGCATACCGAGCTGGTTGAGCATCTAGTCGATCTGGCTCCTGACGGCGGCATTGTCACCGACGATTCGATGGCCACCCGTACGCCCGGCTTATTCGCAGCCGGCGATATCCGTTCCAAGCGTTTACGCCAGGTTGTGACCGCCGTTTCGGACGGAGCCATAGCAGCAACGAGCGCATACGCGTTTCTCCGTGAATAAGTACGATAATACATCTTATGTAAGGTTGCTATCTTTAAACAAAGTGGTTGGACGATGCATCAATGTGTTGTCCAACCACTTTTACTTGCCGGCTATGTGGTATGCAAAACTAGATAACCTAGAATACAATATAGAAAAAGAACGGAGGACCTTTATGAACCACGTTAAACACGTTATTCCGATGTCCGATTCGTCGGTAAGCATTAAGCCCGAGGATATTCAGCCCACGGTGCTGCCCGATGCATTCATTCAGTCCGATATCGTGCGTAAACTCAATACGTTGAGTCTGCCGCGCTATAACCAGTTGCCCAATGTGACACTCTACCGCGACCAGGTCATTGAGTATGTTGCGCTGTGGATGGAGCCGCTGTCCATTTGCGTTGAGCACCCTGTCATTACGCCATCGATGATCAATAACTACGTGAAGGTCGGCCTGGTGCCTGCTCCGGTCAAAAAGCAATATGGCCGCGAGCAGATTGCCCGCCTGATCGCTATCTGCCTCTTTAAGCAGGTGCTACCTATTGCTGCGGTGCAGGCACTCTTTAACATTCAGCGTTTGAGCTACGATGCCCCGACGGCCTTCGATTATGTGGTCGATCAGCTCGAGGCATCGATTCGTTCGGCGTTTTCCGTCGAGCAGGCGCCGGTTCCCGATACGGCGCATCAGGTAACGCGTGAGTCGCTGCTTGTGCGCAGTGCGGTTTCATCCTTCGTTTCGAAAGCGTACCTGATGAGCTATCTAAAGTTTAATGGGTTTAATAGCTAGCCGACGTATAAAACGGGCGGAACAAAGGGCTATCTGCCACTTTGTCCCGCCCGTATTTTTGCTTGGTTGGACGTTATTGGCCCGAAGCCACGCCCATGCCGTAGCCGATAATGAGCCCATACATTTCGGCATAGTATGAATCTAGCCCGTTACAGGGCATGATGATAGTCTTGGAGCCTGGCCAGCGCTCCACAATTCGGCTGGCAAGTGCTTGGGCGCCTGCCTCATTCTCGACATGGTCGATAACGACCTCGCCGCCCGTAAAACCTTCGGCTTCCATGGTGTCGATGATCTTGTTGAGCATCTTCTTTTCGCCACGCGTGTGCCCGACGAGCTCGATTTTACCGGCCTCGCTCGCCGTGCCCAAAATGCGAATATTGAGCTTGTTGGCAATGACGCCGGCTGCCTTAGGAATGCGTCCTGCCTTTGCAAGGTTCTCGTAATTACACAGGCTAAAGAGAATCTTGCTGTTTTGCTCGAGACTGTCGAAGTAAGCGCAGGCGTCCTCAAAGGAAACGTCCGGGTTACTTGCAAGATAACGATCAAACAGCAAGAAGATCAGATCCATCTTGCCGCCTGCTGCCCGCGAATTGACCAGGTGAATCTGACGATTGGGCTCCTCGGCAAGTACCATATCGCGTGCCGTAGCGGCAGCGTTATAGCTTCCAGAGACACCCTCCGAGATTGGCATGCAGATCGTCTTGTCGGCGAGCTTAAAGAGCTCAGCCCACTCCCCCACGCTTGGGCAGGCGCTCGATGATGCGCTGGCTTCCGACTGAATGGCAACATTAAGCTCGTGAACATCGAGCAAAAGGTCGTCGACAAATTCGCGCTCCCCTACTCGAATTTTGAGAGGAGCGAATGCAAAGGTGGTACGGGGTGCAGTCGGTTGCCAATCGCGAAGATTGCAGCTCGAATCTGAGATAAGTGCCCAGCTCATTGAGGGTCCTTTCTAGTTGTTCCCCAACAATTATAGCCATCTTTTTGATTGATTGGACGGCTATCTAGTTTTGAATACTAGATAGCCGTCCTGATTTTATGGCAAACGGTAGGGAAAAAAGAATGGGCCTCGTGACTCAAGATCGCGAGGCCCACGTTCGTTCGCTGCAGTAATAAATTAGTAGCGCACGAAAATGTAATTGTTGTTCATGCCGGCGGCAACGGAGCTGATGATGACGCCCGTTTTGTAGTCGGAAGCATGGATCATCTGACCATTACCGATATAAATGCCGGTATGGTAGGAGTTAACCACAACATCGCCGGGTTGCGGATCGGACACACGGGTCCAACCCATGAAGTCGACCGTGGTGCCCAGACGGCAGTAGCGTCCCGTGAGGCAATAGCTTACAAAACCGGAGCAGTCAAAGCTGTTCGGTCCAATGCCGCCCCAAGAATACGCATAGCCGAGCTTGCTGTAGGCGCGCGAAACAACGGAGCCACCATCAACAGACTGACTCGGTGCTGAAGGCGTGGGAGCCGGAGCGGGCGTGGGGGCAGGCTGCGGTGCGGGAGCCGGCGTGTTGCCGCCCTGGTTGTTGTTATTGTTGGTCTGGCCGCCATTGTTGGTGTTCTCGGTCGTACCGGCGGTGTCGTTGCTCACCGTGGCCTTTTCGGCGGTGCTAGCATTAATGCCAGCCTGCAGCGCAGCGTTGGCCTCGGCCTCGGCAGCGAGCTCGGCCTGCAGCTGCGAATCCAGGGAGTTTACGACGTTCTGGGCTTCAGCCTGCTGGGCATTAAGCTCGTCGACCTTCTTTTGCGTGGTGGCGACGTTCTTCTCCTGCTCGGCCTGCTTATCGGTGAGCTGCTGCTTAAGCTCCTTGACCTCTTGAATGGTCTGAGCTTGCTTATCGGAAACTTTGCCGTAGTAGAACAGACGGTTGAGCATATCGCTCAGATCATCGACACCCGTCAAAACCTGAAGCAGGCTCAGACCGCCGGTTTTGTACTCGCCGGCGACATAGGTCGAGAGCTTGGCCTGACCATCGGCGATCTCCTGCTGCTTTTGCGTGATCTCGCCGGCAGTCTGATCGAGCGCCTGCGTCTGCGTGGCAAGCTCATCGTAAATCTGCTGGGTTTGGGTGCCGATCTGCTCGAGTTTCGTACGAGCAGCGGCAAGGTCGGATGCGGTATCGGCGTAGGCAGGAGCCGCGAGGCCCAAGCCCAAAACACAAGCGAGGGTTGCCGTAGCAGCGCAGCGTGCCATGTTTTTGTGCGTGTTTGCTGTGCGCATGTAGCTTCCTTTCCAGTAACTAAGGGTAACGGCTAGCCTACCGTCACCAGGCTAAAGAGCTCCACATCGTCATCAGACGGCGTGAGCTTCTCGCGCGGGTTGAGAAACGCAAGCTCAAGTATACAACCGTAACCGATAAGCTTTGCGCCCATATCTCGCACCAGTTTACCTGTTGCCTCGACGGTTCCGCCCGTCGCGACCAAGTCGTCCAGAATCAACACGGTATCTTTAGAGCTGATAGCGTCGGCATGGATCTCAATTGAATCGGTGCCGTACTCGAGCTCGTAGCTCTGGCTTACGGTCTCGCGCGGCAGCTTGCCCGGTTTACGTGCGGGAACAAAGCCGGCGCCAAGGGCTACAGCCACCGGTACGCCAACCATAAAGCCGCGAGCCTCGGGACCCACGACCTTGGTGATCCCCATGCCGGCAAAGTGCTCGGCGAGGGCATCGGTCATGGCTTTGAGCGCCTCGGGATTGCCAAAGAGCGGCGTGATGTCTTTAAAGACGACTCCGGGCTCGGGATAGTCGGGGATGTCGACGATTTGAGATTCGAAGTCGTACATTGCATGACCTTTCAATGAGTTGCCGAAATATCAGCAGCGGTTATTTGCCCGCGGTGACGGTGCCGGAGTGCGAAGGGGCGACGACCTTGAGCGGCTTTACGAGAGAATCCTCGTGCGAAGCAGGCGCGGCAGTTTCTTCGTTTTTGGCCTTGGTGGACTCGGAGCGAGCGATTTCCTCATCGAGTGCATCGATGTCGGCGTCCTCGACCACGGCGTTGAGCGACTCAAAAACGCGGTTTTTGAGCAGCGCGGTGTGCACGCCCTCCGTCAGGTCGTGAAGCTTCTTAAACGCACGCTCGAGCTTGGCGTCGCGCTCGTCATCGGAGGTATCCATGCCGAGCATGCTCACGAGCACCTGCTCAAACATCGAGGACTCGCGGTTGGCGGAAGACACGTACTGACGCAGGTTGCGCGGCTCGATATGGAAGCGTGACAGCTCGGAGCAGTAACGGATGATCGGAAAATCGCGACCATCGACGAGCTCACGATTCTGCGGACTCTTGATGATGCGAATAAGGTCGTTCTCGGCGAGCGAGCGGATAAACGAAATCTCGACGCCCAACATATCGGGAATGGTCTCGATGGGATGCAGCTTTTGTTTAGTCTCCTTGGGCTCCGTCTTGAGCGGAACATCGGACAGTAAGCCCACCTCGTAGGCGAGCGTTGACAGGTCCGTAGCGTTTTCCAAGCGCTGCTTAATCACGTTGAGCGGCATGTAGCGGGTCTTCTGCAGGTGCAGAATGACCTCCAGGCGATCAACGTCCTCCTTGGAGTACTGACGGTATCCCTTAGGCGTACGATGAGGGGTAATGAGCCCCTCATCCTCTAGAAATCTAATTTTTGAGTTCGAAAGATCGGGGTATGCGCCTCGAAGAAGGTTGACGACTTGGCCGATACTCAAATAGTTGCGTTCGGCCATGCCCTACTCACCGGTTTCGATGCGCTCCGGCGTGCTCTCGTGGTAGATGAGCGTAAACGTACCGATCTGGACGGATGAACCATCGTGCAGCGGGGCTGCATTGACGATGGCACCGTCGACCCAGGTGCCATTGAGCGAGCCCAAGTCCTCGATGCGAGCCTGGAGCCCCTCACGAATAATGCGCGCGTGGCTGCGCGAAACGGTCATGTCATTGAGGAAGATGCCGTTCGCAGGATCGCGGCCGATGGTGGTCACGTCGTCCTCGAGCTCAAAGGCGGCACCAGTCTGCGGACCCTTGACGATGGACAGAACGGGGGCGGTGATGCGCACGTTGGCCATGAGGTCGGGAACGGTGACGTCGCTTGAAGGCACGCGGAATACGCAGGTAGCGTCAGCAGTCTTATCATTCTGAGGCATATTGTTAACCATGTTGTCCATGACAACCCCTAACTTATCGCGGACGTGCCGCAAATAATGAACCGTACGTAATCATACCCCAACGAATCAGTCTTCGATTTCAGGGTTCAGAAAGTCGATGTCCTCGTCCTCGGGATGCGCGAGAGCCTGTTTAATGGCCACTCCGCCCTTAATGGAATAGATGACAGCCGTGAGCATGGAGAAGATCACGCCGCCGTACACAAAGAAGATGCCGAGGGGCACCGAGCTTCCGTTGAGGCCCGGGAAGGCCGTAAGGGTTGAAGGTAAAAGATGCAGGCCGTCAATAACGGGGAACCCGAGCAGCATGAGCGAGAAGCCGGTCATGAGCAGTGCAGTGGCAATCTTTCCGGGAAAGACGACATCGATGGGGCGACGGTGATAATGACGAACGATAAGCGTGCCGATGCCCAGATAGATGTCGCGGCCAATAATGAGCACGCAGACCCAGATGGGCAGCTCTCCGCGGACCACCAGCCCAAGTACGCCGGTGAACAGCAGCGCACGGTCGCAGATGGGATCCATGACCTTGCCGAGCCACGAGACCGTCTTGGTCATGCGGGCGATCTGACCGTCCATCCAGTCGGTAGAGGCGGCAACGGCGTAGATAACGATGGCGATGACGCGGTTGTTATCCGTCACAAACAGGTACAGAAATACCAGGGTGAGGATCAGGCGCGTAAAGGTGATGAAATTGGAGATCGTAAAGATCTTATTCGACGGGTAATCGGAAGTGCCGATAAGCTCCTTTTTGATCTTCTTTTTGATGCCCACAGGACTCCCCCGCTGGTTAACGACAAAACTTTCGATACTATACCCGTTCCGGCGATGTCTATCCAGCGTAAGCATAGAGAGTCCAGACATGAGGAAGGCGCTTTTGGGCGGCGGTGGATTTCACATTCGTGTACATCAGCCTCCAAACATGCCGATAAAAGTCGGTTTTGGAGGGTGATGTACACGTTTTGATTCGGTGATTACATCGATCGGGAAAGTTGTTGCCTTAAGCAAATTAATCATGATGTGCGGGTCGAGAAGGGTTGGCGCCAAAAGAACCCAACGGCCGTTATGGCTTCGTTAGAAACGCGCCCCACCATGGATGGTGAACCCGAAAGGTAAGGCGCACGGGCACGGTGACTCGGCCCGCGCTCCCGGAAGAGAAAGGATAAACCCATGGGTTACATGCTCGAGACGCGTGGGCTCACCAAGCGCTTCGGCCGCGGCGACCAGGCGCAGGACGCCGTGGCCGATGTGAGCCTTCATATCCGCGAGGGCGAGGTGTACGGGCTGCTCGGTCCCAACGGCGCCGGCAAGTCGACAACGCTCAAGATGATCTGCGGGATGCTGCGGCCGACGGCCGGGGAGATCCTCTTTGCCGGGCACGCCTGGCGCCGCGAGGATCTCTACGCAATCGGCAGCCTCATCGAGGAGGCGCCGCTCTACCCCAACCTCACCGCGCGCGAGAACCTGCGCGTGCGCACCACGCTGCTGGGCCTTCCCGAGAGCCGCATAGATGAGGTGCTCGCCGCCGTGGACCTCGCGGACACCGGGAAGAAGCGCGCCGGGCGCTTCTCGATGGGCATGCGGCAGCGCCTGGGGCTCGCGCTGGCGCTGATCGCCCGGCCACGCCTGCTCGTGCTCGACGAGCCCACCAACGGCCTCGACCCCATCGGCATCGAGGAGCTGCGCGACCAGATCCGCGGCTTCGCGGCGGCGGGTACGACGGTGATCGTCTCGAGCCACATCCTCTCCGAGGTGCAGCAGATGGCGGACACCATCGGCATCATCTGCGGGGGGCGCCTCGCCTACGAGGATGCGCTTCGGCCCGGGCAGGACCTCGAGGAACTCTTCATGAGCTTCTGCCGGGAGGGGCGACGAGCGCGCGGGGAGGTGGCGGCATGACGGGCGAGAAAGGCGGCCTGCTCGCGGCCCTGCGCGCCGAGGCCCTGAAGTCGCGCCACGCGGCACCGGTTCGCCTGGCCGTGCTCATGGCGCTGCCGATGCCGCAGCTCGGCGCGATGCCCTACCGGGGCGTGCAGATCTTCAGCGCGTGGAACTACTGGTACGCGCTCTTCCTGCCCGTGTGTCTCTCGCTCGTGGTGGCGTGCGTCGCGCGTGCGGACGCTCGCACGCGGATGCGGGGGCTTCTGGGCCTGGGCTTCCCGCTCGGGCGCGCCTGGTGGGCCAAGGCGCTCTGGTGCCTCGCGCTCTGCACGCTCTCGAACCTCGTGGTCTTCGGCATCTACCTCGCGGGATCGGCGTTCTCCTCGCAGGGCCTCACGGCCGCGGGCACGCTCACGATGCTCCTCTGCGCGCTCGCCAACACGGTGACCGCGGCGTGGATGATCCCCGCAGGGCTCTTCCTCACGGCGCGGCTCGGCATGCTCGCGGGCATCTTCTGCCCGCTCGCCGCGCAGCTCGTGGGTGGGTTCGCCTGGTCGCTGATGCCGCTGCCGCAGCTCTTTCCGCCGTCGGCGAGCATGGTCATCCCCACGAGCTTCATTCCCGTGCTGCCGAGCGGCGAGCCGCTCGCGGCGGACATGGCGCTCGGCGGGGCGCTCACGGCGGACGGCATGCTCACGCTGGCGGGCCTTGCGGTCAGTGCGCTCGCGTTCGCCGCGCTCACGGCGGCGGGCGCGGCCTGGTTTGCGCACTCCGAGGAGAGGTGATGGCCATGACACGACTCTCCGATCCGACGCCGCGCATGACTCTCCCGCGGGCCCTGCTTTCCGAGGCCCTGCGCCTGGCGCGCTCCCCGCTCTCGGCGGTGCACCTCGCCTGCGGCCTGGCAGCCGGTCTTGCCTGCGGCGAGTACTTCTCCGTAACCCGATGGGACCCGGCGCTGGGCGCGGACGCCTACGCCCAGTTCCTCGGCGCCCTCATGCCGCTCATGTCCGCCATCGTCTGCGGGCTCGCCGTGGACGAGGAGCGCGCTGCCGGGCGCCTCGCCAACCTCACGGCGGTCCCCTCGCGCGGGCGCGCCGTCGCGGCGAAGCTGCTCGCCCTTGCGGCGCTCGGCGCGGGCGCGCTGGCCGTGGCGCTCGGCGTGTTCGGGGCCGTGCTCGCCGTCGCCGGGCGCCTGCCGCTCGGGCCCGCTCCGCTTGCGGCCGCCTGGGCGGGCATCGTGCTGGGCAGCTTGCCCCTCTACGCGCTGGGGCTCGGCGTGGCCCTGCGCCTCGGCCGCAACGCCGCCATCGGCGCCGGCGCGGCGGGGGTGCTCCTCGCGTTCTTCTCGGTGGGCGGACTTGCGCACGGCCTCATGACCGGCGAGCTCACCGGCGCTCTGGCGACGCCCCTGAGCTGGGTGCCGCTCGCCTGGCCCGCGCGCCTGGGGTCGCTCGGGGTGGAGGCCTTCATCGACGCCGCACGCGCGGCGGGCCCTCTCCTCACGACTGCGCTCGCTAGCCTCGTTCTCACCCTGGCAGCCGACGCCGTCCTTCTTGCCTGGTTCTGCCGCTTCGAGGACGGGAGGGTAGATGCGTAGGAAGCCGCTCGCCGCCATGTTCGTCCTCCTCTCCGCAGCGCTCGTCCTGGGCGGGAATGCCCTGCTCGACGCCGGCTGGGGGTCGGCGCTGCGCTCGATCGCCGACCGCGTGCTGCCTAACCCTGAGATCGCCATGTTGTTAGCGTCAATATATTTTTCACCATTTTCACCAACGTATTTTCGCCAATCG
>NZ_QRYG01000039.1:0-2079 GCF_003462845.1 Collinsella sp. AF15-51 | reverse complement strand
CGGCACCGAGCCGTCATCGAACTTAGAAGGGGGGAGGCCTCGCGGCCTCCCCCTTTTTGCGTTAAAAGGCGACATTCTCTATGTAATCAAATCAATCCAATCATCCACCGGTGAATATAAACGTTCACCGTTCTGTGGCCGGTTCTCTGTTCTCAATGGACTAATATTTGCTTTAGCGCGCTGATGCGCTTGTCCTGTTTTACACGGGTCGTTTTATTGATTGTGACGGAAGGACTCACATGGCAGATGTTCATGAGCTGCTTGATACTTGGATTGCCAATGTCAAGGACGAGGAGCTCCTCGCAGAGCTCAACACGATGAAGGAGCAGGGTGATGAGGACGCCATCACCGACGCTTTCTTCCAGGATCTCGCCTTCGGTACTGCCGGTCTTCGCGGCACTATCGGTGCGGGCACTAACCGTATGAATATCTATACGGTCGGTCGCGCGACGCAGGGTTTTGCTGACTATCTCAATACGACCTTTGAGCATCCGACGGTTGCCATCGCTCGCGATAGCCGCAATAAGGGTGAACTGTTCGTTAAGACGACGGCTGCCATTCTTGCAGCAAACGGCGTGACTGCCCTCGTGTATCCCAAGATTTCTCCTGTGCCGACGCTCTCCTGGGCCGTCCGTGATCTTAAGTGCTCCGGTGGCATTTGCATGACCGCTAGTCATAACCCGGCGCCGTATAACGGCTATAAGGCCTATGGCCCCGACGGCTGCCAGATCACCAGCGAGGCCGCCGATGCAATTTCTAAGGCTATCGCCGAGACGGATACGTTCACCGGCGTGAAGTCCATGGACTTCGATGAGGCTCTTGAGCAGGGTCTGGTCAAATGGATCGATGACTCGTGCCTCGAGCGTTATTACGACGCCGTTCTCGCCCGCGGCGTTACGAATCTTTCTGCCGAGGAGATTGCTGGCGCACCGCTCAAGCTTGTCTATACGCCGCTGAATGGTACCGGCCTCATTCCCGTCACCACGGTGCTCGAGCGCGCTGGCATCACTGATGTCACGGTTGTTCCCGAGCAGAAGGAACCGAACGGCGATTTCCCGACCTGCCCGTATCCTAATCCCGAGATCCGTCAGGCCATGCAGAAAGGCATCGATCTCTGTGAGCAGGTTCACCCTGATTTGCTGCTTGCAACCGATCCTGACGCCGACCGTGTTGGCGTTGCCGTTAAGAATGGCGACGACTATCTGCTGCTGACCGGCAATGAGATGGGCGTTCTGCTGCTCGACTATATCTGCAAGACCCGTGCTGCCCGCGGTGAGGACCTCACTAAGAAGGTTGCCGTTACTACTATCGTTTCTTCCGCCATGGTCGATGCTCTGGCCGAGGAGTATGGCTTTGAGCTTCGTCGCTGCCTGACGGGCTTCAAGTACATCGGTGACATCATTACCTCGCTTTCCGATGCTGGTGAAGTAGATCGCTTTATCTTCGGTTTTGAGGAGAGCTACGGCTATCTGGCTGGCGACCATGTGCGCGACAAGGACGCCGTGAGCACTTCGTTGCTGATTTGCCAGATGGCTCAGTATTACAAGCTGCAGGGTAAGAACCTCGCCGATGCGATGCACGAGCTGTACGAGAAGTATGGCTACTATCACAATAAGACGATTTCGCTGAGCTATCCGGGTGCTGAGGGTGCGGCAAAGATGGCCGGCATCATGGCCGGTCTGCGCGAGAACCCGCCTGCGGAGCTCGCCGGTTCTAAGATTGAGGCCGTCGTGGATTACAACACCTGCGTGAACGGCCTGCCGAAGGCTAATGTCATTGAGTTCGATCTCGAGGGTGGCAACAAGGGTATCGTCCGTCCTTCTGGCACCGAGCCCAAGATCAAGCTGTATATCTTTGCCAAGGGCGCGGATGCCGCCGAGGCTGATGCAGCACTTGACGCGATTGAGGAGTCCGGTCGCAAGCTGTTGGCATAAGGTATTTAAGAGTCTATTACTGTAGATAGGCGAAAGAGGGGATCTCGGAAACGAGGTTCCCTCTTATATTTACCCAGCCGAGAGTCCTTATATGTGTAGGAAATGTGTACGCCCAGATTCCCGCCCCCGGGGGCCCTCCGGTCTG
>NZ_QRYG01000038.1:0-2246 GCF_003462845.1 Collinsella sp. AF15-51 | reverse complement strand
AACCAATCATGCCAACGCAATCCCGCCATTTGCGCCAACGCATTTTCACCATTTCCACCAACGCCGGGGCTTACGCTTCGATCGACGAGCGAACGATGCTTTCGGGAGGAGCGGGCCGTGGCGGAGAAGAACCTGATCGGAGAGTTGGACATGTACAGGGAAGCGGGCATAAAGCCCAACTTCAGCGACATAGCGAAGCGCTACGGCAAGGACAGGCACACCGTGGCGTCGTACTGGAGGGCCGAGGGCGGGCGGCCCCACGACGGGCGCGGCGACAGGGCGGGCTCGTTCGACGCGCACATCGAGGAGGTGGCCGCCAAGGCGCAGCTGCCGGGAGTCACCAAGAAGGGCATCCACGAGTGGCTGCTGCACAGGTATCCCGGCGAGGACCTGGCCGGCTACAACGCCTTCACCCAGTTCATGCGCAAGAACGGCATCGCCGTCGGGGCCTCCGGCGGCCCGGAGCCGCACCCGCGCTTCGAGACGCCGCCCGGACTGCAGCTGCAGTTCGACTGGAAGGAGTCCGTCAAGATGGCGAACCGCGACGGCGAGCTGTTCGAGTTCAACGTGTTCGCGGCGACGCTGGGCCATTCCCGCAGGCACATATTCATCCGGTCGAGGACCAGGACGACCGACGACCTGGTCAGGTGCATGTACGCCACGATCGCGAGGCTCGGCGGCGTGCCGCGCGAGTGGGTCACGGACAACATGTCCGCCCTGGTGACGGTCAAGGGCGGCCGGCGCCTCAAGGTCCAGCGCGCGTACGAGTTCGCCAAGGCCGCCGGCTTCGAGCTGAAGCTGTGCCGCCCGCGCAGCCCCCAGACGAAGGGCAAGGTCGAGTCGTCGAACCGCTTCCTGTCGCGGCTCATGGCCTACCAGGGCGACTTCGACGGCTGGGACGACATCGACGAGATCGTCGCGCGGATCGAGGACGCCAGCAACTCCGAGCCCAACGAGACCACGGGGCTGCCTCCCTTCGCGCTGTTCATGGAGGAGAAGGACGCGCTGCTGCCCGTCGGCAACCTGCGCGCCCTCGAGGAGGCGATGGGCGACGTGGTGCGCGTGGCCAGGGTGCCGGCCACGATGCTGGTGAGCGCGCACGGCGAGCCCATGTCGGTGCCCAGGCGCTGCATCGGCAGGCCCGCCCGCATCGTCTGCATGCCCGGCGGCGCGATGGACTGCTACGTCGGCGGCGAGCTGGTGGCCACGCACGTGGCGGGCGGGCCGGCCTACGACCCGGCGCACTACGCCGAGGCCATGGCCGGCAAGCGGTGGTTCGGCGACGCCGCCGGCGACATCGAGGCGGCCGCCGCGGCCAACCTCGGCCTGCTCGACTCGATAGGGGGCTCGCTGTGAGCGCCGCCGTGCAGGCCAGCCCCCTCAACCGCCTGGCGGCCAACCTCGAGGAGCTGGGGCTCGAGGGCATGGCGTCGTCGGTGCCCGAGTACGTCAGGCTCGTCGCCGACGGGAGGAAGGGCCTGGTCGACGCCATGCTCGAGCTCACCGACGCCCAGATAGCCCTCAAGCGGCGCGCCGACGACGAGCGCCGCACGAGGATGGCCAACTTCCCCTACATAAAGACGCTGGCCGACTTCGACTGGGGCTTCCAGCCGAGCGTGCCGCGCGGGCTGGTCGAGCAGCTGGCCACGCTCGAGTTCATCGACCGCGGCGACAACGTCGTGCTCGTCGGCAGCCCGGGCGTCGGCAAGACCCACCTGTCGATAGCCATAGGCCACGAGGCGGTGATGGCCCGCAAGCAGGTGTACTTCGCCGACTGCTCGAGGCTGGTCGAGGACCTCAAGCACGCCTCGGCGAAGGAGGCGCTGGCGCGCAGGATGCGGTTCTACGAGCACTGCAGCCTGCTGATAATAGACGAGCTCGGCTACCTCGACATCGGCAAGGAGGGCGCCGACCTGCTGTTCCAGCTGGTCAACAGGCGCTACGCGCTAAAGCGGTCGACCGTCGTCACGACCAACGTGCCGGTGGGCAGGTGGGGCGACGTGTTCGGCAGCAACGTCACGGCCTCGGCGGTGGCCGACAGGCTTTGCCACCATTGCGCGATGATCAAGATAACGGGACGGTCGTACCGCCTGAAGGACGTATCCATCGGCGGCGAGGACGGGAAGGAGGAGGGAGCCTAGACGCCGAAAGCGGCGCATCCGCGTTGGCGAATCCGGCGCATCCGCGTTGGCGCGATTGGCGAAAATACGTTGGTGAAAATGGTGAAAAATATATTGACGCTAACA
>NZ_QRYG01000037.1:0-2320 GCF_003462845.1 Collinsella sp. AF15-51 | reverse complement strand
ATCTTACTGCATGATTCGTGTGTTATAGTTAGATGGCTCTAACTGTTTGGGGGCGATAGCCATGCACGAACGCGAGGGCTTCTGGGACAAGAACGCCGGTCGGTATGACCGTTTCATGCGAAACGACCGGGCGGCGTATGAGAAGATGTATGGGCTGATCCGGCCGGTGGTGAAAGCAAAGACCGTGCTGGAGGTTGCCACCGGCACGGGGCTTATCGCAAAGAGCGTCGTGGATGCGGCGGCGCGCATCGAGGCTACGGACGCCTCTGCAAAGATGATCCTTAAAGCAAAGCGGGACAATCAATCCGCAAAGCTGCACTTTTCCGTGCAGGATATGTTCCGCCTGCCCTATGCGCAGAAGTCCTTCGAAGTGGTGATCGCGTCCAACGCGCTTCACATAGTGCCGCATCCGGAAAAGGCCCTGCAAGAAATCAGGCGGGTGCTGAAGGACGACGGCGTGCTCATCGCGCCAACCTTCACCCACGCGGGGAACTCGGTTTCCGGCAAGGCAAAAGCCTTTTTCATGAGCATGGCGGGATTTCCCCTCCACAGCAGATGGACGAGCGAGGAATACCTGCGTTTCCTGCGTCAAAACGGCTGGGCGGTGCGGAAAAGCGCGGTGCTGAAGGCCTCGTTCCCGTTGACCTATGCGGAATGCACGAAATCGGAGGGGCCAGATGTCGTTCTTTGAAAACACCCGCAAGCCCGTGGGCCTCGGCGGAAAACTTATGGTTGCCATGATGAACCTGGGGCACAGCCCTGTGGCGCGGTGGGGACTTCGATTTCTACGACTTGCGCCAAATGCCAAGGTGCTGGATTGCGGCTGCGGCGGCGGGGCGAACATAAAACGGCTGCTGAAAAAATGCCCGCATGGCGTCGTCAAGGGCGTCGACTATTCGCCCGTCAGCGCGGAGAAGACTAGAAAGCTCAACCGAATTGCAATTCAGGAGGGGCGTTGCGCCGTTCTGCAAGGCAGTGTGGCGGATATGGTGTTTGAGGATAGCTACTTCGATGCCGCCACGGCCTTTGAGACCGTCTATTTTTGGCCTGATTTGCCCCGATGCTTCCGCGAGGTCTGGCGGACGCTGAAGCCAGGCGGGACAATTCTCATCTGCAACGAGAGCAATGGCGATACGGACAAGGACGAGAGGTGGACGCAGATCATCGGCGGCATGACCATCTACAAGGACATTGAATTAAAGGCGTATCTGGAGCAGGCGGGTTTTCACGAGGTGCAGATACGCAAAAAGAAAAAATGGCTCTGCGTCACGGCGCGGAAGTAGGGGCATCAAGCACGGGCATTTTTGCATCCATCCTGCACATGGCGATAGGCATGACGGTCATAGCGGCTGTGCTGGCGGCAATTATGACAGTTTTTATTCACTGAGGAAGAAACCTATGAAATGTAAAATTGAGAAAAACACCGTGCAGGAGACGCTGATCCTTCCGCTGTATTCCCGGAAGCTGTGTACGGAGCTGTACCCGAACCTTTACAAGGATGAAACAGCGGTTCGCCTGCTCGACCAGATCGACTACGACTTTTCAGAGGCAGAGAAAAACTCCCGCAGCCTGATGCAGCGCTTTGGTGCGCTGGAGGTGGCCATGCGGCAGGGTGATCTTGCTTTCGAGGTACGGGATTACCTGAAAGACCACCCCAATGCGGCGGTGGTCAATCTGGGCTGCGGGCTGGACAACACCGGCAGAACCTGCGACAACGGTAGATGCAAGATCTACAATCTGGACTTCCCGGATGTGATTGCCTTGCGACAGCAGCTACTGCCCGCCGGAGATCGAGAACAAAATATCCCCTGCGACCTGAAAGACACCGCATGGTTTAGCAAAATCGATGCCTCCCGCGGGGCGGTGTTCTTCGCCTCCGGGGTGTTCTATTACTTTCTGACCCAGCAGGTCCGGGAACTGGTGCGGGGGATGGCGGACGCTTTCCCCGGCGGTGTGCTGGTCTTTGATGCTGCCAATCGGACGGCAGTAAAGATGATCGCAAAAACATGGCTTAAGACTGCAAAAATCAAGGATGTGGGGGCATATTTTGCGGTTTCGGATGCCGCCAAGGAAATCGGCACGTGGAACAGCCGTCTGCAGGTCACCAGCCGGGGCTACATGCTGGGTTACAACGATTTGAGAGACCCTTCTGTCAGCGGCTTTTTCCGGTTTCTCGCAAGGGTCGGTGACAACGGGATGAAAATGCAAATCGTGAAAATTAGATTTTAAAAGGCAAAAATGAAGCCCATTCACTTTGACGTTGAAGAAGACGGCTTTTACGGCACATATTGGGCGTGCAAGGACACACATACAGCAGCGG
>NZ_QRYG01000036.1:0-2683 GCF_003462845.1 Collinsella sp. AF15-51 | reverse complement strand
TTTTCCGGTTCGACGAACAGCCGATCGTGTCAAATTTGGTCTAACAGAGCCTAACTTTTTGCGACATTAAATTTCGCTGAATTCTCCAGGACAAAACGGACGGCTCGATTTAAATCGTCGATTGGGCGCGGCATCAAAGGCTCGACCCTCACCCTGTATGACAGCACGAACACGTTATAGCCCGCATCGTTGAGCTCGGGGGCAACGGGAAAGCCTTCCACTTGATGACAAACGCTCTGATAACCTCCGCCCGAAACAGCAATGATAAAGGGAGCCCTAGGTCTCCCGGGAAAGAAGAACAGTTTCGTATTGCGCCGAGTCGGATCACGGATGCAGTCGGCTTCATCCCAAATATCGTAGGCAACCTGCCTCCCGTCATCCACGAGCTCGACAATTCGATTCAATCCACGCAAAACGCGAGCAGTTTCATATGGATTAGCATCAGAATTCATATGAGACACAATGGGTTTATTCCACATGCGCTCCCAAGTTGAAGGCCGGCAAAGCATAAGGTGCTCGCCAAAGCCAGCGAACTCAGGAAGGAGCGCGATTTCGCCAAACGTCATATCGGCAGTAATTGTCATAGCTAGTCACTCCAAAAATGAGGGTGGGCTCGCGTGAATCAACGGCAAGCCCACCACATGCAATCTGCTGCGGGGTTTTCGGCAGCTTACATCCCGAATAATTGTCTACTCCACTACCGCCTCTTCATCAGGGCGATACAGGATGTAAACGAGAACGAAGTTAAGAATTAAACCGACGACATTGCAAAGAATTGCGCCGATGAGGCTGCTCATATCACCAGAAGGATCCATATAACCGGGGAAGCTAAAAATGCCGCTCGACGTCATAACGAACGTACAGGTGTTGAAAATCGCCGGGATAACAGCACTGATTGCTCCGGCGACCATGGAAGCGATAATGATCTTCTTGTGCACCAAGATGATGCCGTACAGCGCCGGTTCCGTAATCCCGAAAAAGCCCGTAATGGCACAGCTGAACCCAAGACTCTTTTCACTCGGGTCCTTCGAGCGGAGGGCAAACGCCAAACAAGCGCCGACAACACCCATGCTGCAGCAGAGAAGTCCAAGGATAGGATCGGAGCCGACGGTCATAATATTGTTGATGGAAAGCACGATCAGGGCCCAATGGAGTCCAAGGGGGATCATAACGAGACCGAATATCGGCCCGAGAATAACGCCGCAAAGGACGGGGCTGAACTGATAGACCGCCAGCACTGCAGCCGCAAGCAAAGAGCTCGCCTGCTGAATAACGGGGCCGATCACAAGGAGCGAGACGGGGGCGGCAACAGCAACCGTCAGGAACGGGACGAGCGCAAATGCCACAACATCGGGAAGAACCGCCCGCAGCCACTTATTAAGAACGGATGCGAACCAAGCCGCCACGATAGCAGGAAACACCGTGGAGGAATAGCTCACCATTGTGAACTTCATGCCGAGCAAATCCAGCGCATCGCCCGCTCCGGCCGCAGCAACGAAAGTCGGATAAACCAGGATTGCGCCGAGTACCGCACCGATATATCGATCGGTTCCAAAGAACTGAGCAGCAGATGATCCGACAAGAACGGGCAGGAAATACATGCAGGCATTTCCCATGCCGTACAGCAGAGTGTATATTCCGCTCTCGGCGGAAACAGCACCCGCCGTCGTCAGAATGCTAAGGATGGCGTTTATCATTCCGCATGCGATCAAGGCAGGAAGAACGGGCATCATGATGCCGCTGATGAACTTCATTAGCTTTCCCAGAAAGCCCTTAGTCTCTCCTTCGCTTGCCTCGGAATCTCCGGCGTCAATCCCGGTTTCCTTGGCAACGATTTCATAGACCTTATCGACCTTAGGTCCCACAATCACCTGATATTGCCCCGCGGAATGGCGAATGTCGATCACGCCATCAATCGCCTTGACTTTTGCATCGTCTACGATGCTTTCGTCCTTAAGGTTGAACCTTAAACGAGTCATGCAGTGAGCTACAAATGTAACGTTGTCTGCGCCGCCCACCATCTCGAGAATCTCGGCAGCGAGCTTGGTTGTATCTGCCATAAATACCATTTCTCCCATGTTGAGTTTTATATGTAACCATCAGCAAAGCGCGCGCCTTTGCCAACTAATTACCTTGTTTTCGATGCAATTCGATTGATGTGCATCATGAGGTAGAGTCTTTCTTCGTCTATAAGTTCCCGCCCCGTCAGTCGGCTGAGAACAGAAGCAATATCATCGGCGCACATTGATGCCACCGGATATTCTTTTTTGAGCGAGAGGTACATCTTGCGGTTGTCGCTCACGATGCTTTCGCCAGAGTTCAACCTATTGAATAAGTACTGAAGATGGGTTGCGAACCTTGCGTAATCGAAACCTTCCCGATCAACTTGAATGCCAAGCCGATTTTCAACAGCAACGGTTGACTCCTCCAGAACACGATCGTAGATATCCGCGCTAAACTCTTTAACTACTTCGCATGAGTCCGAATCGGCCATGTTATTGATAAACGCCATGGCAATTCCAACTGCCTCATGAGCTGGAAGCCTAACGTTAAGACGTTTCCTGATTATCCTAAGTGCATACTCGCCGATTTTAAATTCGACGGGATATTGTTGGCGGACATCAAACGATAAGGCTCTGTTAGACCAAGGTTGACATAAAAACGATGTCACCGCGAGGCGGTA
>NZ_QRYG01000035.1:0-2918 GCF_003462845.1 Collinsella sp. AF15-51 | reverse complement strand
GCGAGGAGCACACATCCTTCGACCCGGGGGTCTCCGAATGGGCGAACCCATCCGTAGCAGTACGGATATCCCGATCCTGAACACATAGGGGCCGGGAGGACAACCCGGGGAACTGAAACATCTAAGTACCCGGAGGAGAGGAAATCAATCTCGAGACTCCCCGAGTAGCGGCGAGCGAAAGGGGACCGATGGCCAAACCGTCGAGCGGGCATACCCGGCAGGGGTTCCGCCGACGGGGTTGCAGGGCCGCGCATCCGGGGGCTGCCGCCCCCGGGCGCAGGTCCGGCTGGGGAGCGGAACGGCATGGGAGGGCCGGCCGCAGCGGGTGACAGCCCCGTACGCGAACCCAGACCGGACGGCGCGACGCGGTCCCTGAGTAGGGCCGGGCACGTGAAACCCGGTCCGAACCTGGGTGGACCACCATCCAAGCCTGAGTACTACCCTGTGACCGATAGCGCACCAGTACCGTGAGGGAAAGGTGAAAAGCACCCCGGGAGGGGAGTGAAACAGTACCTGAAACCGTGCGCCCACGAGCAGTCGGAGCACCCTTCGGGGTGTGACGGCGTGCCTTTTGTAGAATGAGCCAGCGAGTCGCTGGCGCGGGGCGAGGTTAACCGAAAGGGAGCCGGAGCGAAAGCGAGCCTTAACAGGGCGACTTGAGTCCCGCGCCGCGGACGCGAAGCCGGGTGAGCTATCCGTGGGCAGGCTGAAGCGGGGGTAAGACCCCGTGGAGGGCCGAACGCACGTCGGTTGAAAACGGCGGCGATGACCTGCGGATAGGGGTGAAAGGCCAATCAAACCCGGAGATATCTCGTTCTCCCCGAAATAGCTTTAGGGCTAGCGTCGCGCGTTCACCGCCGGAGGTAGAGCACCGGATGGACGAGGGGGCTTCGCCGCCTACCGAATCCAACCGAACTCCGAATGCCGGCGGCCCAGAGCGCGGCAGTCAGAGCATGTGGGCTAAGCTGTGTGCTCGAGAGGGAAACAGCCCGGACCGCCCGCTAAGGTCCCCAAGTTCCAGCCGAGTGGCAAAGGATGTGCGTCCGCCCAGACAACCAGGATGTTGGCTTAGAAGCAGCCATGCATTCAAAGAGTGCGTAACAGCTCACTGGTCGAGTGGACATGCGCCGACAATACACGGGGCTAAGCTGGACACCGAAGCGGCGGGATTTTATCTATATAGAATCGGTAGGGGAGCTTCCCATGGGCGGTGAAGCCGCCGGGCGACCGGCGGTGGAGCGCATGGGAGTGAGAATGCTGGCATGAGTAGCGAGAGACGAGAGAGTAACTCGTCCGCCGTGAACCCGAGGTTTCCTGGGCAAGGCTAATCCTCCCAGGGTCAGTCGGGGGCTAAGGCGAGGCCGGGAGGCGTAGCCGACGCGCAGCAGGCAGACATTCCTGCACCGCGCACGCGGCGCTACGACCGACGGGGCGACGGATGGGGGTGGCTCGGCGGGGTTCTGGACGTCCCCGTGATGGAGCGCGGCCCGCGGACCAGGGAAATCCGGTCCGCACGAGGGCGAGGCTCCGGACGAAGCATCTGAGCGAAGCGAGTGAGCCCGAGGTCCCTAGAAAAACCCCTAGGCAGGCGCGTGCGCGCCCGTACCGCAAACCGACACAGGTGGGTGGGTAGAACATACCGAGGCGATCGGGTCAACCATGGTCAAGGAACTCGGCACAATGGCCCCGTAACTTCGGGAGAAGGGGTGCCCGCGCGTACGTGAACGGACTTGCTCCGGGAGCGGAGGCGGGCCGCAGTGGAGAGGCCCAAGCGACTGTTTACCAAAAACACAGGACTCTGCAGAAGCCGCAAGGCGACGTATAGGGTCTGACGCCTGCCCGGTGCCGGAAGGTCACGCGGAGGAGTTAGCCGCAAGGCGAAGCCCCGAAGCCAAGCCCCGGTAAACGGCGGCCGTAACTATAACGGTCCTAAGGTAGCGAAATTCCTTGTCGGGTAAGTTCCGACCTGCACGAAAGGCGCAACGACTTGGGCGCTGTCTCGACCATGGACCCGGTGAAATTGCACTGGTCGTGAAGATGCGACTTACCCGCGGAAGGACGGAAAGACCCCGTGAACCTTCACTGCAGCTTGGCATTGGCCGCTGGTCCCGCGTGTAGAGGATAGGCAGGAGGCACAGATCCGGAGGCGCCAGCCCCCGGGGAGCCGCCCTTGGAATACTGCCCTCGCGCGACCGGCGTCCTAACCCGAGGCCGTCAACCGGCTCGGGGACCGTGCCAGGCGGGCAGTTTGACTGGGGCGGTCGCCTCCTAAAGGGTAACGGAGGCGCGCGAAGGTCCGCTCGGGACGGTCGGCAACCGTCCTTTTGAATGCAAGAGTACAAGCGGGCTTGACTGCGAGGCCCACAAGCCGAGCAGGTGCGAAAGCAGGCTCTAGTGATCCGGCGGCCCCGAGTGGGTGGGCCGTCGCTCAACGGATAAAAGGTACTCCGGGGATAACAGGCTGATCTTGCCCAAGAGTCCACATCGACGGCAAGGTTTGGCACCTCGATGTCGGCTCATCGCATCCTGGGGCTGGAGCAGGTCCCAAGGGTACGGCTGTTCGCCGTTTAAAGCGGTACGCGAGCTGGGTTCAGAACGTCGTGAGACAGTTCGGTCCCTATCCTCCGTGGGCGCAGGAGAATCGATGGAGGCTGCCCCCAGTACGAGAGGACCGGGGTGGACGCACCTCCGGTGAACCGGTTGTCGACCAACGGCACGGCCGGGTAGCCGCGTGCGGCGCGGATAACCGCTGAAGGCATCTAAGCGGGAAGCCGTTCCAGGGATTAGTTCTCCTTCCGGTAAGGGCCCAGGTAGACTACCTGGTCGATAGACGGCAGGTGCAAGGGCGGCGACGTCCTCAGCCGAGCCGCACTAATCGCCCGAGCTCTTCCGGAACCGCACCTCGCGGCCCGCGGGAC
>NZ_QRYG01000034.1:0-7911 GCF_003462845.1 Collinsella sp. AF15-51 | reverse complement strand
TTCCGGTTCGACGAACAGCCGATCGTGTCAAATTTGGTCTAACAGAGCCTATTTTTTTACTCCTTTACTCCTTTTTTGGAATAATGCTATTATATCACATTAGTTTTAGGAAAGAAAGTACCTAAAAGAAATTTTTCTTCCCCTTATATGTAACAATCATACCGACTTTCTGGCGTTCAGAATGGTTTCTGCTGTCTGCTGTGGTGTTTGGTTGGAATTGTCCAGCCAAAAGCCGATCCGTGGTGTTGTCTGCATAAATGTATCGTATAAGGTTTCAACCGTAAAGCCGGAATAGCCTGTTTTCTCCCTGTATCGTTCCCTTCCTTTTATTGTTTCCACATCTGGACAAAGAACGACAACCTCAATAGGGTATTTATGCGGCACAAAAAATATGTACATGTAACTAATTCAACACATTTATAATTTGAATAGGGACATTATAGCATTTACTAAATACAAATTCAATGTATACGGAAATAAAGATATAAGGAGTGGGAAGGATTCCGCCGTAGTCGGCATTGTAGGAAAATCCAAAAGTTTAGATTTTCCCACAATGCTTATCTTTTGGTCTTTGGTTCGGAATAGTGTAGTGCTGGCGGTCTATCTCTTGTTTTCGGTTGCTTGCTTCCTTACCGTACATGAGCATTTAGCTACGGAGTGTCACACGCCGACCCCGCCCTGGGCGAAGCCTCCAATCGCATGACGCTCGATGCCGATCATCGCATGTACGACTACAAGCTACGTCATGCCATGCACCTTGATCGACGCAATATCACGCAAGTCCACGCCGACGACTTCGAAATAAGCGACCGCGTTTTCGACGCGTTTTCGATGCTCAACGAAGGCCGTTATTACTTTATCGAGAACTTGGACAAACATCGCATCCTTTGGTCGCAAGGTGCCTTGCGCGATCTCGGTCTTCCTTCGGAGCATATAGACAACTACCGCGATTACTGGAAAACGCGCGTCCATCCCGATGACCTTGAAGCCTGTATCGACGACATCGACCAAGTCTATAACGGCACCAAGCACCGTCGAGTCATGCAGTACCGTGTACGCAATGCCGCCGGCGGCTACGTCCTCTGCCGTGCTCGCGGGTTTCGTATCGATGGCGACGGAAATGTCCCCTCGCTCTACGTCGGCGAGCTCGTCAACCACTCACTTGTCGAAACCGTCGACGCCGCCACTGGCCTCGGAACGCAGCGCATGCTGGTCAACGCTATCGATGCCTGCCGTCGCGACCGTTGCGAGACGGGCCTTATAGCGGTGCGCGTTCGTGGCACGGCAAAGCTCAACGAGCTCTACGGGGCCGAGGCTGTCGACAACATGCTTGCCGAATACGCAGGCCGCATGCTGTCGATCACCCGCGGCAGGAGTCGCGTCTACCGTTCACGAAGCGTCCAGTTCGTCGTGCTCAGCAACGATTTGGGCCGCGAGGCATTCGAGCAACTGACCCGCCACCTTAAAGAGGCCGTTTTCGCTCCTATTCGAATCGCAGGCGACACCATTACTCCCGTCTGTCTTGTCGTCCCGGCCTTTTACGAGCACTTAACCCATCAGACGACCGCCGTTTTAGGCGAACTCGACCGTCGCCTTCGCACGGCCGGCGGACTTGTTCCCAACGACAGCCTCCCCATACCCGAGGCTGAGCGTAAAAGCGCCATAGCCGAACGCATCGACTCGCTCACGGGCCTCTATCGACCCAGTGAGTTTATGCGGCGCGCCAATACATTTCTCAAGACAAGGCGCGACGGCACCTGGTGCGTCGCCACGGTCGACATGGGCCACATGCGCCTGTTTAATGAATGGCACGGACAGGTCGAGGGCGACCGCACGCTCGCCGACGTGGGCACGGTCCTCAAAGACATCGAGAATGCCGACATGGGCGTCGCAGGGTATTGGGGCCAAGACGACTTTTGCATACTCATCCCCTTTGAGCACGACACCGTCCATCAAATCTATAGCCGCGTTCGCGAGGCCGTGGCCAAGCACGATAACGGCGTGGGTTTCTGACCGTCCATGGGCGTTTTTCCCATCGACCCCAGCGAGGAAATCACCATCGATGCGCAGGCCAAGGCCATGTTTACCAATCGGCGCGCGAAAAGCGACTTCAAGGAGCGCATTGCCATTTTCCGCCCCGACGAGTACGAACGCGAAATCGCGTTCCACCGCACGCTGACCGAATTCCAGTACGCGCTCTCAAACGGCCGCATTACCTACTACTTGCAGCCCCAGGTCGACATGGAAACCGGCGAGATCATTGGCGCCGAGGCACTCACGCGCTGGATCGACAAGGACGACTCCCTCATTTCGCCCGCCACCTTTATCCCCGCTCTCGAGGAAAGCGGCTTTGTGATGACGCTCGACAAATACGTTTGGCAGGGCGTTGCCATGTGGCTGCGCGAGCGTATAGATCGGGGGCTTCGCGTGGTTCCGATCTCGCTTAACGTGTCGCGCGTGGATATTCTTGCCTGCGACGTTGCCGAACATATGGGGGCGCTTGCCGCCCAATACAACCTACCGCCCGAGCTCATGCGTATCGAGATCACCGAGACGGCTTATACGGGAGAGTCCGAGGCCGTGGATAAGCTGACGGCCGACCTGCACACCCGCGGCTTCTCGACCTATATGGACGATTTTGGCACCGGCCAGTCCACGCTCGCGATGCTCAAGAACGTCAACGTCGACGTCATCAAGCTCGACCGCACGTTTGCGCCCGTCGACGGCGATCAAGGCCGTAGTGCGCACATCATTTCATCGATGCTCGAGATGGCGCAGTCGCTCCATCTGCCCGTTGTGATCGAAGGCGTCGAGACCAATGAGCAGGCCAACATGCTGCGCAACATGGGTGCCCGCTACGCTCAGGGTTTCCTCTACTACCGCCCCATGCCGGCGAAAGATTTTGAGGTATTGCTCGATGACGGTAACGACAACTGATACGTTCGCGCGCAAAACGCCGCCGCCGAAGGGGTTTTTGTCCCCATCGGCTAACTCATATCCCCAATCCAAATCGAATTGGGGATATGATGTAAACCGTTGTTCCCCCCGAGGGAGGCCCCGAGAGAGAGCCCCCCCGAGAGAGGTTATCCATCATGAATGAGTCGTATCGCCTGGGTGAGCAAGCAATCATCACCCATCTTCAGCGACTTGCGAATGGGGCCTCAACTGACAAGCTCGATATCGCCGCGCTGCCCACGGAGCTGCGCGCCATTGGTGAGCAGCTCCAAAAGACGCTCGCCATCCTGCAACAAGAACGCGAGCTGCTTGAGCGCAGCGCCCATATCGATTCGCTCACCAATCTAGGCAACCGTGGCGGGCTCGATCGCCATGTCGATCAGCTCTGGCTCAAAGGCACTCCCTTCACCTGCGCCTATATTGATATCGATCACCTCAAGCACTGCAACGATAGGTTTGGCCACGCCGAGGGCAATCGCTATATTCGGAGCATCTGCCGCGCGCTCACTGAAACCATGGAGCACAATGAGATGCTGTTCCGCATCGGTGGAGACGAATTTGTACTCGTATCCCCCACGACAGGCGAAGCCGAGCTCGAGCAGCGCCTTGAGCGGGTACGCGCCGACCTTATCGAGGCGACATCAGACGATAAAGCGCCCATGATCTCTAGTTTTAGTTTTGGCTGCTCGCGCGTCGACCCGCTTGCAGGCGACACGCGTCGCCAGATGACGATGGATGCCGATCGCAAGATGTATCGCTATAAGCTTATGCATCGTGTGCAGCAACCGAAAGACAGTGACGCGCCGCAGCACCCAATCGCCGAGCAGTTTCCGTGCAACGACCGGGTGTTCCAAGCAATCTCCATGAGCTCCGAAACGCGCTATCCATTCATCCTCAACCTCGATACCGGCGAATCGCAATGGTCGGTTAATGCCGTGCGCGATTTTGACCTGCCCTCCCAGCACCCCTATCATTCGGTCGAGATGTGGCTTGCCCGCGTTCATCCCGAGGACCGCGACAACGTGCGCGCCGAGCTCGATATGGTGGCCAGCGGCACGTGGCACTTCCACTACATGCAGTATCGCGTCATGGATGCCACTGGAAAATACGCGCTTTGCGACTGTACGGGCTACCGCTTGGACGGCACCGATACCGAGCCTAACATGTACGTTGGCATTATCATCAACCGAAGCTTGGCAGATGCGACCGATCCCGTGACCGGTCTGGGCGATATTCACGCCCTGATCAACGCTATTGGAGAGATGCGCCGCGTGGCGCGCAAGGCAGGCTTTATCGCCATTAAGGTCGACGATATCGCCGAGGTCAATGCCCGCTTTGGATTCGATGCAGGCGACCGCGTGCTCGCCGAAAGCGCCGCCTGCCTCATGGATTGTTCGCGCGGCAAGGGCCGCCTGTTCCGCTCGACGGGACCAACGTTCGTGGCACTCTTCGATGAGCTCGGCCCCGAGGCAATCGATGAGCTCGCAAGCGAAATCGAACGATTCCTGGGCTCTCCCGTGCTCATCGGCTCGCTTGAATATCAGCCGCCCATTCGCGTGGCCACGCTCCATCTGGACGGCGTCGACCGACAGCCCGTTTCCATTTTGAACGAGCTCAAAGCGCGGCTTAAAGAGGCGCCGCAAGTACCGGGCACCAAGCTGGACTAGCGCTGCGGGGCGCGATGTGAAACACAAGCCGCTTCACATCGCGCCCCACGCCATCTACCCGCTCGTGCGATAATCCTCCGCAGAAGTCACCGACAGCAGAGGGAGTTTGTGATGAAGGTTCTTTTAGTCAATGGCAGCCCCAAGGCAAACGGCAACACTGCCCGCGCACTTGCCGAGGTCGCCGAGCAGCTCAGGGCCGAGGGCATCGATACCGAGGTGTTTCAGCTGGGCGCCAAGCCCATCCGCGACTGCATCGGCTGCGGCCAGTGCGGCAAGCTCGATTGCCGCTGCACCTTTGACGACGACGTAGTCAACGAGCTCATCGCTGCCGCCGAACAAGCCGACGGCTTTGTTTTTGGCTCGCCCGTCTACTATGCGCACCCCAGCGGCCGCATCCTTTCGGCCCTCGACCGCGCGTTTTATGCAGGCAGCAAAGCCTTTGCGCACAAGCCGGGCGCCGCTGTCGCCGTTGCCCGTCGCGGCGGCACGTCAACCACGTTCGACGTGCTCAACAAGTACTTCACCATCAACCAGATGCCCGTGGTCGCCTCCACGTACTGGAACAACGTCTTTGGTGCCATGCCGGGCGAGACCGCCCAGGATGCCGAAGGCCTTGCCACCATGCGAAACATCGGCAAGAACATGGCCTGGCTCCTGTGCTGTATCGAAGCAGGACAGGCAGCCGGCATCGAGGCCCCCGAAGCCGATCGCGCTAGGACCAACTTTATCCGATAGTCCAACGACGGGCGCCTCGATGTTTTGACAACGACAGCGAGAAGTCAACTGACGAGGCAAGGTGCCTTGAAAGAGGAGGACGCTGGGCTTTTGCCCGCGTCCGACGATTGAAAGGCAGATTGCCCGTCAGATGGCTTCGCAGCGTCGAGGTGACCGCCGTTCGTTAGAACGACGGAACCAAACAATGAATATCCAGATTTTTGGCACCAAAAAGTCCTTCGATACCAAGAAGGCACAGCGCTTCTTCAAAGAGCGTCGCATTAAAGTGCAGTTTATCGACCTTAAGGAAAAGGAGATGAGCAAGGGCGAGCTCACGAGCGTGATGCAGGCAGTCGGCGGCATCGACAAGCTACTCAACCCCAAAGCCAGGGACGAGGAGACGCTCGCGCTCATCCAGCACCTTACCCCCAGCCAGCGCTTCGATAAGTTGCTCGAGAATCAGCAGGTCCTGGCCGAGCCCATTGTGCGCAACGGCAAGAAGGCAACCGTCGGCTATTGCCCGGACGTGTGGGGAGCCTGGGAGTAGCCTGTGTTATTTACCGGCGCGTGGGTATAAGAGCAGGCGTTTGGCATATGATTCAGCTGTAAACCATGTCTAACAAAGGAGGGCACATGCCCAACAAACCCGTGAAGATCATCATGCTTACCGGATACCTCGGTGCCGGTAAGACCACGCTGCTCAACCACATCCTCGCTAACGACGGCGGCATCCGCGCCGCCGTGATCGTCAACGATATCGGCGAGATCAACGTCGACGCCAGCCTTATCGCCGACGGCGGCCTTTCCGAGACCGACGACCTCATCCCGCTCACCAACGGCTGCATCTGCTGCACGCTTTCGGATGACCTGGCCAACCAGCTGGAGGGCATCGCCGATTCGGGCAAGTTCGATTACATCATTATCGAGGCATCGGGCATTTGCGAACCTATCCCCATCGCCTACACCATCTCGAGCTTCTGCGACGAGGCCAAGGTGGGCGGCGAGCCCAAGCTCGCACTCGACAACATCGTGGCCGTGGTCGATTGCGCCCGCATGTACGACGAGTTCAACGGAGGCCGCGACCTGCTGGCAGAGGATATCGACGAGGACGACATCGAGAGCCTGCTCATCCAGCAGATCGAGTTCTGCTCCACGCTCATCCTCAACAAGACCGATACCGTGAGCCCCGAGCAGATCGCCGAGCTCAAGGCCATCGTGCGCAGCCTGCAGAAGGACGCCGTGATTGTCGAGGCCCAAAACGGCGAGGTTCCTATGGAGGAGCTGCTCGACACCGGCCGCTTCGACTTTATGCGCGCCTACAACTCCGCCGCTTGGATCGAGGCCATGGAGCATCCCGAGGAGCACGACGACCCCGAGGTGCTCGAGTACGACATCGACACCTTTGTGTACTCGCGCCGCAAGCCGTTTGACCTGCAAAAGTTCACCGATTTTGTTGAGCAAGAGTGGCCCGACGAGGTCATTCGCGTCAAGGGTCCGCTGTGGCAGGCCAGCAATCCGGACATGTGCTACATGTTTGAGCAGGCCGGCCACCAGATGCGCCTGATGGAGAACGGCCTGTTTGTTGATTCCGCACCCGAGGGCGAGAAGCAGAAGATCATCGACGAGAACCCCGAGATCATGCAAATTTGGGACGACGAGACGGGCGACCGCATGACGAGCCTGTGCATCATCGGCCGTCACATGGACAAGGATGCACTCATCGCCTCCCTCGATGCTTGCCTGACCGACTGGCACCGCGCCTAGGTTTATCCAAGCGGGCATTTTTCCGCCTACGTAACCACCAAACCACCACGAAGGTACCCTTCGTGGTGGTTTTTCGTTCTGAGCCAAGGAGATTCATGTTCAACATTGTGCTGTATGCGCCCGAGATTCCGGCCAATACGGGCAATATCGGCCGCACCTGCGTGGTTACCGGCGCCCGTCTGCATCTGGTGGAGCCGCTGGGGTTTTCGCTCGACGACAAGACGGTGCGTCGCGCCGGTCTGGGCTACTGGCAAAACTTGGACGTGACGACCTATGCCGGCTGGGAGGATTTCCTTGCGCGCAACGGCCTCTCCCCCGCCGACGAACGCCTGCACCTGCTGACCAAAAAGGCGCGCCGTACCTATGCGCAAAGCACCTACCGCGACGGCGACTTTTTGGTCTTTGGCAGCGAGAGCTCGGGGATTCCCGAGCCACTGCTTGCCGCGGCGTCCGAACGCTGCGAGCGCATCCCCATGCTACGCGATTGCGACTCACTCGATAACGCCGATGCCTGGGAGGCTCATGAGGAGTCGCTCGGGCATACCGAGAACAGCCACGAGGCCATCCTTCAACAGGACATCTGCGGCAACTTCGTCAACCCGGATGACTACCGCATCAGCGCACTCAACCTCTCCAACAGCGCCGCCATCGTCCTCTACGAGGCCCTGCGTCAGACAGGCTTTGCCGGCATGTAGCAAACCTGCCATTTGGGGACGGGGTAGAAATGGTAGATTTTCAAACCCTCTAACCCTTGACAAATTGTTTGGCTCTGTTAGACCAAGGTTGACATAAAAACGATGTCACCGCGAGG
>NZ_QRYG01000033.1:0-8695 GCF_003462845.1 Collinsella sp. AF15-51 | reverse complement strand
CATCGACCTGCGCCGATGCCCCTAAAGTAGACACACATTTTGTCCTATAAGCCCTGTTCGGGCGTATCGGCGACGCTTAGGTGTGATGCTGCGGCGGTAGCTCGCCCGACGCCATCAGGTCGCCAACAATCTGGCGCAGGTAGGCGTTGACGCGCTGGTTGACCTTAAAGCCCAGGTCCAAGCGCACGCGGAACAAAAAGTCCGTGCCAAAGGTCTCGACGGAATACTCGTGCGTATAGGGCTCGTCGGTGACATGTACGTTGATGAACCAGTATGCCTTGGCGCGCTTGGGGTGTTTGTCCAGGATGGAGTAGAGCACGTCGCGGTCGAGCGTGAGCGGGTCGGGGCTGTTGGTGAGAAACACGAGGTTGTCGGCGGGCACGGGATAGGTCTCGTCGTTGCGCAGACGGTCGAGCTGATCAATGTACTTGGAGACGGGCAGCAGGATCGTTTGCGTGCGCTCGATGGCGAGGCCGTAGGCGTACTTTTATGCCGTCTTCATACATATATGAGCAGTGTGGCTCATCGGATTATTTAAGACAATAATCCCCAGCTGGGGATTATTCACGTACGCAGGTAGCATTTCAAAATAGGGGCGCATCCGCTGAATGGTTCTGCTGCAATGTGATAACCGCGGACAGACCCTGCTTTGAAACTGAAGAGGGGCTTTTAGGCGCGTGCTGCCTGGGCGATACCGGCCTTGGCGCTTGCGCGTTTGCCGGCGAGTTCGCAAAAGATCGCGCCGCAGATGATAAGCGCGGCGCCCATCAGGCGGACCGGCGTTATGGCTTCGCCCAAGAGGATGGCGGAGAATACGACGGCCGAAAGTGGCTCGAGGTAGCCGACGACCGCGACGGTCTGCACGGGCAGCTTGGCGACGGCACTAAAGTAGAGCAGGCAACCGATGCCGGTGTTGACGACGCCGAGCATAGCGACGGCGCGCCAATCTATGCCTGCGGCGATGCCGGGGGATAAGAACGAGGGGACTCCCTGAGTGGCGAGTGTGAGGACAAGCGCGGTCACAAAGGCAGCGCTCACCTGGAGCGCGGAGTTCTCGAGGCCTTCGATGTGCGGCGCTCTCTTGCTGGCAATGATCATCAATGCATAGCAGAAGGCCGAGGCGATGCCGCAGACGATGCCCACAATGGGCATATTGCCGCCGAGACCTTGCGCCGCAATGAGAAAAGCGCCGCAGGCGACGGCGATAAACCCGGCGATTTTGCCGCCGGTCAGTTTTTCGCCAAAGATAAGCGGTGAGAGGGCCATGACGATGATGGGACCGCAGTAGTACAGCAGCGAGGAGACGCCGACGCCAATCGTCTGATACGCGCGGAACAGAAAAATCCAGCTGGCGCCCAGCGCGGCTCCCGAGAGGAGGAGGGCTGCGGCTTCGCGGGGGCGAGATGGCGCCTGCAACTTATGGCGTTGGGTGATGGCGAGGATGGCGGCAAGCGAGAGTGCGCCCAAAAACGTGCGTAGTAGCACGATATCGGAGCTCGGCAGTGCGATGACGGCGGCGATGATGCCGTTGGAGCCAAACAATAGCAATGCTGCTAAGTACGCAAACAGTCCGTTGTTCATGTGCTGACATCCCCTCTATATCCGAGCATGTTCACTATGGGTGAACTGGCTTTAGAAGAAAAGCGAATATAATGCATGGATAACATGACAAAGACTCATGCAAAGGTGGAGGGGTGCCGTGGAGACGAATATTCAAAAGATGCAGGTGCTGCTCGAGACCGTGCGCGCCGGCAGTTTTACGCGCGCCGCCGAGCGGCTGAGCTATTCGCAGTCGGGCGTGAGCCGTATGGTGGCCGATCTCGAGGCCGACTGGGGCTTTAAAGTGCTCGATAGAAGCCGCGAGGGCGTAGTGCTTTCTGCCGATGGGCGGCAGGTCATGCCGGCAGTCGAGGCGTTATGCGAAGAGTTTGGCCGCCTGCAACGACGGGTGGATGAGATGCGCGGGCTCATGCGCGGCAAAATCTGCATCGGTACGTTTTCGAGTGTGGCGACCCACGTGTTGCCGCCGGTGATTGCGCGTTTTCGCGCCGATCACCCGGACGTCGATTATGAGTTGCTGATGGGCGATTACTCAGAGATTGAACAATGGGTGGCAGAGGGCCGCTGCGATCTGGGCTTTATCCCGCGTGAGCCACGCGGCGCCGGCATGGCGTCGCGGCCGTTAGTGCAAGACGAGCTGATGGCCGTGGTGCCAGCGGACTCCTCGCTTGCCACCGCGGAGATCGTTTCCCTTGCCGATTTGGCCAACGAGCAGTTTATTCTGCTGGAACGCGGTAGCGACGACGAGATCACGCCGCTGTTCCGCCGCGCGGGCCTGGCGGTGCGCTCTAAGCTGTCGACCTGGGATGATTATGCGATTATGGCTATGGTCGAGGACGGCCTGGGCGTGAGCATTCTTCCCGCGCTCATCTTGCGCCGCTGCCAGTTCGATGTTGCCGTGCGTTCGCTCGAAGGGCATCCCCATCGGCAGATCAACGCCATATGCCGCACCGCTGACGTTTCGCTTGCGGCGGCTCGTTTCCTCGAATACCTCTAAACGTGTACACGTCATTGTCCGCTTTGGGCAAATCTCAGAGTCCGGTACATTTTCTTATGAAATTGAACTTTCGAATGAGGTGGCGCGTTATACTGCTGCCTAAATTGAACTTTGGTTCAATTCGTGTTCTATAAATTGAACTTTGCCAGCAAGGAGGTTCCTGTGGCCCAAGAGGCGTTTTGCGATCGCCTGCGACAGGCTATGTCCGATCGCGACGTCCGCCAGTCGGACGTAATCCGTGCATCGGAGATGCTCGGCAAAAAACTCGGCAAGAGTCAGATGAGCCAATATGTGAGCGGCAAGACGATTCCGCGGCGCGATGTGGCAGAACTGCTCGCCCGTATTTTGGAGGTCGATGTTACCTGGCTGATCGCCGGTGACGCCGACCAAGGCGAGACATCATCGCCCCGCAACGTTTCCAAGCCCGAACCCCATCCCTCAGCTCAAATTCCAAGGAGCACCACCATGCGTACTTTTTCTAAATCCGCCAAACTCGAGAACGTCCTGTATGACGTGCGCGGCCCCGTCGTCGACGAGGCTGCCCGTATGGAGGACGAAGGCGAGCGCATCCTCAAGCTCAACATCGGTAATCCGGCACCCTTTGGTTTCCGCACGCCCGATGAGGTCATCAAGGACATGCGCCAGCAGCTGCCCGACTGCGAAGGCTATTCCAACTCGCGCGGCCTGTTCTCTGCGCGCAAGGCAATCATGCAGTACTCGCAGATCAAGGGCCTGCCCAATGTTCAGATGGAGCACATCTACACGGGCAACGGCGTGTCCGAACTCATTCAGCTTTCGATGAACGCGCTGCTCGACAATGGCGACGAGATTTTGATCCCCAGCCCCGACTATCCGCTCTGGACGGCGTGCGCAACCCTCGCCGGCGGTCATCCCGTTCACTATCTGTGTGATGAGCAAGCGGATTGGTATCCCGACTTGGAGGATATGGAGTCCAAGATCACGAGCGCGACCAAGGCCCT
Source organism: Collinsella sp. AF15-51 (assembly GCF_003462845.1). Classification (NCBI taxonomy): domain Bacteria; kingdom Bacillati; phylum Actinomycetota; class Coriobacteriia; order Coriobacteriales; family Coriobacteriaceae; genus Collinsella; species Collinsella sp. AF15-51. Next base: position 5,158 of record NZ_QRYG01000033.1, on the reverse strand, counting down.
CGTCATCATCAACCCCAACAACCCCACGGGCTCGGTCTATCCGCGCGAGGTGCTCGAGGGCATCGTTGAGATCGCGCGCAGACACCAGCTCATGATTTTTGCCGATGAGATTTACGACCGCCTGTGCATGGACGGCTACGAGCACGTCTCGATTGCCTCGCTCGCTCCCGACCTGCCCTGCGTCACCTTTAGCGGCCTTTCCAAGTCGCACATGATTGCGGGCTATCGTATTGGCTGGATGGTGCTTTCGGGCAACCAGCGCTGCATGAGCGACTTTATTATGGGCATCAACATGCTCTCGAACATGCGCCTGTGCTCCAACGTGCCGGCTCAGTCAATCGTCCAGACGGCACTCGGTGGACACCAGTCCGTCAACGACTACATCCGTCCCGGCGGCCGTGTCTACGAGCAGCGCAACTTTGTGTATGAGGCGCTCAACAAGATTGACGGCATCTCGGTGGTCAAGCCGCGTGCGGCGTTCTATATCTTCCCCAAGATGGATGTCAAGAAATTCAACATCACCGATGACGAGCAGTTTGCCCTTGACCTGCTACACGAGAAGAAGATCCTGATCACCCGCGGCGGCGGCTTTAACTGGGCCGAGCCCGACCACTTCCGCATCGTGTACCTGCCGCGCATGGAAGTGCTCAAGGAGTCCCTCGAAGACCTCGCCGACTTCTTTGACCATTACCGTCAGAGCTAGTGGGATAGAAGCTCCGCACTATGAAAAGCTCCCTGCAGTTGTTTTGCTGCAGGGAGCTTTCTTGAATCGGCGGAACTATATAACGATTCCGCAACAGTGGTCGATTTCGTGTTGGATGATCTCGGCGGTGTAGCCCGAGAAGTTCTTGATGCGGTGGACGAAGTTCTCGTCCAAATACTCCACCTTAATGCGGCGGTAGCGGGTACAGGGGCGCTCACCGATCAACGAGAGGCATCCTTCGCTCGTCTGGTAGGCATTGACCTGCTCAAGAATCTGCGGGTTGTACATAAGCAGCGACTTGCTGCCGTCCTTTACGCAGATGATGCGTTTGCGCACGCCGATCATATTGGCGGCGAGGCCCACGCACTCGTGCTCATGCTCATGGAGCGTATCCAGGAGGTCCTGCCCGGTCGCGGCATCATCGGGCCCCGCGTCTTCGGAAGGCAGGCGCAAAAAGAACTCGGATTTCATGATGGGCTTAATCATGGCGGGCTCCTCATGTCTCGTGCTTTCGTGGACTTTTAATAATAGCGCGGAAGGAAAGCTGCGCGTCAGCGTTACAATCTTTCGACGTTGGACCATGTGGCCAGATTCGTCGTGTTGCGGCGTCTGGCGTAAGTCTAGGGCTCATTCTCGCCCTGGACTGTTCCTCCGGGGCGATGCGATTGTCGTTCCAAGAGGAAGGAAATGCATGGGGAGCAAATCTCAGCAACAAGTTCAAGTAGCGCCATCGGCCACTGCGGCGTTTCTCGTCGTAATGTATATTGCAGCCTTTGTCGCCGCGTTTAACGAGAACATTATTAACGTGGCGTTGCACGACATCATGGCGGTCTTTTCGGTGAGCGCTACCACGGCGCAGTGGCTCGTTTCGGGATACATGATCGTGACGTCGATCTTTACGGCTATCATGGCCTTTCTGTCCGGTCGTTTCTCGACGCGCAAGCTGCTGTTTTTCGCATGCGGATGCATGGTCGCCGGAGAAGTCCTGTGCCTGGTCGCCCCGTCGTTTACCGTTTTGCTGCCAAGTCGTATTTTGCAGGTTGCGGGATCGGGCATCTTGTTTCCGCTCATGATGAATGTGGTGCTATCTTGTGCTCCGCGCGAGAAGCTCGGTCTGTATCTGAGCCTGGGCGGTGCCTGCATTACGCTAGGGCCGGCGTTTGGGCCCGTGATTAGTGGTCTTATGTGCACGTTGTTTGGCTGGAGGGCGGTGTTCGTAGTGCCGCTGGTGGGCGGTGTCGTGGTCGCCGCGGCGGCAGCAAAGCTCGTTCGGAATGTCGGAGAGCGCTCGAACACCACGCTTGATATTCTGTCGGTTGTTTTGCTCACTGCCGGCATTACGGCGTTCGTGTATTCCGTAGGCGAGTTCTCGACCAATGTGATGGCCGGTATCGCGACGCTTTTCGCCGCTGTTGTGGTGCTCGGCCTGTTTGCGGTTCGTCAGCTCAAGCTCAAGCATCCGGTGCTTAACGTGCGTCCCATGGCGAGCGTTCGTTTTTGGCCTGCATGCCTGCTTGTGGTGGTGTCGATGATGACGACGTTCTCGATGAGCGTTTTGTTGCCGCTCTATTTTGAGGGCGCATACGGCATGACCGCACTTGTCGCGGGTTTGCTCATTTTGCCGGCGATCGCCTGCAACGCCGTGACCTCGATTGTGGGCGGACGCGTGATGGATGCCCGTGGTGCGTGGCCGCTGCTGCCGGTCGGCTTTGCCCTGATCGCTGTGGGGCAGACGGCAATCTCGATGACCGCGGCAAGCATGAACATCGGCGTTGTCGTGCTGCTGACCGTTGTGGTGTATGCCGGCGTCGGTTTGGTACTGAGCCCCTCGCAGACCGCCGGTTTGGAGACGCTTCCCGCCGCTGAGCATCCTCACGGAACGGCATTGCTTAACACGTGGAACATGATTGCCGCGTCGTTTGGTCCGTCGCTGTTTATCGGCCTGCTTTCGAGTTCTGCGGTGGCTGCTGGCGCCGCAGGCGTTGCGTCGGACGTTGCCCAGGCGATAGGATTTGCAGCCGCCGTGCGCGTGGCGGCCGTGATTGCCGTTGTCGGGTTCGCGGTGTCGCTGGTGTACGCTCGCCGCGAGTCGCACATGTCGCATTAATGTGTGCACATAGATTCTGCAGCTAGATTGGATGGCGACACCATAAACTAATGGACGTTTTGCCGAGAGGCATGAATGTATAAAGCGCAAAGAGTGCGCGACGGGCCCCGCGAATGGGGCGATGATGCCCGAGAGGGCCAAGAAGGAGTCTCATGTCTGAGAACGAAGAGATCATGAACGAGACCGAGAACGAGACCATGGCTGCCGAGGTCGAGGCAGTCGAGACCGTGGAGACCGAAGCTGCTGAGGTTGAGGCTGCTGACGAGGTTTCCGCCGAGGAGGAGGCCGAGGTTGTCGAGGCCGCCGCTGATTACGATGACGAAGAGCTGATGGACAAGATGCAGAAGGCCGCTCGCCTGCTGCGTAGCCGTCGCTTTGCTATTTCCAAGGAGGAGGAGGCCAAGGCCGAGCGCATGGCGAACATCGAGCGCGCCATTAAGCTCCTTGACCTCAAGCCCAAGATGGAGCAGAAGGAAATGTCCGACCTGCTGGGCATGCGCCTTCGTGAGCTCGATGGTCTGATGGCCGAGGCCGAGGCTGCCGATCTGGTCGGCCGCATCGACGACGCCGAGGGCGATATGCGCAAGATCGTTGTCTTCGCTGCCGAGGATGCCGCTGAGGGCCTGGTCGAGCTTGCCAACAAGAAGGAGAAGCTCCTGCCCGAGCTTTCTTACGAGGAGGCCACCGAGCTGATGGCCGCTCTCGATAAGGTCATCGCTCCGCTCGTCGCCATGGGCCTGGACGAGGACCGCGGTCCTCGCGGCGGCCGTGACGAGCGCGGTGGCCGTGGCGGCGACCGTGGCGGTCGCGGCGGCTTTGGCGATCGCGGTGGCCGTGGCGGTGACCGCGGCGGTCGCGGTGGCGATCGCGGTGGCCGTGGCGGCTTTGGTGACCGTGGCGGCGACCGTGGCGGTCGCGGCGGCTTTGGTGGCAACCGTGGTGGCTATGGCGATCGCGGTGGCAACCGTGGCGGCTTTGGCGGCAACCGTGGTAACGACCGCGGCGGTCGCGGTGGCGACCGTGGCGGCCGTAACGGCGGCGGCTTCCGCGGCAACCGTTTCTAGGGGTTACGCGGTTCTACGAACCGCGTAACTAGTTGACGCTGCAAACCCGCCAGAACGGCAATCTGCCTTTCAACTTCGGCGGCATGATCAAAAGATCAATGCCGCCTCGTTTCAAGGCACCTTGCTCGCTCTGGCGGGTTTTCGCTCATATGACCCAATCCGCTGTCAAGAGCCACAATGGCCCCGCCGACCGCTTGCAATCGGTCGGCGGGGCCTGCCGTTAACCCGTCCCGGTCCGCCCCCGGCATGTCATCGACGCCTTCGGCTCAGTCTCATATCCGCGGATACCGTTCTGTCGGCCCGCACTCCATTCCTTCGGCGGGGTTCCCCAAGTCTGTCGAGGCGCATGCGGAGGGCTCCGCGCGCACAGCGAAATAGGGGGTATCCCCGAAGGCCGCCCGGCTCGCCGGGGCGGGGGCTATGTCTATTCCGCGCCCTCCCGGCACATCATGCCGAGGGCCCAGAGCCACCTCACGAGCTCGGCCGCGGTGGCCGCGTTAGCCTTCGCCTGGGGCATGCCGCGGGCGAGCATCTCCTCGCGCCGCCGCAGGAGCCGCTCGGATCCCTTCCTCCCGTGCATCCTTATCTCGAGGGGCACGCCCGTGTCCCTCGGCATGAGCTTCGGCTGGTGCCGCGCCGCGGCGTAGCACCATGAACCCTCAACGGCCAGCTTCCTCACGAGCGCGTTGCCCGCACCGCTGATGCCTCCGAGCCGCACGGAGTCGCCGCTCGACCTCTGACTCGGCGCGAGGCCGAAATAGGCCGTGACCTGCCTTCCGGAACGGAACCTCGTGAAGTCGCCGACCTCGGCCGAGAAGGCTGCGGCCAGCGCGAAGGCGCAGCCCTTGATCGACTGGAGGGCGGCCACCTCCGCGGCGATCGGGCTGGCATCCACGGCCGCCCTGTACTCGGAGAGCAGATCCGCCCGGGCCTCCGCCGCGGCCTCGACCTCGCTCCTCAGAGCGGCGAGCGTCCGAACCCCGCCATCGTCCTCCGGCCTGACCTTGTCGAGCCACCTCAGGAAGTCGTAGGTCCAGTACTTCCTCGGGTTGCCGGCGGGCGTGGTGCCGCCGTAGGCGAACCCTCGCTTTGCGAGGAAGGCGAGCAGCCGCTGCTTGGCGGTCGCCAGGCGCGCGGTCGCCCCGTCGTAGGCGCCGGCGAGGTCCCTGATGCCCTCGACCTCGGGGGAGGGGACCCATACGGGGGAGATGTCGTGGGCGAGTATCGCCTTGGTGTTAGCGTCAATATATTTTTCACCATTTTCACCAACGTATTTTCGCCAAT
>NZ_QRYG01000032.1:7271-9708 GCF_003462845.1 Collinsella sp. AF15-51 | reverse complement strand
AGACGGCTTTTACGGCACATATTGGGCGTGCAAGGACACACATACAGCAGCGGGCACGGATTCGATTGAAACCGTGCCCGCTATCTAATACTATATTATTTTATTGAACGTATGTTCTATTCCCACTCGATGGCTTTGGTTCTGTCGTCCCGTCATTCCAGTTGCACCCAGTTTTCGGCATCGACACGGAACGCGTGCCGCCGAATGACGCGATGTCGCGTTTCGTCGGCTTCGGGGACAAAAGTTGGGACAACCTCAAAAACTTTTTTCAAACTCAGGGGTTTGAGTTTTTGTTTTTGTCCCAAAGGGCGCGGCGGGCCGCCTTTGGAGGCTCGATGGCGCCGAAAACGCCCGTTTTGAAACTCAACCGCCCTTTTGCCTGCAAGCCGCCAGCTGCAATCGCAAGTGAATTAACGCGGGTGGCTTGCGCGCCATTTGCAAAACCCCATGTCGCAGGTCTTCGCCATTCGTGAACAAAGTGAGTAGTCTCAGGTGGCTTGCTTATGAGTTGGCGAACGGGCCTTCAGGATTCAGGGCAAACATGCTGGTAGAATAGGATTCTCAAATCAATGACAGGAGACCGAGCATGGCCGAACCCCACGATAGGAAGCCGATCCTCACGATCGAGCAGCAGATAGAGCACCTCAAGCAGAAGGGCGTAGCCTTCGAGCTGTGTTCCGAGGAAAAGGCCGCGGACTACCTGCGCGACAAGTGCAACTTCTTCAAGCTCGCATCCTACCGCAAACTCTTCTCGAAATACGAGGGAGGCCCGCGCGACGGCCGCTACGTAGACCTCGACTTCGGCCAGCTGCGCCTGCTCGCGGCGCTCGACCAGGAGCTGCGCCACGCCCTGCTCGGCATGACGCTCGACATCGAGCACTTCCAGAAGGTGACACTGCTTCGCGAGATGGAGGACCGTGGAGAGGACGGCTACGCCATCGTGGCCGACTACATGGCATCGCTTACCACTGCAAACAGGGAGTACCGCCTGCGCGAGCTCAAGATGAGCGGCCGCAGCCCCTACAGCTCGAGCCTCTACGCGAAGTACTCCGGCGACATGCCTGCCTGGGCCTTCCTTGAGCTCACCTCGTTCGGCACCCTCATCGACTTCGTGCGCTTCTGCGCCAGGCGATGGGGCGACAGGCGCCTCGAGGCCTCCCACTACGACCTCAAGCGCGTGAAGTCCGTCCGCAACTGCGCCGCGCACGGCTCGTGCCTGATCAACTGCTTCGCCGAGAGGGGCGCCGCCCGGGGCTCGGCGTCCAGCGGCGTCTCCCGAAGGGTGGCCGCCGTGGGAATTCCCAAGGCGACCAGGAGGAAGTGGATGGGGAATACGGCCATGCAGGAGGTCGCGACCGTGCTCGTGGCGCACTCCGGCTTGGTACCCGAGGGCTCCTCGCGCTCGCGCGCCGCATCCGAGCTCGCCGAGATGTTCGCCAGGGCCGACGGCGAAACCGAGGCGCTGCCCGGCAAGGGGCCCGACGCCGCAGCTCGCTCCGCGCTCGAGTTCCTTCGCAGGTTGACAGAATCGCTCGGGTTGGTAGAATAGCCTGCAGATAGCAAAACCTTCACGGTTTTAGGGGCGGACTTGCGCAAGCGACTCTGCCCTATTTTTATATTCACTCGCTATAGGAGACGGGTGATACCTGGGTCAATGACAGAACTGAGAAGCCCGGAATAATGGAGCCAGTTAGAAACCCTCGGGTTTGCGGGGCGGGATCGTGAGAGCGATTCTGCCCTATTTTTTCCTCCGTCTGCCCCAAACCAAGTAGTTCGAAGATAGCCTGTAGGTGTCCTCGTGGGCGCCTTTTATTTTCAGGGAATCGGCCGCTTCATGAACGAGCGACCGGCTTGACCTAGATCGAACCGCCTTCATCTCCGTCTAGGCGCCGGCAATCAACATCGTAAATCCGCGCGTGCTACAATGCGGGCATCAGAGATGAAAACACAGTCCCCGTCGGGTAGTCGTGGGCGTGCGGGAGTCCGCATCAGTAACCTGCCTCCTTGGTTGTCCCTTCTCTGCATGGTCATCTACATAAAGGAGGAACCAGCCATGCAGATCAGCGTGTCGCCCACCCTGACCGTATATCACGACGGCCAATTTTGGGTCGGGCTGGCGGAACACGCCGAGGACAGAACATACGGCGTCGCCCGCATCGTCTTCGGCGCGGAACCGTCCGATGAGGAAATCCTGCAATTCGTTACAAGCAAATGGGCGGAGCTCGCGTTCTTCGGTGGCGATCCCGCCGAGACGAGCAAGCCCGCAAAACCCCAAGCGCCGAGCCCGCGAGGCGTCGAAGGCCCTTAAGCAGCCGGCGATGGGCACCAAGGCGCAGCAGGCGCTCGCGAGTCAGCGGGAGGCGATGAAGCAGGAATCGGCCCGCGCAAGAAGCCAGCGTCGCGCGGATGAGGCGGAGGCGCGCTTCGAGCAGCGAAA
>NZ_QRYG01000032.1:0-7261 GCF_003462845.1 Collinsella sp. AF15-51 | reverse complement strand
CGGATGAGGCGGAGGCGCGCTTCGAGCAGCGAAAGCTGAAGCGCAAGCAGAAGCATCGTGGGCATTGATACCGCCATCGACCCATATATAGCAGCAAGCGTAGCTTCGATTGAAACTACGCCTGCCACCTGGTGCTATAACGTTATACAGAACGTGTGTTCTACTCCCACTCAGTGATCAAATCGTGCACTTCCATAGCCTCTCGTCTACATGGTATACCGTTGTCTCCCCTTTTTTCAGAGTTGGGCGATTTTCGGGTACCCAAGCTGAACTCAAATTGAACTTAACGACGGCTTATCGGTCGGGGGCTTCCTAGCGAGAATATACAGAGGCGCACATTTCGCAGGGAACCTCCCATTCGTTATTTTATCGGGATGCTGTCAAGGCAGCGTCAATGCGTTTGACCTACACCTTCTCGCTTGTCGAGGCTTCGTCTGCAGGACCATCGGAATCGATACGGAATCGATCGGCATACCATTCATCCGAAGCAATCACCTTATGGAGCATCTGGAGATGCAGGTCGACATAGTGGCAGAACGCCTTGCCGTATTCCACGAGAGGCACATTGTTTCTCTCGTTGGGCTCGGCTCCAAAATTAAACTCGACCTCATAGCCCTCCCCAGGCACACCAATGCTCGACAGAATATCAGTGGAGAAGTGAACGAATCCAGACGTCACCTTGTATACATCTTTTACCTTTGGATCGAACTTCTCGAGTAAGTCTTGAAGTCTTCTATCAGACATCTTCTCACCCGAGAAATCTTTCAGCTTGTTCGCAGGCACACCTTGAAACACCTGCTTGAGAAAGTCATCCTGGTCTTCCGCGGCGAATAACGCGAATGTCCTCAGGCAGACTCCAACCTGTGCGCGGAGAAGCTGGGCGACGCAAACAAGATTCCTCGACTCGAGCATGGAGATGAATCCGTCTATCAATCTCATCGCATATTCAGAGGAGGATGCCAGATATAGATCCCATTGGGTAAAGTCACCGTTCATGAAGGGAATCACTGCATTGCGCTCGGCGACTCTCAAGGCACTCAGGCTTTGTTTTATTTTCTCAGCTTCTTGTTTGAACTGTTCGATATCCAAAATGCCCCCAAATGCCGGCTTCTCAACAAATCAGAAAAAGCAAGAGAGACAGAGATTAGGTTCATGCTCCACTGAACCCACGCTTCCAGTCGAGGTACTCCTCCTCGGAGATCTCCCCGGAGTCCCGTCTCTCGCGCCCCTCACGGAACTGTCCATATCAGTGTAGCCAATCCAAGCACAGTCCCACCGCCCGGCCCAGTCGCTCCCCGTCCTGCGTGACCCCGTGAAGGCGGAGGGGCGTGACTGTCGTCATCGCGTTCCTTTCTCCTCGTACTTTTTTGGGCATGCGTAGCGGGCCCCCGCGCGGCGCTGAGAGCGAATCGGCGCAGGCTTGAGACCAGTTGCGCTGGAGCCGAGGTTCGGGTTTCGCCGGCTTACGCAGCTTGGCGGACGGAGCGCCCGGGCTCCGCGCCCCTAGGGCGCGGCGGGGTCCGCAACGTTGGAGGTGTCGATCTCGCCCAGATTGGCGAGCTGGCTGATGAACGGGACACTCTCGTGTTCGTCCACCTCGACGCCGCCGAGCACGATGGTGCTGTCGCGCGTATCGATTTGGGTTGTGAACACGGCCGGGTCGAAGCCCGAGGCGATAAAGCCAATGCCCGCGAGGACAACACCCGCGGCAACGAGCCCGCCCGCCACAGCGAGGTAGATCTTCTTCGCGCTGGTCATGGTACTCACTCCTTTCTACGCTGCGAGATGCGCGGCAGCGCCGCCCTTCTCGCCCTTACCCTTCCAGAAAGGCGAGGCGGCCTTCCCCGCCCAGAGCGCCGAGAGGCGCGCGATCCGCTTGGATGCCTCCCAGGCGCCCGCGCCCACGAGGAGGGCCACGCCGATGAAAGCGAGCCCGCAGCCCAGCATCACGATCACGTAGGGCACGTGGCCGACGGCCACACCCGCCGCCACGAGCGCGAGCGACGCCGCGCCCACGGCCCCGAGGGTCGCGGCGATGACCCACACGCAGAGCGCCAGCACCCAGATACACACGTAGACCGTGACGGCCACCGCCGCGAAGGCCAGCAGGAGCGGCACCCACACCGGCGACCCCACGATGGTCAGCACCCACAGCAACGCAGTGCTGCGCCGGCGCGTCTTCGCAATCGCGCGCGGCACGGCGGGCAGGTCGTCGAGCGTGGCCTCGGCAACCTCGCCGGGGGTGCCCATGGCGGCCACGGCCTCCTCCTCGCTCATGCCGTCCTCCATGCGGTCGGCGATGGCCTCCGCGTAGAACGCCTTGGTCTCCTCCACCTGTTCGGCCGGCAGGCAGGCGAGCAGCTCGCCCAGCCGGCCCAGGAACTCATCGCGCGTCATGGTGCGCCCCCTCAACGTATGTGTAGATCTCCCGTACGGACGGCCACTCGGCCAGGAACTCCTCGATGCGCGCACGCCCATCGTCCGTGATGCGGTAGTAACGGCGCAGCCGCCCGTTGTGCTCGGCGGAGCGCGCCGTGATGCACCCGGCTTTCTCCAGGCGCTTGAGCAGCGGGTAGAGCGTCGACTCCGTGAGCCCCATGCTCGCCGGCACGTCCTTCACGATCTGGTAGCCATAGGACTCCTCGCCGGAAATGGCCGCGAGCACGCAGGCCTCCAGGAAGCCACGCTTCATCTGGGCCTCCATCCGCACACCTCCTCTCGTCATATACTGTGCTATACACACTATACGATGCAAGGTATTAGGCGTCAACTACCATCGTGAAGATTCTTCGGTCCCCGCACGCGGTCGCGGATGACTGCCCGTCCCGAGCGAAACCCACAGGCGCCAACGCGACCTGAACGCGGCGCTGTACCCCGAGATCCGGGGTACGGTCCACCTTTCGGCCCAACCATGGGATTCGAAAGGCCGAAGACGCCGAGAGAGATCCGGGCAGGACGGCGCCAGGTGGTTTTCAACCCCGTCAACGGTTCGCGAGCTCTGGAATACTGCCCGCAGGCCACGGGAAGAGCTCCAACCGAAAGTAATCATCGCCAGCAGCTCTATCTCGCGAAACGTCCTCGTGAAGCCGCACGTGAGTGCACCCGAAACCGCATGAGTCCACTATGAGCGCATTCTTTTGACGTTTTGTTCCCGAAGCAAGGGGCCCCGTCGGCCTGGCGCTCGACCCCATCAATACGACGCCACTGTTCTCCCGATGGAGCAGGACAGCATATTCGTCTCGTTCATGCAGGTAGATAGTGCCGTTGGCTTGCGTGTATCCAATTTGCTCAAACATCACGGCATACACGATAAGGTACGAGAAAAACGAGGGAGACCGCATTCGGCCTCCCTCTTAGCGACGTGAATCGTAGCTAGCGGCTTTACCGTCTTACGTTTCCACAGATCAGAAGGGATGTGCAAGAGCGATGACCGAAAGAATCGTCGCAGGCGGCTTATTCACCCAAGAGTTCAACGGTTCCACTTTCAAATGCATGGGGAAATGCGAATGACCTCAATGTGCTCCCGAACTCGGCGCTAGCGTTAACGCCGACTCCGTCGAGCGAAGACTTGCTAATATGAGTCACAACACCGTCTCCAAGGCCGATATGCCCAAGATGGCTTCCAACTGGGGGCAGGGTTTGCCGATAGGAACAACATGAAGAAATGCAGTCCCCTTGGAATCCTGCTCGGTGATTCCGTCAGCGTTCTTCTCAAGGCAATCCAGAAGAGCAATCGGATCGCCCATCACGTCAGGTGGCGGAGTTGGCATGGAGGGCAGGTTCTTGTTGGTATCCACCCATTGTACGCCCGTCGTCGTGCACGACCAATCGGACAGCTTCCCGGATTCGATAGTTGCATGCGAGGGGGTTCTTCGAGCTAAGTGCTCTTGAGCATGGCGTTTCACGTGCCGGTGTTCATGAGCGGCAAGGATTGCTTTTTCGGGCTCGATCCGAGGATGCGTGACTACGGTCTCTCTTGCTGTTCAGCTCGCCTAGTCTGCATCTTGGTTCCTCGACTGCGCAGCTTGGTTAAACGCCGAAGGTTCAGCTATCTTCGTCAGCTAGCATGAGAGCAACCCGAAGGGAGGACGCATGAAGATCACAATCGAAGAGCGAGAAGCAGCTCAAGATATAGAAGTCACGACCGTCTGCGTAAGGGTCGATCGCCGCGTGCTTGATATAGCGGCTCGGCTGCGCATGCTTGACAGGAAGGTGACGGGCACGGCCGACGGCTGCACGCGCGTGCTGAGCGCAGAAGACGTCCTGTTCATCAAGTCGGTCGACAAGCACACGTTCATTTATACGGCCGACACGGTTCTCGAAACGGGCCTGCGCCTTTACGAGATGGAGGAGCGCCTGGCGGACTGCGACTTCCTGCGCATCGCGAAAGGTTGCATCGTCAACTTCCGCGCGATCACCGCCCTCAAGCCCGACGTCAACGGCAGGATCATCGCCACCTTGGAAAACGGTGAGCAGGTCGTTATCTCGCGCCAGTATGCGCCCGACGTCAAATCGAAGCTCGGTCTGAAGCAGTCGAAACGAAGGAAGGGAGACCGAAATGATTAACAGGGACATTATCGACACCGATAAAAAGACGCCCGCGGAAAACCTCGGACAACTCGTGAAAAGCACCTGTATCGGCTTCACTGTTGCCATGATAGCCTTCTTGGCATTAGGGACTTGTTTCGCTGATGACACCGCCAAGCAGGGCATTAACTATTGCTGGTCGATTCTCGCCGCGTGCGTCACCGTCCCCGCGCTGCAGTTCGTGTTCTTCACGCCCGCGGTGATCAGACAGATGGCGTATCCCGCGCGCCTGGTGCTGTTCGACGTTTGCCTCTACGCAGCCCTCTGTGCATTGGCGTTTGTCTTTGCTTGGGTTCCCGTGAACAACCCCGGGGCGTGGGTTACCTTCACGGTTGTCTATCTCGCCATCCTGGCGGTCCTCACTCTTGCTTTCAACGCCAAGCTGAGCCGCGAGACCCGCGAATTGAACGACAGGCTCGCGGAATACCGCAAGAGCAGGGAGACGGAATAAGGGTATAGCTGAGCATTATCGATGCTGGGCAAATCCTTACTCCCGATCCTCGGATTACCGCCCAGCGCGAGGACCTGATGCCAAGGCCGGCGCAGGGCGATGCTCGGCCCCGTTCGCTACCCCAAGCGCTTCCTGCGCGGTCATGCCCTTGTAGCCCCCCGTTCGCGCGCATAAGCGGGTTCATGTGCAGGGGAATGTCGATCCAGGTGCCGCTTGCTCGGTCAGCTTGATCGGATTGGAGGAAGACGACCTCGTGTTCAGCATAGACGATGGCGAAACTTCCTACGTATTGCGGTCTACCCAAGCCATCATTCGGTCCTCCTCGGTTTCGAAACTCGATTTTTTTAAAGTTTCGAAACCGGGGAGGCAATATGCACAGGGATGCATCGAGGAGCAATTCCCAGTCGCGCCATGTCAGCAGCGATGCCGGGCGCATTCACGCGTGCTACAATGCGGGCATCAGAGATGAAAACACAGTCCCCGTCGGGTAGTCGTGGGCGTGCGGGAGTCCGCATCAGTAACCTGCCTCCTTGGTTGTCCCTTCTCTGCATGGTCATCTACATAAAGGAGGAACCAGCCATGCAGATCAGCGTGTCGCCCACCCTGACCGTATATCACGACGGCCAATTTTGGGTCGGGCTGGCGGAACACGCCGAGGACAGAACATACGGCGTCGCCCGCATCGTCTTCGGCGCGGAACCGTCCGATGAGGAAATCCTGCAATTCGTTACAAGCAAATGGGCGAAGCTCTCGTTCTTCGGTGACGAGGCCACGGAAACAAGCAAGCCCGCGAAGAATCCCAAGCGACGCGCTCGCGAGGCAGCGAAAGCCCTTAAGCGGCCCGCGGTGAGCACCAAGGCACAACAGGCGCTCGCAGCACAGCGGGAAGCGATGAAGCGGGAGTCGGCTCAAGCAAGAAGCCAGCGTCGCGCGGATGAGGCGGAGGCGCGCTTCGAGCAGCGAAAGCTGAAGCGCAAGCAGAAGCATCGTGGGCATTGATCGCCATTTGCAGCAAGGCAAACCATATACAGCAGTGGGGCCAGTTCCACTTGAAGCCGACGCCGCGTAGACGCTAATGGTGACGGCTATGCACGGGCACGGGCGAGCCACTGCACTTCACAGCTTGTTTCTCAAGTTTCTCAAGTATTTGGGACGCACACGCGGCGTTCAAAAATGCGGAGCGACTCCACATGGCTCGAGACTGAGCCGAAGTGCCCTACTTCTCGCCCTCCAGCAGCCCCACGATACGGTCGATGTCGACGGCGAAGTGGGGCCTTCCCTCGCGCTCGTAGCGGTCGAGGTACGCCTGGCACTCGGAGACAATGCGCTTGGTGTTGCCGTCGATGATGCGCTGGAGCGTCTCGTAGTAGGCCGAGCCCTCGGTCCTGAAGCGGCGCTGGTAGGACTTGGTTATGGGGAACATCTTGATGTAGTGGATGCCGTGGCGGCAGCCGGGGCGCGTCGTGGGGCGGGGTGGCAACGCAAAGTACTGGTCTTTGGGCACGTTGGGGGCGATGTTGGAATGCAGCGGTACGGCGAAGTCCCTGCGCTTCCCGCGGAAACGCAGCCTCACCACCACGATGCAGGGGAGATTGTGCTTAAGCATGAGCTCGCGGTCGCCCTCGACGAGGTCGAAGAAGTCCTGGGAGATGGATACGACCTTCACCGGTTGCGCCTCTTCATACGAAGTGGGGCCCGCATCGCTGCAGGCCCCTACAGGTGGGCGATATTCTACGCCTTGCGGCACCCCGTCGCCCACGGAGGTTAAACGTACACGTAAGCCGTACTCTGAAAGCCGCGGCTTCCGGCAAGTAGTTTATGCCACGAAAGGTCGCTTTCAACGCGCATAGCTCGCAAAATAACACTCGCTGGGCCGTCACCCCTGGCCGTTACCCTCCAATCTTCATTGGAGTCAGCAGGTCAATTCATATAGTTATGGGGGGGGGTATCCTAAAGGAAATCAATTTTATACCCCCATAACTAAGGAATTTTCTATTCCCACTCAATGACTAGGGCCCTGGTGTAATTGGCTGGATCACCGTTCCGGGAACCGGTATCGACCTACCTGTCCGCCGAGCTCTTTCTTCAGCTCCAGCCTAGTATCTGACTCACACCGTTATAAGCGAAAACCGAAGAGATGCGTCTTAGCCAAGAAAAGAAGGTTAGCCTCATCTTACTGCATGATTCGTGTGTTATAGTTAGATGGCTCTAACTGTTTGGGGG
>NZ_QRYG01000031.1:0-11395 GCF_003462845.1 Collinsella sp. AF15-51 | reverse complement strand
TTTTCCGGTTCGACGAACAGCCGATCGTGTCAAATTTGGTCTAACAGAGCCAACGATAAAGGCATGCGGACAACGATATTTTGCTCTTTGCGCTTAACCGCATACGCGATATGGTCCGCAAGGATAAACGGCAAATTAGGGCTCACCTCATAAGGCAGCAAACCTGTCGACATATCAATAACATCCGAGGTAAGCTCGAGAAGCTCGTCGGGGACCTCGTCAACGAGAGCGATGTAGCGAGAGCTAACGTTATAAAACGTTCGTTGAATCTCCGAAAGGGGGACCTCGTCTCCGACATTCTTGAACCCCAGACCACGGCCGAATGCAACCAACTGTCTGCCATTTCCATCGACGCAGAGGACAGCGCTGGTATTAATTCGTTTAACAATTTCCATGTGCCCCCCTAAACAGAACAAGGCTCCCGAAGCAGAATCCGACAATCAATGTCAACAGATGCTGCTTCAGGAGCCTTGCCTGAATATCACTCTGAGAACTAGTTTAAGCGAGCTAGTGCTAATGACCTCGAATAAACACTTCTAAACAGTTAAACGGTCGATATCTCCGTGTGAACGGTTTGGAGGCAGAGGGCGGCCCTATGCCTGCTGATAGTGCAGGTGCTTCTCGTCGATATTGGCCAGGTCGCGGTCGAGATAACGGCGCGCGAGCCAGTTTGCCATGGGGAGGTTCTGGTCCAGATAGTTACCGCACTCCTCGGGAGCGGCGCCGGGGATATCGCCCTCAAAGCCCGCGACAAACTCGAACAGCTCGCGCACGAGCGGCAAGATCTCCTCGCTCGTCAGCTCACCAAAGACAACCAGGTAAAAGCCCGTGCGGCAGCCCATGGGGCCAAAGTAGACAATGCGGCTCGACCACTCGGCATGATTGCGGAGGAACGTGGCACCCAGATGCTCGATGGTGTGGCACTCCGCCGTGTTCATAACTGGCTCCTTGTTGGGCGTGGTCAGGCGCAGGTCAAAGGTGGTGACGGCGGCGCCGGTCGCCGGATCGTGGTCGATGCGGCTCACATACACGCCGGGCTCGAGCAGCAGATGGTCAACGGAAAAACTCGCGATGCGCTCCATGGCAGTTCCTCTCGGTAGTCAATTTGGGACGGGGCTCTTTTAGCTGGTTCGAATGATCGCACCAATCATACCAGTCAAAAAAGCCCCATCCCAAATGAGCTGCCCGGGAATAGCCTGCGGGCGCCGCGCAGCCGCCTAGGCAGTGTAGGCAATGGTCGCGTCGACGGCGTGACGCCAGCCGGCAATCTTTTTGGCTCGCACGTCGGCAGGCATGGCAGGCTCCACGATGCCGCGGGCGCCGTAGACGTCGACGACATCGCGCGTGTACATGCCCAGCGCAATGCCGCAGGCCCAGGCCGCGCCCAGGCCGCTCATCTCGTCGTTGCTCGCGATGCGGATGGGCGAGCCAACCAAGTCGCTCTCAAACTGCATCAGGTACGCGTCGCGCGTGGGACCGCCGTCAACACGAAGCTCGGCCAGCGCCGCGCCCGAATCCTCGACCATCGCATCGATGACGTCGAAAATCTGATAGGCGATCGACTCGTCGGCGGCCTTTACGAACTCCGCACGGCCCGTGGTGCGCGTCATGCCAAAGACGCAGCCCTCGGCATCGCTCGCCCAGTGCGGCGCGCCCAGGCCAGTGAACGCCGGCACAAAGTAGACGCGGCTCGCCGGATTGGCGGCGTAGCACAGGTCGGTGGCTTCCTCGGGATTGTTGATGAGCTCCAGGTCGTCGCGCAGCCACGTCTTGACGGCGCCGGCGTAGCTCACGTTGCCCTCGAGCACATACTCGGTCACACCGTCCATACGCCACGCAAGCGAGCTCGAAAGCCCGTGCGAGCTGGCGACGAACTCGTCGCCGACGTTCATCATGACCGAGCTGCCGGTGCCATAGGTCGCCTTGGCCATGCCGCGGCTATGGCAGCCCTGGGCAAACAAGGCGGCATGGCTGTCGCCGAGCACGCCGTGAATGGGCACGGGCGCCGGCAAAAAGCCGCCCAGGTTCGTCATGCCGAACAGGCCATCGGAATCGGTCACCTGCGGCAGGCAGGCTGCATCGACGCCAAAGGCCTCGCACACCGGCTCGCTCCAGCAGCCACGGCGCAGGTCAAAGAGCTGCGTGCGGCTGGCATTGGACCAGTCGCAGCGAAACTCCGCGCCGCCCGTGAGTGTCCAGACCACCCAGGCATCGATGGTGCCCAGGCACAGCTCGCCCGCCGCAGCGGCCTCGGCAGCCGCGGGAACGTTCGCGAGGATCCAGGCCATCTTGCCCGCCGGGTAGTAGGGCGAGAGCACCAGACCCGTCGTGTCGCGCACCAGCTCGGCCACGCCTTCGCGCGCAGCAAGCCCGTCGCACAGCTCGCGGGCGCGGGCGCACTGCCACACCACGGCGTCGCACAGCGGCTCGCCCGTCGTGCGCCTCCAGGCAACGGTAGTCTCGCGCTGGTTGGAGATGCCGATGCCGGCGACGTCGGCCGGATCGACCCCGGTCTCCTCCACCACGGCGCGCGCCACGGCCAGCACGTTGGCGGCGATCTCGGCTGGATCATGGCTCACCCAGCCGGCCTCGTTGACAATCTGGCGATGCGAGCGATCGGCACGATGAATCAAATGGCCGCCCTCGTCCACCAGCAGCGCCTTGGTGCCCTGC
Source organism: Collinsella sp. AF15-51 (assembly GCF_003462845.1). NCBI lineage: Bacteria > Bacillati > Actinomycetota > Coriobacteriia > Coriobacteriales > Coriobacteriaceae > Collinsella > Collinsella sp. AF15-51. The sequence continues at coordinate 8,722 of NZ_QRYG01000031.1, read as the reverse complement.
GTGGATTGATCGATTCCGATGATGTAGCGGCCCATGGCCACCCCTTTCAAAACGAATGTGACAAAGGGGCGGTCCCTTTGTCACATTCCAGTTACTCTGCGGGCAAGAACTCGGCGACGGTCTGCGCGATTCCGGCACCCGTCAGGCCGTAGTGCGCAAAGACCTCGGGGCTCGTACCGGTGATGACCGGCGCGTCGGGCAGGGAGAGGCACTTGACCGGACGCGGGCAATGCTCGCCCACGACCTGCGCGACCATGGAACCCAGGCCGCCGAAGGGGCTGTGCTCCTCGACGGTCACGACGGCGCGCGTGGCGCCGGCGGCCTCGATCACGGCCTCGGCGTCGAGCGGCTTGACGCAGTACATGTCGAGCACCGTTGCCGAGATTCCCTGCTCGGCCAGCAGATCGGCGGCGTCCACGGCGTGGCGGACCATCTCGCCGGTGGCGACGATCGTCACATCGGTGCCGCGACGCACCCAGGTGGCGCGATCCATCTGGAACGGACACTCGTCCTCGGTGTACACGTCCTCGACCGGGTTGCGCCCCACGCGGATGTAGGCCGGCTTGTTGTCGGCTACCAGGGCGCGCACAAGCTCGGCGGTCTGGAAGCGGTCACTCGGCAGATACACGCGCATGTTGGGAATCGCGCTCATAGCGGCGATATCCTGCGCAGAATGGTGGCTCATACCCAGGGCGCCATAGGACACGCCGCCCGAGATGCCGATGAGCTTGACGTTGGTGTTGGAGTACGAAACGTCGACCTTGCACTGCTCATACGAACGCGTGGTCACAAAGGACGCCGGCGAGGCGGCCCAGGCCTTCTTACCGCACGAGGCCATGCCGGCAGCGATGCTCACCAGGTCCTGCTCGGCAATGCCGACCTCAATGGACTGCTGGGGATACTGATCGAAGAACGGCGTGAGCGACGCGGAGCCGCGGGAGTCGGAGCACAGGACGACGATGTCTTTATCGGTTGCGGCGGCCTCGAGCAGCGTGTCGCAGATAACCTTGCGGTTGGCGATCTTGTTAGCCATTGATAGCCTCCTTATGGGCAGCGAAATCGGCGATGATCTGGGCATATTCCTCATCGTTGGGCAGGTGATGATGCCAGGCGGCCTTGTCCTCCATAACCGGCGAGCCGTAGCCCTTCACCGTGTTGAGGATGATGACCGTAGGCTTTCCCTTAGTCTCGGCCGCAAGCGTCAGCGCGGCGTCGATGGCCTGGACGTCGTTGCCCGGAATGGAGAGCACGTTCCAACCGAAGGCGGCCCAGCGCTCCTCCTGCGAGTCCTGCTTCATGACATCCTCGGTGCTGCCGCTAATCTGCAGGCGGTTGCGATCCACGAGCGCGCACAGGTTATCGAGCTGGTAGTTGCCGCCGCTCATGGCGCCCTCCCAGACCGAGCCCTCGGCAAGCTCGCCGTCGCCCATGATGGTGTAGACGCGGTAGTCGCGACCGTCCATCTTGCCGGCAAGCGCCATGCCCACGGCCACGGGCAGGCCATGGCCCAGCGAGCCCGAGTTCATCTCGATGCCCTTGAGCTTGTTGTTGGGGTGGCCGATGTAGGGGCTGCCGAACTTAGAGAAGCGGGCCTTGACGTCGTCGAGGTCCAGATAGCCCTCGTGGCAGAGCACCGCATAGTAGGCCTCCATGGCGTGGCCCTTGGAGAGTACAAAGCGATCGCGGTCGGGATCGTCGACGGTCTCGGGCGAAATGTTGAGGTGGTTGGCATAGAGGGTCATGAGGGCGTCGATCACCGACATGTCGCCGCCGATGTGGCCGCCGGCGCCAGCCATGATGATGTCGACGCAATCGCGGCGAAGGTCCCAACGCAGGGACTCAAGCTCTTCGATAGTTGCCATTTCTACTCTCCTCGCAGGTAAGCTTTGACGTCTTCTTCAATCGGGTCGTATAAGTCGGGGGCAATGCCGATGTACTTGCATGCCTCGTAGAGCACCGGCACCACGTTGGCGTGAATGGCGACGCAGTGGTGGATGTAGGGACCCTCGACGATCTTGGCCTCGAGGCGCTTGAGGTTTTCGACCTCGACCCACAGGTAGGTGCCCATGCCGGCCGGGCCGTCGATGCCGCGGGCGTTGCCCAGCAGCAGCGAGTACTCGCCGTTGTCGCCGTCAAAGCGAGCAAGGGTGAGGTCACCGTGCTTGGCCTCGGCTGTCAGCGCGCCGGGGTGATCGAATGCCAGCGGGTAGGTGAGCTTGGGCTTGACGGCCGCACAGCTGCAGGGCCAGGGGCCACAGTGCTGCAGCAGCTCGCCGTTCTCGTTATCGGGATGACGCACGGTCCAGTCGGCAAACATGCCGCGGTGACGGCCCAGGTCGGCGGCCTCGACCATCAGCGCGGTGATGGCGCCATGGATATCGGTCTCGCACACGACGGGGATACCCATCTCGTTGAGGATAGCGTTGGCGGCGCAGGGCATAATGCCCAGCTCGTCCTGCAGGGCGTTCCAGCACTGGATGGCACCGGCGTTGCAGCCGTACTTCTCGACCAGGCGCTTCATGGCGATGGCGAGTCCTGCGACCGCGGGAACCTTATCCTCGGGGATGCAGATCTCAAAGCTGTCACCAATGTGGGCGAGCATGGCTGCCATGGCCTGCTCGTCAGCCTGGGCGTCGCGCACGGCCTGGACAAGCTCGGTCATGGGAATGGGCGAAAGCTGGATGTTGAACTTCTCGAGCAGCTCGCCCTCGTTGCACATGGTCGACCAGAAATCGAACGGACGGGTGGCCATCTGCAGGATGCGGGTGTGCTTGAAGGTCTTGACCACGTTGCACACGGCCAAAAAGTCCCAAACACCACGCTCGAACTCGGGGTCGGTCAGGCGGCAGTTGGTCATGTAGGTGAAGGGGACCTGGAAGCGGCGCAGGACCTTGCCGGTGGCGAACAGGCCGCACTGGCTATCGCGCAGACGGGTGCCGTCGGGCTCGGGGCGCTCGTCGCGCGGACCCCACAGCAGCACGGGCAGGCCGAGCTCGCGGGCAAGGCGGGCGCAAACGTACTCGGTGCCAAAGTTGGCGTGGCACAGCATGATGCCGTCGACGCCCTCGGCGCGGAACTTTTTGACGATAGGCTCGATATGGCTGTCGTCGAACAGCAGACCCTCATCGTTGATGTCGTCGATATCCACGATGTCGACGCCGATCTCGCGCAGGCGATCAGCCGTCAGCCCGCGATACTTGATCGCATCCGGCGCGCTAAAGATGCTGCGGCGCGTGGGCACAAAACCGAGCTTGATCTTGTCCATGTACGTCCTCCCCTAATCACATGTTCAGTAAACAGACGCATGTTTCGTTTTGTTCTGTTTACTAAATGTTTTACTCTACTGTTTAGAAGTTTAACGCGAAATACCCGTAGACGGTAGAGAAATCAGCCTAAACGGTATGTAAACAAACTGAACATACAAGGGCATCAAAAAGAGGGCCCAAAGGACCCTCTCTTAGTAGCGTTATGTATGGCTGCCTTAGCGAGCTTTGCCGCCCTGCGCCCCGGCGTTTTCTTCGCCTAGATCTCGCACACGCTCTGGCGCTCGACAAAGTAGGTCGACACGGCCGTCTTGCAGGTATAGCTCTTGGGGTTGCGGATGTTGCCCACCAGGCGACGCACCGCGATCTCGCCCACCTCGTGCTTGGGAACATGCACCGTGGTGAGCGGCGGGTTGGAGAAGGCGCCCAAAGACAGGTCGTCAAAGCCGATGATCGAGACATCCTCGGGCACGCGAATACCGTGCTCGTTGAACGCGCGCATGGCGCCCACGGCGAGCACGTCGTTCTCGGCAAAGAAAGCCGTCGGCAGATCGTCGCGCGAGACGTTGTCGAGCCACACGCCCATGTCGTGATAAGCGCCCTCGAGCGTGGTGCCCAGCGTGACGTGCCATGTCGGGTTGGCCTCAAGGTCCGCGTCCTCAAGCGCTTGGCGATAGCCGCGCTCGCGATCCTTAAAGTTGCGAATACGAAGGTCGCCCGCCAGATAGCCGATTTGCTTGTGACCCTTCTCGATAAGGTAGTCCACGGCACGCAGCACCGAATCGGTATTGGCAATGACCACGGCATCGAAGTACTGGCGGTCGCTCCAGCCATCGAGCACAATCAGGTGGGCGGCAGCGTTGGCAAACAGGGCGTAGTCTTCCTCGCCCAGTTCGGTACCCATCAGCACGATGGCGGCGGACGGGTCGGCGATCAGGCCCTCGACCTGCGGACGCACGGCGTCCAGGTCGCTAAAGTCGAGCGAGACAAAGCTCGTGCTCATGCCGTGGCGACGCGCCTGGCGCTCCACGCCCTCAATAACCGCGGGATGGAAGGTGCTCTCGTCCAGGATGGCGCCCGTCTTGCGCGCGAGCACAAACTGGATGCTCTCGAGCTGCGTCGACTGCTGATAGCCGAGCGACTGCGCGCACTCCAGGATGACCTTGGCGGTCTCCTCGCTCACGCTGCGCTTGCGGTTAAGCGCGTTGGACACGGTCGCAGGCGAAAAACCGGTGATGCGGCTGATTTCGCGAACACTTGCTTTGGCCATTGTTCCCCCTAGTAGCGGTCGCGGTCGAGCATCGTGGCCTGACCGCCCCGTGACTCGACAACTAAACGACCGCAAATTCAATCTAAACAGAGTAGTAAATGTTTAATAGCTAGTTTAGCCTGTTGTCAAGCGAAGCGACGCGACTATTCCCCCAACGGGCACATTTGTCCATCTTAACGTTATTACGCAAGGTCTTCGCCATTGCTTGCTATTACGCGTCGGTACCATTCGAAGCTTTTCTTTTTACGTCTCTCAAACGAGCCCGCACCGCTATCGTCTCGATCGACATAGATAAACCCGTAGCGCTTACGCATCTGTCCTGTGGCGACCGAAACCAAATCGATCGGGCCCCAACAGGTATATCCCATGAGTTCCACCCCGTCGAGCTCGACGGTCTCCCTCATCGCCTCGATGTGGGCCCGCAGGTATTCAACTCGATAGTCGTCTTCTATTTCACCCGAATCTTCCGGCACATCAGGAGCACCCAAACCGTTTTCGACGATGAACAGCGGCTTTTGATAGCGATCCCAGATTTCATTCATGGTGACGCGCAGCCCTTTGGGGTCGATAAACCTCCCCCAAGGCTCCTGTTTTAGATACGGATTAGGCGCCGAGCGAAGAAGGTTCGAATCGAACTGACCTTCCGCATGCGCTTTTGCGACGCGCGTCGAGTAATACGAAAACGAGACGAAATCGACCAGGTTTGCAGCCAGTACTTCGCGGTCATCATCCCGATAGGGCACCTCAAAACCATGGCGGGCGTATTCCTTGAGAACATAGCTCGGGTACGCACCGCGCACCTGGACGTCGGTAAACATGTAATGGCTGCGATTCTCAGCCTGCGCAGCCAGCACATCGTCCGGATCACATGTAGCCGGATAGAAGACACCTGCGTTGAGCATGCAACCGATCTTCGCCCCAGGGCACAGTTCATGACACGCCCCGACCGCACGGGCGCTCGCAACCAATACATGGTGCACGGCCGTGTGAACCGTTGCATAGCGATTCTCCCCTTGCTCGAAGATGATCCCCGCCGCCATAAAGCACGCCTGCGTCATGATGTTGATCTCGTTAAAGGTCAGCCAATAATTGACCAATCCCCGATAGCGCTCGAACACGGTACGCGAATATCGCTCGAACAGGTCGACCAACCTGCGATCGCGCCATCCGCCATACGCATCGACGAGATGCATGGGGACATCATAGTGGTTGAGCGTCACCAAAGGCTCAATGTCATGCGCGCGACACGTCCTAAAAACATCCTCGTAAAAGGCAAGGCCTTCTTCATTGGGCTCAGCTTCGTCTCCTTTGGGAAAAATGCGGCTCCAGGCGATTGATAAGCGCAGGCATTTAAAACCCATCTGGGCAAACAGTTCAATATCCTGCTTGTACCTATGGTAAAAATCAATGCCCTTGCGAGCGGGATAGAAGCTGTCGGGTGCCAACGCACGCGGATCAAGGTCTCCCCGCATGACGTCCATGCGTTGATCGCCAAACGGCAGCATGTCGGAATTGGCTAAACCGCGACCGCCTTCGTTCCATCCTCCCTCGCACTGGTTTGCAGCCAGAGCCCCGCCCCATAAAAAATCTTCTCTAAACATTATGGTGTCGTCCTTTCTATCAAATTCCCGGCCCACACTGTCGAACGCAACGGACTCGGCAAGTGCCGCGCAACAGCACAGTACCGTTGCGCGGCCAAGGGGTCGGACCGCGCAACGGCTGGGGAGCATATTTGTGTAGTAGCCTCTTATGCCTCGACGGATTCAACGGCCTCAGAATCGCCGCTCTTGGACTTCAACGGCATCTTCTCCTGTCCTTCAAATCCAAAAATCATCGCCAACGCAAACGTCACGGCACCGCCAGCAAGACACCCGATGGTGCCAGGGATGATATCCTGAGCAAACATGAGCACGTTCATCCATGGGAAACCAACGCCAGTGAAGATATAGACGTTGGCATGAAGAAGGCTTACCAGCAGACCACCGACAGCACCACCAATCATGTTCCAGGTAAGAGCCTTCTTGTCGCGAAACAGGATGCCGTAGATGATGGGCTCACTCACGCGACCGAAGGCATAGGTGATGAACAAGTTCCAGCCCGTGGCTCGACTCTCCTTGCCCTTAGCGCGCAGGCCATAGGCGAGCGCGATGGCAAGCGTGGTGTAGGCTACAACCGCGGTGCCGGGGTATAAGATGGCGTCGTAACCGTTCTGGAGCGCGGCGGGCAATATGGCGGTATAGATCGGCACGTGCATGCCGGTGGCGATGATCAGATTCCAGAATGCGCCGATAACCGCGGTCGCAGCGGGACCGGCAACAGAGGCGAGCCAAATGATGAAATCGGCCACAAGGCCCATGACAAATTGGACGGCAGGGCCGCAGAGGCACAGCGCGACCGGCAACATCACGAGCACCGTACCCACGGGTACGATCAGAATGCGCAACATATCAGGCGAGATCTTCTTAAAGAAGCGCTCAACATAGGACTGGGCCCAGGTGATCAAGATGACCGGAAGAACAGCCTGGGTGTAGTTGACGAGCTGCATGGGGATGCCGAAGACGCTGAAAGGCTTTCCGGCCTCAACAATAGCGAGCATGTCGGGATAAATCATCACAACAGCGATGAGCAGTGCCAGCACAGGACTCGTTTTGAACTTCTTAGCCGAGCTATAGGCGGCAAACACCGGGAAGTAGTAATACGCCGCATCGCCCACCAGGGAAAGGATCCGATACAGGTCGCTCGTTTCGGACATAAAACCGGCGCCTTCGGGCCCAAACAGAATAACGAGCATCTTGAAGATACCGGCGACACAAAAGATCGGAAGGATCGGGGTGATAGCGCCGCTCACGGCATCGAGCAGCTGATTGAAGAGGTGCTTGGGCGCCAAGCGCTCCTTCCAGCTAAGCTGAGGGCCATCGAGTTCCTCGTCAATCGATACCGTGACCTCGAATCCGCCCTGCTTACAAACCTCGTCGTAGACCTTGTCGACCGTGGGCCCGACCACCAGCTGCACCTGCCCTCCGGCGTGCACGACGCTGATGATAGACGAGATGTCCTCAAGCTTCTCATCATTCGAGAGGCTCTCATCCTTGAGGTTGAAGCGCAGGCGCGTCATGCAATGCGTAACCGAAGCCACGTTTTCCGCCCCGCCCACAGTGGAGAGAATCTGCTCTGCCACCTTTTTGTAATTTGCCATCATTGGCTCCTTTGCACAATCTTGGCTTACTGTTCGAATCGGCAAAGGTCATGCCCCGAATGGCTACGGGTTACAATCCTTTTTTGGAGATGATCCGGTTGAGATGGATCATCAGATAGAGTTCCTCCTCCTCGGAGAGCGTGGCGTCCCACGTTTCACGACAATAGGAACCGATATGCTTCACGCACTCTGCCAACTGCGGAAACTCCTCACGAAAGTTCTTGTACATCTGCATGTTGGCGCTGTTCAGCGACTCGCCGGCTTGAATGCGCTTGAACAGGTACCGCAGATGCGTGGCATAGCGAGTGAAATCGTAGGAATCGCGGTCAACGATGATGCGAAAATCACTCTCGACGATCTCAGTGACATCTTCTAGCATATCGTCAAACTGCTTGGTGGGTTTGCTCGCGGTCTCGATGGCCTGAACAACCCGCGCATTGACGAGATTCATGGCAATGCTGGCAATCTCTTCTTTGGGAAGTCGTTCACCAAGCTCCTTTTCGAGCCTCATAACGATAAACTGCGCCGCTTTGTATTCCTTAGGATATGTCTCGCGCACTTCATAGGCGAGAGGCATCGCAATACGAAAACCCTTTTGCGCGCGCTCCACCGCAAATGACAGGTGATCGGCCATGAACAATGTCGCCTTGGTCGACAGATCATAGGGCAGCTCGTTGGCGACGATGTCCATCACCTTGGCCGTGAACATCACGATCTCAGAAGGAAGGTCGCGCATGACGTCCTGCCCTTTGGGGTCGATGTCATAAAACGTATGCTCAATCTTAGAGAGCGGCAGCTCGCGGGGAAATTCTCCCCCAAACCCGACGCCCCTGCCCATGGCGATCACGTCGCGCCCCTGCCCGTCGCGGCAAAGAACGGCATTGTTGTTGAGCTTTTTAATCGCAAGCATTATTGAACCTCCTTTCGGAATTATCAAAAAGAAAGGCTCTGTTAGACCAAGGTTGACATAAAAACGATGTCACCGCGAGGCGG
>NZ_QRYG01000030.1:0-12700 GCF_003462845.1 Collinsella sp. AF15-51 | reverse complement strand
AAATCAGTGGTGGGCGATGAGGGATGTCGCGTGCGGCTGACGCCGCCCGCTTTCGCTTCGGGCCTGCGGCCCTCGCGTGCTGCGCTGGAAAACGCTTCGCGTTTCCTCAGCTTCGCACCCTGTCGGGTTCGAATCCCATGCGCTGGGCCCAAACAAAAACGGTCCCCTTGCGAGGACCGTTTCCAATTCAATGGTGGGCGATGAGGGATTCGAACCCCCAGCCTTGTGCGTGTAAAGCACCTGCGCTAACCGTTGCGCCAATCGCCCGTGCGGAGAGAGTATAGCAAAACAATCGCCCCATTCACCTCATATCCATTAAAGGTAACCGGCGCGTGTCACAGCGGAGCTGATTCAGTTGAGATTGCCTGAACATTCCGCCCCTCTTTACGCCCTCGGGTATACTCAAAAGCTACTGATTCGATTTGATGCCCAGCAACAGCAGAGGGGATAGTATATGTGCGGTTTTGTCGGTTTTGTCGGTGGGACGGATAACCAATCCGAGGTGCTCACCAAGATGATGGACCGCATCGTCCATCGTGGTCCCGACATGGGCGGCCAGTTTATCGAGGGCCGCGTTGCCCTGGGCTTCCGCCGCCTGTCGATCCTCGACCTGACCGAGGCTGGCGCTCAGCCCATGGCCAATGAGGACGGCAGCGTCGTTATCGTCTTCAACGGCGAGATCTACAACTTCCAGGAGCTTCGCTCCGAGCTCGAGGCCAAGGGCTATAAGTTCCACTGTGGAGCCGACACCGAGAGCCTCCTGCACGGCTACGAGGAGTGGGGCGAGGCCGTACTCGATCGCCTGCGCGGCATGTACGCCTTCGTCATCTGGGACAAGAAGAAGAACAAGCTTTTTGGCGCCCGCGACATCTTTGGCATCAAGCCGCTCTACTACTATCCCATGGCCGATGCGGGTGACGGCGCTCCGGGCGTGCTCTTTGGTTCCGAGATCAAGAGCTTCCTGGACTACCCGCACTTCCACAAGGCGGTCAACAAAAAGGCCCTGCGTCCGTACATGACGCTGCAGTATTCGGCAACCGAGGAGACCTTCTTCGAGGGTGTCTACAAGCTGCCGCCGGCGCATTACTTTACCGTAGACATCCCGACCGGCAAGATGAACATCGAGCGCTATTGGGATTGCGATTACTCTGCCGTCGAGAAGCCGTTCGAGGAGTACGTCGACGAGCTGGATGAGGTCGTGCACGAGAGCGTCGAGGCCCATCGCATCGCCGACGTCAAGGTCGCGTCGTTCCTCTCCGGTGGCGTCGACTCCAGCTACATCGCCGCTTGCCTCATGCCCGACAAGACCTTCTCGGTGGGCTTCGATTACAAGAATTTCAACGAGACTAACTACGCCAAGGAACTTTCCGACAAGCTCGGCGTCGAGAATGTTCGCAAGATGATCACCGCCGACGAGTTCTTTGGCGCACTCGAGGACATCCAGTATCACATGGACGAGCCGCAGTCCAACCTGTCTTCCGTGCCGCTGTGGTTCTTGGCCGAGATGGCCCGCAAGGACGTCACCGTCGTGCTTTCGGGCGAAGGCGCCGATGAGCTCTTTGGCGGCTACGCCTACTACGAGGACACGGTCCCAGTCCGCAAGTACAAAAAGATGGTGCCGCTGCCCATCCGTCGCGCGCTCGGTAACCTGGCGCTGCATATGCCGTACTTCAAGGGCCATAACTTCCTGGTCAAGGGTGCCGAGATCCCTGAGAAGTCGTTCCTGGGACAGGCTCTGGTATGGCCGGAGCGCGAGGTCGACGGCGTGCTCAAGCCCGAGTACAACACCGGCGATGGCGCCTTTGAGCTCGCTGCACCCATCTACGCACGCGTGAAGGGTCAGCCCGAACTGGTCAAGAAGCAGTACCTGGACATGAACATGTGGCTCCCGGGCGACATTCTGCTCAAGGCCGACAAGATGTGCATGGCGCACTCGCTGGAGCTGCGCGTGCCCTTCCTGGACCGCAAAGTCATGGAGTTCGCCGAGCACATTCCCGATCGCTACCGCATCAACGAGAACGGCAACAAGCAGGTACTCCGCCACGCTGCCAACAAGTCGCTGCCCGATGAGTGGGCCACCCGTCCCAAGGTGGGCTTCCCGGTGCCGATTGTCTACTGGCTGCGCGAGCAAAAGTGGTACGACTATGTCAAGGAGTACTTCACCGCGCCGTGGGCAAGCGAGTTCTTCAATACCGACGAGCTCATGCACCTGCTCGATCTGCACTTTGCGGGCAAGGGCGATTTCCAGCGCAAGATCTATACGCCGCTCGTGTTCCTAGTGTGGTACAAGCGCTTCTTTATCGACGAGGACCAGCCCGCTGTTCAGGCTGCCTAGCCTCGGCTTACGAACGCCTGCGCGTAACGGCTCCTCCGGGAGCCGTTTTTGCGTGGGTGCGTTTCAGTTACTATAAAACCGTCCCTGCCAAATGGCTGAGAAAGGTGAAAGATGCACCATTCGGATTCCGCGACCGTGACCACGGTCGATACGCTTGCCAAGCTTCTCGATGTGTGCGGCGAGCTGCGCGCATCAGAGCAGGTTGACGAGCGCGCCGTGACCGGCTGCTCGTTTGATTCGCGCGCGGTCTCGGCAGGTGACGTATTCTTTTGCAAAGGTGCTGCCTTTAAGCCCGCGTTTTTGAGCATGGCGCTCGATGCGGGCGCCGTCGCATTTGTGTGCGAGGAGTCGCTGGTCGAGTCTCTGGAGCCGCTGGCGCAGGAGAGCGGTGCTGCGATGCTGGTTGTTGATAGTGTTCGCACGGCCATGGCCCTGTTGCCGCCGGAGGTCTACGACCGTCCCGACCACGACGTCAAGATCGTGGGCATCACCGGCACCAAGGGAAAGACCACGGCCGCTTTTATGCTCCAGTCCATCATCAAGGCGGCGGGCGAGTCCTGCGGCATGATCGGCTCGGTGAGTACCGACGATGGTATCGAGTGCTACGAGAGCACCAACACCACGCCCGAGGCCCCCGAGGTTTGGCGCCATATCGCCAACTGCCGCACGTCCGGTCGCCAGTCCATGGTCATGGAGGTCTCGAGCCAGGCGCTCAAGTACCAACGCGTCGAGAATCTGCCGTTTGACGTGGCGTGCTTCCTCAACATCGGCCGCGACCACATCTCGCCGATCGAACACCCCACGTTTGAGGATTATTTTGAGAGCAAGCTTAGGATCTTTGACCAGGCAAAGACCGCCGTGGTGAATCTGGGCACCGATGAGGTTGACCGTGTGCTAGAGGCAGCGTCGACGGCCGAGCGCTTGGTGACCGTTGGCGTCGAGCATCCCGAGGCAAGCCTGTGGGCGAGCGATGTCCGCATGCTCGGCTTTAACATCGAGTTCAACTTGCACGGCATGAGCGCCGACGAGCCCGAGGCGGGGGAGAAGGTCCTGCTGGGTATCGCGGGCGACTTTAACGTGGAAAACGCGCTGGTCGCTATCGCCGCTGCGCGCGAGATCGGCATCGGTATCGAGGCTATCAAGAAGGGCCTCTCCAAACTGCGTGTGCCGGGCCGCATGGAGGTCGTGGAGTCGAAGGACGGCCGCGTGATCTGCGTCGTTGACTATGCGCACAACCAGCTTTCGTTCCGTTCGCTTTTCTCGTCGGTCAAGCGCGCGTTTCCCGCTAGCCCCGTCATTGCGCTGTTTGGCGCCGCCGGCGGCAAGGCGCAGGAGCGCCGCGAGCAATTGCCACGCGAGGCCGCACCGTATTCCGACCTGATGATCTTTACGAACGAGGATCCAGCTCACGAGGACCCGATGAAGGTCTGTCGCGAGCTTGCCGAGCATGTTCCCGACGATACGCCGAACAAGATCATCCTCGACCGCGAAGCCGCTGTGCATGCGGCGTTCAAGGCGGCGCGCGAGGAGTACGTCAACCCCGATGCTCCCACCATTGTCTTGCTGCTGGCAAAGGGTGACGAGGAGCTCATGCACGTGGGCGACGAGTTCGTGCCCATCGAGAGCGACCTTTCGCTGGCCAATCGCCTGATCGATGTTACCCAGTTTGACTAATGAACCATGATGGCGGCGGCGCCCTGAGTGCGCTGTCGCCATAAGCGTGTTCCCTCAATCAAAACATGCCGTCCAAGTCCAAACCCTTCTACGTAAACGGAGTAACCATGTCCCACAACACCTTGCCGACCGTTGCCGAGCTTTCGGGCGAGATGCGCGAGCGCTTGGCCAAGGTCAAGTACGTCTTTACCGACCTGGATGCCACGATGCTCGCGCCCGGCTCGTGCGTGCTGCGCGACAACGACGACAACCCCTCGACCAAACTCGTCGAGGCCGTCGTGGCGCTCGCTCGCGCTGGCATTCAGGTGGTTCCCACCTCGGGCCGCAACCGTACCATGATCCACGAGGACGCGCGCGTGCTCGGCCTCAACTCCTACATTGGTGAGATGGGCGGCCTGGTCATGTACGACCTCAAAGCCAACGATTGGGAGTATCTGACTGGCGACATGCCTTACGACCCCGCCTGCGGCCTTACTCCGCACCAGGTGATCGAGCAGACCGGCGTGTGCGAGAAGATTCTTGCCCGCTGGCCGCACAAGATCGAGTATCACAACGACATGTCGACCGGCTACAAGTACCGCGAGGTCACCGTCGGCATGCGCGGCGATGTGCCCGACAATGAGGTCCAGGCCATCCTGGACGAGGCCGGCTGCGGCCTGGTGTGGGCCTGTAACGGTCACCTGACGCATCTGTCCAAGCCGACGACGCTCGAGCTCGATCGCGTCGAGGACGGTCGCGCGTTTAACATCAATCCCGCCGGCCTCAACAAGGGCGTTGCCATCGCGCGCTTCTGCGAGCACCTGGGGATCGAGCGCGAGGAGACGCTCGCGCTCGGCGATTCCGAGTCCGACTTCTACATGGCCGATCACGTGGGCACGTTCTGCCTGGTCGAGAATGGCCTGACGAGCGCCGGTGCGCCCGAGTTCCTGGCTGCTTGCGAGAACGCTTTCGTTACGCGCGGCAAAATTGTCGACGGTTGGGCGGCGACGGCAGAGCTGCTGGTCGCGGCGCGTTCGTAGCGCGGCGTCGCCGCACTTGGACATGTCTTTTCGAGAGAGACTGGTGAGGTAATGTCCGATATCGAGAATCCGACAGGCGACACGCGCCCGATTGGCGTGTTCGATTCTGGTTTGGGCGGTCTGACGGTTGCGCGCGCCATCGCGACGGTGCTGCCGCGCGAGTCCGTCTACTACTTCGGCGACACCAAACGCTGCCCCTACGGCACGCGCACCGAGGATGAGGTGCGCTCGTTTGCGTTGCAGGCGGGCCGTTGGCTGTCGAAGCACGACGTCAAGATTATGGTCATCGCCTGCAACACGGCGACAGCTGCGGCCTTGCGTCTGGCCCAGCAGGTGCTCGACGTTCCCGTGATCGGCGTGATCGCGCCGGGTGCCCGTGCGGCAATCAACAGCACCCGCACGCGTCGCGTGGGCGTGCTCGCCACCAACCTCACCATTCGCTCGGGCGCTTACACGCGCGCCATTCAGGACCTAGATGCCGGCGTCGACGTATACGGCTGCCCCGCCTCGAGCTTTGTCGAGGTTGTCGAACACGAGCTCGCCTCGGGTGCGCATCTGCAAGAGCAGTGGCTTGAGAACGAGGACATCTTCGATACGCCTGCCGTGCGTGCGCTGGTGGGTGCCACGGTTGAGCCACTGCGCGACCACGGTATCGATACCGTGGTGCTCGGCTGTACGCATTTTCCGCTGTTGGTGGGACCTATCCGCCATGCGCTGGGGCCTGGGGTACGCGTCGTGAGTTCCGCCGAGGAGACCACGCGCGAGCTGACCGATATCCTCACGCGCCGCGAGCAGCTGGCGGGCGTCGCCGCCGAGCCGCAGCATCGTTTTGCCACGACGGCCGATAACATTGCCGAGTTTGCGGTGGCGGGCAGCTTTATCTTTGGTCAGCCGCTCAAGAGCATTGAGCATATCGATATCGATGAGCTGAAATAGATGTAAGGCCGCCGTCAGAGCCTTCGCCACACCTTTTGCCGAAAGGATTTTTCTATGGAGTACATGCAGGTCAACCGCGCCAACGGTCGCGCCGCCAACGAGTTGCGCCCCGTTAAGCTCACCCGTGGCGTCATGAAGCACGCCCACGGCTCGTGTTTTGCCGAGTTCGGTGACACGCGCGTGTTGTGCGCCGCCACAATCGAGGAGGGCGTGCCGGGCTGGCGAAAGGGAGCTAAGGTCGGCTGGGTGACCGCGGAATACGCCATGCTGCCGGCGTCGACCGGCAAGCGCTGCAAGCGCGAGCACGCCAACCGCAAGGGTCGCTCCATGGAGATCGAGCGCCTCATTGGCCGCAGCCTGCGTACCGTCGTCAACATGAAGGCGCTCGGCGAGTACACCGTCACCGTCGACTGCGATGTGATTCAGGCCGATGGCGGCACGCGTACAGCGAGCATCACCGGCGCCTGGGTGGCGCTGCACGACGCCCTCGCCATGTGGGTCGAGGCGGGCAAGATCGAGCGCATCCCGCTTACCGGCCAGGTGGCTGCAATCTCCATGGGCGTTGTCGACGGCAATACGCTGCTTGACCTCGATTATTCCGAGGACAGCCATGCCGAAGTCGACATGAACCTCGTCGCCACCGACACCGGTGAGATGATCGAGCTCCAGGGCACTGGCGAGCAGGCGCCCTTTGACCGTAAGCGCCTCAACGCCCTGCTCGACCTGGGCGACAAAGGCATCGCCGAGCTCATCGAGCTTCAGCGCCAAGCCATCGCCTAACCTGCCAAAAAGGGACAGGTTTATTTTGGCAGGTTTTATCTGGGAAAACGTCGAAGTATAAGACTGCCGTTGATTGAGAGGGGAGAGGCGGAGGCCCTCGTCGCCCTCGGCGCGGCATTGCTATAGAGACAAGGAGACCACTCATGGCACTTGAGAAGATCGACATCGACACCCTCGACCCGGCGGCGACCATTGTCGTGGCAACGGGCAACGCCCATAAGCTCACCGAGATCGAGGCCATTTTAGGCAAGGTCATGCCCGAGGTTCGCTTTGTGGCGCTCGGCCAGCTGGGCGATTTTGAGGACCCCGAGGAAAACGGCACGACGTTTTTGGAGAACGCCATCATCAAGGCGCAGGCTGCCGTCGAAGAGACGGGGCTCATGGCCATCGCCGACGATTCTGGCTTGGTCGTCGACGCGCTTGACGGCGAGCCGGGCGTGTATAGCGCGCGCTATGCGGGCGTGCACGGAGACGATGCCGCCAACAACGCCAAGCTTCTCGTTAACCTGGAAGGCGTGGCGGACGAGGACCGCACCGCGCGCTTTATGAGCGTCGTTGCGCTTATCGACACGGATGGTCTGGTCACCTATGGCGAGGGCGCCTGCGAGGGCGTTATCGCACACGAGGGCCGCGGCGATCACGGCTTTGGCTATGACCCGCTGTTCCTGCCGGTCGACACGCCGGGCAAGACCATGGCCGAGCTGACGGCGGACGAGAAGAACGCCATCAGCCATCGTTTCCACGCGCTCGAGCATCTGTCCGCCAAACTGACGGGCGAGGAGTAGGCCGTGCGTGCGGTGGTGCAGCGCGTACTCAACGCCGGCGTGACGGTCGACGGCGAGTGCGTGGGCAAAATTGGGCGCGGCTATCTGGTGCTGCTGGGCGTGGGCCACGGCGACACGCGCGCCGAGGCCGATAAGCTGTGGGGCAAGCTCCGCGGCTTGCGCATTAACGAGGACGAGAACGGCAAGACCAACCTGGCACTTGCCGATGTCGACGGCGAGGTTCTCGTAGTGTCGCAGTTCACGCTGTTCGCCGATTGCCGTCACGGCCGCCGCCCATCGTTTACGGATGCCGGCGCCCCCGATGTCGCCAACGAGCTCTACGAGTACTTCCTGACGCTCGTTCGTCAAGATGTCGAACACGTGGCGCATGGCATCTTTGGCGCCGATATGAAAGTCGACCTCGTCAACGACGGCCCATTCACCATCGTCCTCGATACCGACAATCTGTAAGTAGCCAAATTAGCTACTTGCGCGTGGTCGCAACAGGGTGCTATAGTATTAGAGTTTTGTCTATCTTAGGGGTATTATCCCCTTTTTGAATTGCACCTTCTGGAGGCCCTGTTCATGGAAGAGATGGAAGTCAATCACGTCGACGACATCCACGAGAAGCTGACCGATATGGTGGGCGATCGCGTCAAGGTGAAGGCCAACATGGGCCGCACCCGCGTCGTCGAGCGCATGGGCACCATCAAGAGCGTCCACCCCGCCGTCTTTATCGTCGAGGTTGACGAACGTCGCGGCCGCAAGTCGCGTCAGTCCTACCAGTATATCGATGTCCTCACCGGGCAGGTCGAGCTGTTCGACCCCGAGAGCGGTGAGCACATTTTTACCCCGCTCGGCAATCAGCTCGAGGAGCACTAACGGTGACCGATCGGTCCCTGACTCTTTCCGCGCCGGCAAAGATTAACCTCTACCTGGGGGTTCATACCGAGCGCGATGACCGCGGCTACCACAGGGTCGATTCCCTGATGGCAGCCGTCGGTCTTTCCGATTCCGTGACGGTCGCGCCGGCGCAGGCGCTGACCGTCCAGACGGTTCCGGCATCAGATTTTCCCATGCAAAAGAATACGGCGTATCGGGCTGCGGTTGCTATGGCCGAGCATTATGGTTGCGAGGCAAACATCTGCGTGACGATTGAGAAGCGCATTCCATTGTGCGCCGGCTTGGGCGGCCCCTCGACGGACGCGGCCGCGGTCATTGTCGCCTTGGCGGAGCTCTGGGGAATTGATCGCACCGACCCCGCGCTCGACGACATTGCGCGGGGTATTGGTGCTGACGTCCCGTTCTTTTTGCACGCGAGCCTTGCGTTCTACGTAGGTGGGGGAGACGTGCTGGCAACTGAGTATCCCGCGCTGCCCGCAACGCCCGTCGTGTTGGTCAAGCCGCGCGAGGCAAGCGTTTCAACAATTGAAGCCTATCGACGTTTTGACGAGGCTCCGGTGCCTGCAGACAAGCCCGGCGCGATAGCTTCTGCCTTGCATGCTGGTGATGCCGAGACGGCATATGCGCTCATCCATAACAACCTAGGTGTCATTTCCGCACAGATGGAGCCGCAGATTCAAACGGTTCTCGATTGGCTGCGTAAACAGGACGGCACCGTTGCTGTAGATGTGTGCGGATCGGGTGCCTGCTCATTTGCCATTTGCGACACCGCCGCCACGGCCGAAAGGCTTGCCGACGCTGCCCTGCAAAACGGCTGGTGGTCCTGCGCGACGGAGCTCATTCCCAACACGGTTCGCATCGAAGTGCCAAAGAAGTAAAAATTTCTCTAGCACACGACGGAAATCTTTGTTACTATAGTCGAGCTAACGGGTTGTGGCTCAGTTTGGTAGAGCACTGCGTTCGGGACGCAGGGGTCGCTGGTTCAAATCCAGTCAACCCGACCAGAGCATGAGGAGGGACCGCTTCTTGCGGTCCCTTTTTTTAGCTATTGTTGTGATACCGCGATACCCGCGGTATACTCATTCGAGCTTGTCTCGCTGTATTGTGGAGGTCTACATGTTTGGACTGAGGGCTCCTGAGCTCATCATTATTCTCGTCGTTGTCCTGATTATCTTCGGGCCCAAGAACCTGCCGAAGCTCGGCAAGTCCCTCGGCTCTACCGTCAAGAATATCCGCGAGGGTATGGAGGGCGACGATAAGGCCGAGACCAAGCAGGCCGAGGAGGTCGTGGTCGAGCAGTCCGAGGAGGACAAGGAGATCGCTGAGCTCGAGGCCAAGCTCGCTGCTGCCAAGAAGAAGCAGGCAGGGGACAGCGACGCGGACGCAGAGTAGTCCCATCCCTTTGGGGTGAGCACCTGACCGGCTTGCCCGCAGGCTAGCCGGTCTTTTTCGTTTTGTTGACAGTTGATTGTTTGATCAGAGTTGGGGAGATATCCGTATGGACGCAAGCCAGATCGTACTGACCGCTGAGGGCCGCCAGAAGCTCGTCGAGGAGCTCGCTTGGCGTGAGGGCGATTACGCCAAGGAGATCGTCGAGGACATCAAGGAAGCCCGCGCGTTCGGCGACCTTTCGGAGAACTCCGAGTACGATGCCGCCAAGGACAAGCAGGCCCAGAACGCCGCTCGTATTGCCGAGATCCAGGCCATCCTTGCCAACGCTCAGGTTGCTGCCACCACAGGTGATCTGACCGTCTCCATCGGTTCCACCGTTTCTCTGATTGATCCCAACGGTGAGGTCATGGAAGTCACGCTCGTCGGTACCACCGAGACCAACTCGCTCGAGCACAAGATTTCCAACGAGTCTCCGGTCGGCCACGCCATCATCGGTCACGGCGAGGGCGACTCCGTCGAGGTCGTTACGCCTTCCGGCAAGACTCGCGTCTACACCATCGCCAAGATTGCACGCTAGACCACGGTCCCGCGTAAAGGTATGTTTTCGCTCCCTGGGACCGAATCCTGGGGAGCGTTTTAGTTTGAGGAGCTAACTTATGGCAGAGAACCAGAACGCCGCAGATCAGGCATCGACGCTCAACGACGAGCGCGCCACCCGCCTGGCCAAGCGCGCCGCCCTGTTCGAGGCGGGCCAGAACCCCTATCCCGAGCACTCTGAGCTTGAGGACTACGTTGCCGATATCGAGGCTAAGTACGCCGAGCTTGCCGATGGCGAGGACACCGAGGACGTCGTGAAGATCGCCGGCCGCGTGGTCGCCAAGCGCGGTCAGGGCAAGATCATGTTCATCGTCGTGCGCGATGCGACTGCCGAGATTCAGCTGTTCTGCCGCATCAACGACATGGACGAGGCTGCATGGAATACGCTCAAGTCCCTCGACCTGGGCGACATCCTGGGCGTGACCGGCGTGGTTGTGCGCACCCAGCGCGGCCAGCTCTCCGTTGCCCCTAAGAGCGCGACCCTGCTTGCCAAGGCCGTTCGTCCGCTGCCCGAGAAGTTCCACGGTCTTTCCGACAAGGAGACCCGTTATCGTCAGCGCTACGTCGACCTGATCGCCAACGACGATGTCCGCGAGACCTTCCGCAAGCGTTCGCAGATTCTCTCCACCTTCCGCCGCTTCATGGAGTCCGACGGCTACATGGAAGTCGAGACCCCCATCCTGCAGACTATCCAGGGCGGCGCCACGGCTAAGCCGTTCATCACGCACTTCAACGCGCTCGACCAGGAGTGCTATCTGCGCATTGCT
Source organism: Collinsella sp. AF15-51 (assembly GCF_003462845.1). Lineage (NCBI taxonomy): Bacteria > Bacillati > Actinomycetota > Coriobacteriia > Coriobacteriales > Coriobacteriaceae > Collinsella > Collinsella sp. AF15-51. The sequence continues at coordinate 1,533 of NZ_QRYG01000030.1, read as the reverse complement.
ACCGAGCTGCATCTCAAGCGCTGCATCGTCGGCGGCTTTGAGCGCGTGTTCGAGATTGGCCGCATCTTCCGCAACGAGGGCATGGACCTCACCCACAACCCCGAGTTCACCACGATGGAGGCCTACCGTGCCTTCTCCGATCTCGAGGGCATGAAGGCGCTTGCCCAGGGCGTCATCAAGGCTGCCAACAAGGCCATCGGCAACCCCGAGGTCATCGAGTACCAGGGCCAGACCATCGATCTTTCCGGTGAGTGGGCAAGCCGCCCCATGACTGATATTGTCTCTGACGTGCTCGGCAAGAAAGTCACCATCGACACGCCGGTCGAGGAGCTTGCTGCCGCCGCGCGCGAGAAGGGCCTGGAGATCAAGCCCGAGTGGACTGCTGGCAAGATCATCGCCGAGATTTACGATGAGCTGGGCGAGGACACCATCGTCAACCCGACCTTCGTGTGCGATTACCCCATCGAGGTCAGCCCGCTTGCCAAGCGTTTTGAGGACGACCCGCGTCTGACGCACCGCTTTGAGCTGGTTATCGCCGGTCACGAGTACGCTAACGCGTTCTCCGAGCTCAACGACCCGGTCGACCAGGCCGAGCGCTTTGCCGCTCAGATGGCCGAGAAGGCTGGCGGTGACGACGAGGCCATGGAGTACGACGAGGACTACGTGCGCGCCCTCGAGTACGGCATGCCTCCCGCGGGCGGCATCGGCATCGGTATCGACCGCGTGGTCATGCTGCTCACCAACCAGGCCTCCATCCGCGACGTCCTGCTGTTCCCGCACATGAAGCCCGAGAAGGGTTTCCAGTCCGGTGCTGCTGCCGCCAAGGCCGCCGAGGCCGGCAACGCCTCGAGCCCGTTCGTCAAATCGCTCAAGCCTACGCTCGATTACTCTAAGATCGCCGTCGAGCCGCTGTTCGAGGAGTTTGTCGACTTTGATACCTTCTCCAAGAACGATTTCCGCGCCGTGAAGGTCAAGGCGTGCGAAGCCGTCAAGAAGTCCAAGAAGCTGCTGAACTTTACGCTCGACGACGGTACCGGTACCGACCGCACCATCCTTTCCGGCATCCATGAATACTATGAGCCCGAGGACTTGGTCGGCAAGACCCTGCTCGCCATCACCAACCTTCCTCCGCGCAAGATGATGGGCATTCCCAGCTGCGGCATGCTGATCAGCGCTATTCACGAGGAGGAGGGCGAGGAGCGCCTCAATCTGATTCAGCTCGACGCTTCCATCCCCGCCGGCGCAAAGATGTGCTAACTAGTTACGCGGTTCTACGAACCGCGTAACGGCTCGACGCTGCGCGCCGCCCAGGGCGACAATTTGTCATTCAAAAGGTAAGGCATGACCAGAAGGTCTATGTCTTGCCTTTTTCATGCCAACTTGTTCGCCCTGGACGTCGCTCGCTGTCCGTCCTCTACCTGCGGCGTTGCCTTGGTTGGCACTTAGGGACGTTCTTAAACGACTAGCCATTCAAGAACGTCCATTACAGTCTGAAATAGGCCATCGATAAATTTCGATGGCGAGCATTCGGCG
>NZ_QRYG01000003.1:0-209474 GCF_003462845.1 Collinsella sp. AF15-51 | reverse complement strand
CGATTCGGTCGCACGGAGAGCATTTCCCAGTTGACAAAACTATAGGAACACCCAACGACTACCTAACGGCTATTGCGTACATGACTCACATGACAGTTGTCTCTTTTATGTTTCCTTTAGCCGTCGCTGCCTAGGATGGGAGTTAGTCGGCAGGAAGGGAGCGTCTGTATGGACGATGCGAGCGAGCGCGCGATCGAAGAGGACATGCTCGATCAGTTCAATTACTTTGATGATGAGGACGAGGAGCTGATCGACCGTCGCGAGCCAGCGCCGCTTGATTCCTTTGATCTGGTCGATGAAGAGGCTGATGAGGTTGAGGATGAATCGACGGAACCCCCACAGCCTTCGCGCCTTGACTCACTGCCTTCGAGAGCCCCCATGCACCACGGTGTCCGTGCCGGCGCGCTCCATATGAAAACTGACTGGCGCCAGATCGTGACCGCGGGCGATGAGCTTGCCGTCGATGCGCCACTTACCGACAAATCATCCATCATCTGCCGCACCGGTATGCTTATGCTCGCGAGCGGAACGGGTGCCTGGCGTGTACGCGATACCATGAACCGCGTCGCCGCCGTACTCGGTGTCACCATCCACGTTGACTTAAGTCTCCTGTCGTTTGAGTGCACCTGCATCGAAGGCGGCCACTGCTTTAACGAGGTCGTCAGCCTGCCAACAACGGGCGTCAACACTCATCGCATTTGGATGATGGAGAGCTTCCTAAAGGAAATCGAGACTTATGGGCGCCGGTTTACCGTGCATGAGTATCACGAGATGCTCAAGACCGTTGAGAGTTCAAAACCTGATTACGCGCCTTGGCAACAGGGCCTTGCGGCGGCCTGCGCCTGTGGCGCCTTTGTCTTTTTACTTGGTGGCGGTCCCATTGAGATGGCATGTGCGTTCGTGGGCGCGGGCGTCGGCAACTTTGCCCGTTCTCATATCCTCAAGCAGGGCCTCGGCCAGTTTAGCGCGTTGACGATTGGCGTCGCGCTGGCCTGTATCTCGTATTTACTGGCGTTGCTCGGCCTTGGCCAGGTCATTCCGGGGGCAATGTCGCACCAAGAAGGCTATATCGGCGCCATGCTCTTTGTCATCCCCGGCTTTCCCCTCATTACGGCAGGCCTCGACATCGCAAAGCTCGATATGCGAAGCGGCATCGAGCGTCTTTCGTATGCTGTGTCAATTATTGTGATGGCGACCCTCGTAGGCTGGATGGTTGCCGAGTGTGTGGGACTGGCGCCGGATGACTTCGCCCCGCTCGGCCTCTCACCGTTGGCTCTTACGCTCTTGCGCATACTGATGAGCTTTATCGGTGTATTTGGCTTCTCGGTTATGTTCAACAGTCCGATAAAGATGGCCGCGGCGGCTGGGCTCATCGGTGCCGTGTCTAATACCTTGCGCCTTACGCTCGTCGATGCGCCGACGCTGTTTCCCTTTCTGGGCCTGAGTGCAGGCATGCCTCCCGAGGCGGCGGCGTTTATCGGCGCGCTGGTGTCGGGACTGCTTGCGAGCCTGGCCGAAATCAAGCTCACGTACCCGCGCATCGCCCTCACGGTGCCATCGATTGTCATCATGGTGCCGGGACTGTATCTGTATCGCTCGATGTACTACATGTGCACGTTTGACACGGTTAATATGCTTGGCTGGTTTGTGCGTGCGGTGCTCATCGTGGCGTTCCTTCCCGTCGGCCTGAGCGTAGCGAGAACTCTCACCGATCCCCGCTGGCGCCACACCAGCTAATTGGTGCAAGGGGGACAGGTTACTTTGCACCAATACGCCGAGCATCTCCACAAACTCAACGCTTACGAAGCGCGTGTTGTTCGTGTTAGGGTAGTTCCACCACATAAGTAGTCGCAGACGCACGTACCGCGGGCGGGCGAGATGAAGTCCCAGTAACTCCATCTCGCCTGCCCGTTTTTTTGCACGCGCCGCGGCGTAACACAGAAAGGATTTCGCCCTTTATGCCTATCAACAAACGAGAGAGCCTGCTGTTCACCTTTATCATGTGTTTTTGTATGGTGCTCTGGATGAGCATCTACAACGTTGCCCTGCAGCATGGGGCCATCAACGGCGAGGTTGTTGCCGCTGCATGGCTTGGCTTCCCCGTTGCCTACGTCTTTGCCATGTGCTGCGACTGGTTTATCGCCAGCCCGCCAGCCAAAGGCTTCGCCTTCAAGTTCCTGGTTACTCCGGGCAAGAGCTCGCCGCTCGCTATGACGCTCGCCGTCAGCTCCTGCATGGTCGTCCCCATGGTCATCATCATGTCGCTCTACGGCGCCTGCGAGGGCCTGTTCCATATGCCCGGCGGCCCGCTTACCAATTTGCAGGCGCTGCCGATGATGTGGCTCGTCAACATTCCGCGCAACTTTATCATGGCCCTGCCCTGGAACCTGCTGGTGGCCGGTCCGGTTGCCCGGTTTGTCTTCCGTCGCGCCTTCCCCATGGGCACGGTCTTTGCCGAGCCGCACATGGAGCTCGTGCACATGCCGGGTGCTCCCGCTGCCGAGGAGGTTGCCAACATTTCCGAGGGCATGGACGTCGAGCCTGCCTGCTAGGCAACGCTCAGAACCAGACCCCCAAACAGACCGGAGCGATTCCTTTTTTGTAGACGTTGTCGTATGGCTCCGTGCGGAAAAGGTCCCAACGGTTAACATATACTCCATATGGGTAAAGAGACCAAAGCGCTGCCGCGGGGCGGCGCTTTGCGTTTGAAAAAACTAGCTCGTCTAAGAGGAACTAGCATGTTAGACCGTTTTACCGATCGCGCGCGCAAGGTCATGTCCATGGCCAAGCAAGAGGCGCTCGATCTACACTCAAATAAAGTGGGTACCGAGCATCTGCTGCTCGCGCTCGCTAAGGAGGACGAGGGCATTGCCGCCAAGGCACTGCGCTCGCTCGATATCTCCTACGACGACATCATGGACACCCTCAAGGAGGTCCAGACCACCGTTCCCGAGCCCAGCGAGGAGACCGAGGCCGCCAAGCTCGCCTTTACGCCGCTCGTCATTAGCGTGATGGAGCGTTCCTTCCGTGTGGCGCGCGAGAACAACCAGACCTATGTGTCGACCGAGCACCTGCTCATCGGTATCGTCGAAGAGGGCAACGGAATGGCCATGGACATCCTCATGCGCCTGGGTGTTTCGTCCGCTTCTATCAAAAAGGCCATCGAAAAGCTCACCGCCAAGGACCAGGACAAGAAGCGTCCGCTCGCCGGAGCTGGCGCCGGCCGCCCCGGTGCGGGCCTGCCGTTCTTTAGCGGCTCGGACGCCTCACAGCAAAAGGGGGACGGCACCGACACGCTCAAGCAGTTCGCCACCAACCTCACACAGAAGGCGCGCGACGGCAAGCTCGATCCCGTGATCGGTCGCGAAAAGGAAGTCCAGCGCATGATGGAGATCCTTTCGCGCCGCACCAAGAACAACCCGCTTATCTTGGGTGATCCCGGCGTGGGCAAGACAGCCATCGTCGAGGGCCTGGCTCAGCAGATTGCCGCCGGCAACGTGCCCGAGAACCTCATGAACCAGAATATCTGGACACTCGACCTGCCGGGTCTTGTTGCGGGCGCCAAGTATCGCGGCGAGTTCGAGGAGCGTCTCAAGAACGTGATCCAGGAGGCGACCGAAGCCGACGACGTTATCTTGTTTATCGACGAGATGCACACCATCATCGGTGCCGGCTCTGCTGAGGGTTCTATCGATGCGAGCTCCATGCTCAAGCCCGTTCTCGCACGCGGTGCCTTCCAGATCATCGGCGCCACCACGGCCGAGGAGTTCCGCAAGTACCTCACCAAGGATCCGGCCTTTGAGCGTCGCTTCCAGACAATCGATGTCGAGGAGCCGAGCGTCGAGGACACGGTCAAGATCCTGACCGCGCTCAAGCCGCGCTACGAGGAGCACCACCATGTGCGTTACACACAGGGTGCTATCGAGGCCGCCGCGAACCTCTCCAACCGCTACATTCAGGACCGCTTCCTGCCCGATAAGGCCATCGACCTTATCGACGAGGCCGGTGCCCGCGCCCGCATCGCCGCTAACCGCGCGCCCGAGCCGGTGCGCGAGGCCGAGCATCGCGTCGAAGAGCTCAAGGCTGCCGCACAGGAGGCCACCGAGAGCGACGACATGAACAAGGCTGCCGAGATCACTGAGCAGCAAAAGGCTGCCGAGATTGAGGTTGCCGAGGCCAAGGCTGCCTGGACGGCCGAGCTCGACGCGAGCCCGCTCACCATCGACGTCGCCCAGATCGCCGACATCGTCTCCGTGACCTCGGGTGTGCCGGTGTCTTCGCTCACCGAGAGCGAGAGCCGTCGCCTGCTGCAGACCGAAAGCGTGCTCAAGACCCGCATTATCGGCCAGGACGAGGCAGTCGAGGCCGTTGCCAAGGCCGTGCGCCGCAGTCGCTCGCCGCTCAAGGACCCGCGTCGCCCCGGCGGCAGCTTTATCTTCCTGGGTCCCACCGGCACGGGCAAGACCGAGCTCGCCAAGACGCTTGCCGAGTATCTCTTTGGCAGCAAGGACGCGCTCATCAGCTTCGACATGTCGGAGTTTGGCAGCGAGTTCGAGGTCTCCAAGCTTATCGGTAGCCCCCCGGGCTACGTTGGCCATGACGAGGGCGGTCAGCTCACCAAGGCCGTGCGCCGTCATCCGTACTCGGTTGTGCTGTTTGACGAGATCGAGAAGGCGCACCCCGATATCTTCAACATTCTGCTGCAGGTGCTGGAGGAGGGCCGCCTGACCGATAGCCAAGGCAAGACGGTCGACTTCCGCAATACCGTGATCATCATGACGTCCAACGTGGGCGCCCGCGAGATTGCGCAGGATGCGAGCGTTGGCTTTGGCACCACCGGCGAGCACGGCCTTACCTCGAGCGAGATTAAGGGCCGTGCGATGGGCGAACTCAAGCGCCTGTTCCGCCCCGAGCTGCTCAACCGTATCGACGACATCGTGGTGTTCCAGAAGCTTTCGGGCGAGAATCTGACCAAGATCGCGCACCTGCTGGTGGACGACTTGCGTCAACGCCTGATTGCCAACGGCATGAACATCAAGCTCACCGATGCGGCCTACGACAAGATTGTGGCCGAGGGCACCGACCTCACCAATGGCGCGCGTCCGCTGCGCCGCGCCATCCAAAAGCTCATTGAGGACCCGCTGTCCGAGGAGCTGCTGGCCGGCGAGTGGGGCGAGGGCGATACCGTCCTGTGCGATGTGGCCGACGGCAAGTTTGTCTTTAGCCACGGCACGGGCGAGATTCCGGCACCGCGTCCGGTCGGCGCGCTCGGCGGCGATACCGCTCCGGCGGCGCCGCACACCGGCAACGCCACGCCCGTAAGCGGCGGCGTGACCTCGGGCCCCGGCGGCATGATGCAAGCCGGCTCTGGCGCGCTGTAAAGTGTGAAATAGTCTGAATGAAGGGGATGTTCCAGCTGGGACGTCCCCTTTCTGGTAAAGGCGGCATTCATCCTAAATGCTATACTAAGTAAAGGAAAGCGTATAGCAAAAGGAGCCAACATGTCTATGTCGATACTAGACTCACGGCCGGTTCAGATGAACGTGCGCATGGATCGCCAACTCAAGGATGCCGGGGACGCCGTTTTGGCACAGATTGGCATGACGCCGTCGCAAGCCGTTCGGACACTTTGGGAGTATCTGGTCGTTAACGGACATATGCCCTCGAAGGGAGACGCGGCGGCTCCAGTTTCTGACGGAGTGGAGCCCCGGCGCATGGAGTCAAGGGCCGCGCAAGGCAGCCATATCGTTCGCGATTCGTGCCTCAAATACGGCATCCCCATCCCTGAGTTCTCGGGAGACTATGACGACCTCTATGAGGAGGCCATGGCGGAGCGCTATCCCGAGTGGGTGGAACTATGAGCACAGAAGGCGTCCTCAAGCTGTTAATCGATACCAACGTATGGATGGATTATTTTTCTGGCAGGTCCGACCGTACGGCAAATGTCGCCCATCTGATCGAGATTGCCGACGCCTCGGAGCGGATTGCCCTGTTTGCCTCGTCGCTTTCGGTCAAAGACGTTTCATATCTTGTCTCGGCGGCAATCAAGCAGGAGTGCCGAAGAAAGACTGGCTCACTGAGCGATAACGCCATTGCGGCGGCAGACGAAACGGCCTGGGCATGCGTTCGACAGATGCGCGAGCTAGCCCTCATCGCCCCGGTCGGTGCAGATGAGGTCTTCGACTCCTTTGTGTTCAAGTATCATCACAACGACTTTGAGGACGACCTGATACTGGGCGTCGCTAATCGCATTGATGCCGATTACGTCGTGACGGAGGACAAAAACCTCATTAAACATACCAATGGCGTATGCATAAACGTTGATCAAGCTTTGAGGTTGGTTGAAGGGTCCAACGCCCCTTCGGTGCGGCCCGTCTAACCTGCTTTATCTTAATAAAGTAGCGTTTCCCCGCCGTTAGCCGATGATGCGAGGGCGCTCGGCGTTTTCGACTGGTTTATGCACGCAAAGTCTGGGAATATACAAGGCGCATGTCTTACTGTCTAACCAGTTGCGCCAAGGAGGCACCATGGATTACAAGATTACCGGCTACGAGCCCGCCCAGCTGTTCCATTTCTTTGAGGAGGTCAGCGCGATCCCCCGTGGGTCTGGCAACGAGAAGGGCATCAGCGATTTCCTGGTTGCGTTTGCCAAGGAGCGCGGCCTCGATGTGTACCAGGACGAGGTCTACAACGTCATCATTCGCAAGCCCGCTTCTGCCGGCGCCGAGAATGCTCCGGCCGTGATGCTGCAGGGCCACATCGATATGGTGTGCGACAAGTTGGGCTCCGTTGAGCACGACTTTACGACCGACGGTATCGACCTGGTCGTCAAGGACGGCGTCCTCACCGCTAACGGCACCACCCTGGGTGCCGACAACGGCATTGCTGTCGCTCTGATGCTCACTGTTCTCGATGACGATTCGATCGTTCACCCCGCCCTCGAGTGCGTATTCACCACCGACGAGGAGACTGGCCTGGTCGGTGCCGAGACGCTCGACAAGTCCCAGATTAGCGCCCGCACCATGATTAACCTTGACTCCGAGGAAGAGGGCGTTGCCACCGTCAGCTGCGCCGGCGGCGTCGTTGTTACCTACGCCTGCCCCATCGTGCGCGAGCACAAGACCGGCAGCACCCTCACGCTCGACATCTCCGGCCTACTGGGTGGTCATTCCGGCAACGATATCAACCTAGAGCGCGGCAACGGCAACCTCATCATGGCCCGCATCATCGACCGCCTGATGGTTGCCGGCGAGCCCGCCATCGTTAGCTTTAACGGCGGCACCAAGGACAACGCCATCAACCGTGAGTGCAAGGCTGTTCTGGTCTACGCCGACCACGCTGCCGCCGAGGCCGCGGCCCAGATCGCAAAGGGCATCATCGCCGACGTCACTGCCGAGCTCGAGGTCTTCGACCCCGGCTTTACCTGCACCGTCGAGATTGCCGATAACGCTGAGGTCGAGGCCATGGACCAGAAGTCCGCGCTTGCCCTCATCCGCGCCCTGCGTCTTGCCCCTAACGGCGTGATTCGCCGCAACGTCGCCACCGACGGCTCCGTCGAGGTTTCCTCCAACATCGGTGTGGTTGCCACTTCTGACGACGAGGTCAAGATCATGCTGTCCCCGCGCTCCTCGATCACCTCGCTGCAGGACGAGTTCAAGGACCGCCTGCAGACGCTGGCCGATGTCCTGGGCTTCGACGCCAAGTTTGAGTTCGAGTATCCCGGCTGGAGCTATGCCGAGCATTCGCCGGTCCGCGACGTCTTTGTCGAGAGCTATCGTGAGCTCTTTGGCTCCGAGCTGCGCATCGAGTCCATTCACGCCGGCCTTGAGTGCGGCCTGTTTGCCGAGGCCCTGCACGGTCTGGACGCCATCGCCGTGGGCCCGACGCTCTCCGATGTCCACACCCCGGACGAGAGCATGGAGCTCGCTTCTGCCGAGCGCTTCTACGAGCTGCTCATCGACGTCCTCAAGCGCCTTGCCGCGTAAAGGTCACGCCGGCAGCGGTCCGAGCCACGTGCTAGCGGATTGCAAATGACATTACGAGAGGGGACACCCGGTCTTTTGCGACAGGTGCCCCCTCTCTTCTTTTAAGAAATGGGAAATTGCCTGGCGTCTAACCCATATCACCCTTTAGTCAATTTGGAACGTGTCTCTATAGTTTTGTCCACTCTCCCGGGACGACCCCGCCTTCCTTGAGGCGCGTCGGGAGGCTCGGCGTTACAGAGACGGCAAGGCCGGACGGGGATTACCTCTTCGCGATGGAGGGGAACCCCCGGCGCTGGAGGGCGACGGGGAAGAGCCATGCGATCAAAACGGGGAGCAGCGACTGCCGAAAGTTGATCGTCTCGCACAAGCGCCAGCACGACATTCGGGCTTTCGGATCCTAGGGAGCGGATGGCCGGGGCGGAGATTCCGGTTCAGAGTCAGAGAAGAAGAGGTGAAGGCTTGAGCCCCGGTGGAGGGAATTAGTGCCTTCCCGGGCGTAGCGCCATGTCTCCTCCACGGTATCGCCCGGAACCTTTACGTCCCCGCTTCGGAGCAGATTGATGAAACCCTCGGGGTCGTTCCGGTATTTCTTGCCGAAGGCTGCGGAAAGCTGCCTCTTCTCGTCATCGCTGAATTCGCGTACGGAGCCGTAGAGCGCATGCTCGAGGTTGCGGGACATGAAGTAGACTCTGTAGGGGACTGCGTGTTTTCTGTGCTTGAGCTCGCGCGTGCCCGCGAGCTCAAGCAGCGCGGCAGACTTTCTCTCGTTTCTGTCTACCACCCTAGCGGTGTCCCGGGCGGTGATAGAGTCGCGGCCATAGACGAATCCATCGCAGTCCCCCTCGACGATGCACTCGTTCGGTATGAAGGCGCCGTCCAGGTCGACGATGTGGATGATCCGGTCGAGGTCGGTCCATTCGTACTCGTGCCGCGACGCGATGCGGTCGACGACGAACTGGCGCACGGTGTCGCGCACCCTGTCCTTGACGGCGAAGGAGGCCTCCCATGAGAAGGGTCGCACCGTGGTAACGTCGCAGTGGAAGGCGAGCGCCCTCGCCTCGGGCGGTGCACCGTTTGCGGCGAAGTTGAGCGCGGCCTGCATGGGCTCGAGGAGCGCGTTTTCATCGCTCGGCCCCTCCACGAGAATCAGGACGACCCGCTTCTCCCTTGCCATGGTCACTCGCCTCCCATGGAGGACAGAAGGGAGTCGAAGTCGAGGGCCTGGGGGCTTCCAGCCTCAAGGAGGGCGGAGCCTATCGCGGAGGTTCTGGTCGGCTCGTACAGCTGTTCCTTCTGCCCCCCGAGGTTGATGGCTCTCAGGTATTGGTTCCTGAGGTTGTTCGAGGGTGCCATGCCCCGGAACCCGATGTAGCGGTTGTTGGGGTTGGAGGTCGAGAAGACGAGGCATCCGACCGGGAGACATTCAAGCGCTCGCAGGTTGTGAGCGGTGAAGATGAGCTGGCCCTTGCCCTGCTCGGTCACGACTTCGAGGAGCTCGCCGAGCAGGAACTCGAACACTCCGGAGTCGATCTCGTCAACGACGAGACAGGCGCTGTCGTCATTGAAGACGTTTATCAGCCAGCCGAGCATCGATGCGATCTTCTTGATTCCTTCCGATTCTGTTCTGAAGGGGACGCGTACCCCCTGCCGGCATGATAGGAGCTCGACGCGCTCGCCCGGTGTGCCGTCTTCCATCGTTTCGCCGTGGAGGGTGTTCACTTGGATGCTGAGTCCCGGAACGATTGCCCCAAGCGCGCAGTTGATGGTCTCGACGGTCTTGCGGACCGAGTCGCAGACTTCTGAGGGGAGGACCGTTGTCTGATCGATAGGGAGTGACACGTCGCGGATGACAGGGGCCTTTCCGGCCTCCTCGGGTGACCATCCGCCTGTGCTGCTGCCCGGGGAGGCGAGGAGGAAGATGTTGAACGCCAGCGCCGCGCTTCGGCGCGTGTCACAGACCCTCATCTTATCGTCGGCGAACCTGTTCAGGAGCGTCGTGGAGTCCATGAGTGGAACCAATACGCTCTCGTACGCCGTCCTCGCCGCCTCGGATAGGGAGTTATTTCCGAGGCGCTCGAGATAGGACTTTCTCGCGGCGACCGCGAAGGCGACCATGGCGTTCGAGAACAGCTTCGAGGAGCCCTGCAGGTCGGGGGAGCGCCGTGCGACGGTGAGGTCGAGGTCGGCCTCCCTTCCGGCGAGATTTCTGAGTGCCCGCCACCTGTTGACGGGCTTCAGGTTCTGGCTGTCCTCGGTATCGGCCGCATCGTAGGCGGCGAGCCTTCTCTTGACGAGCCCCTCGGCGCGGACGGAGAGGTCCTCGGAGAGGAGGCGCGGTCTGTCGTCGAGCCTGTCGAAGGAGAACGAGTAGCAAACTGTGAAGGGCTTCCCGGCCGCTACGGTGCCGCCGAGCCCGCCTACGAAGCCGAGCGAGGAAGGGGAACCCTCCGTCACCTCGACCTCGATGCTGATTTTGGCGCACTCGGCAGAGGGGCCGATCAGATCGACGCTTTCACGGTCGAGCGGAAAGCCGCACATCAAATCCTGGACTCGCGCGAGGGATTCGACGACGGCGGTCTTGCCCGATCCGTTCTGACCGTATATTCCCATCACGCTGGAACCGAAGGGGCTGTCCTTGAAGCCGATCGTGCCGTTAGCAACGTTTTTCACATTTGAGAGCTCTATGGAGCGAATACGGATCATGGTGCCCTCCTTGAACACAATTTATATTACTATATATCGAATAATCGATATAAAATCAAGATAACAATTATTAAGAATGGAAATGAGATCAACCAATAATTAAAACAAATTTGCATTCAAGCTATTATTTTTACTTGATTTAAGACGGAGTGGAATGTGAGCGCACAAGGAGATGCGGAATCGATGAGAGCCTCGAAAAAAATTACTGCAGTGTTATCATCTTTCATCCTCTCTATTCTTCCATTTCTGATTCTATGGGCGGCTTGGTCAGCCCTCCCTGATACAATTCCCGCTCATTGGAGTGGGGGTGTGGTTGATCGATGGGGTAATAAGCTTGAATTGCTGGTTGTTCCGCTGTTTTCTCTGATTGGTTCTATTGCAATTTCTGTGTACCTTATTGTTTCCACGCGGCGAAGAGAGTTCGCGGATTTCTCTGTTCGAATGCGACGGGACTTTCTTGCGTGCTATATTTCTAGCCTTCTTTTATCGACAACCTGCTCAGTGATAATTGCCGTTTGGGTTCAGTTGATTCTTACGCAAAACACTGCGGTTGATGGGGGGCTTGGACTATCGATCCTGTATTCCCTTCCCGGGCTATATGTGATCTTGTGCGCTTTGCCGCCTTTTTATGCGAGCGGCGAGAGCAAAAAGGCAGAGCGCCTGATAACAGTTCTTATTGGCGGCGCGGAGATTGTTCTTTGTGGAATAGTGTTTGAAGGTTCGGCTGCCTCTTATGCGATGATTGGACTGATGATTCTGTTCTGTGCGTTTGAGATTGTGTCACAGGTAAGGGATAACCGGTCCTTATGAGTTGAATTACGCGCGTGCGGATATAAAGGTTGGCATGTTAAGCTGGTCGTTTTCTCGTTCTGGGACATTTGCAGTAGGATGAGTGGGACTAGGCGCGCTGCGGTGTGATGGTTGAGACTTGTATCGCTGCAATTCCGCTGATGCACATTTTGCTATTGGGCTTGAAGGTGGGACCGACAGGCCTTTGTTTGGGATGTTCTGGTCGTCCAACGCGTGTTGCACGGCTTTATATTGTTACGCTCGTTCGGCGCTCCGTTGGAGCATTTCCGGGTTTGTCGGCATCATGACTTGACCAAGTGACACGCTTGCCGGGACGGTTGTAACGCCGCGCCGGTTCCGTGTGCTCCTTCGTTGTTGGCCTGTCCAGCCGGGGGCGGATTCGGCCTCATGTTGTGGCGCACGGCCTTCAGGGGCTTCCCCTGGCGAGCTATGTTCGTCCGTATGGGTAAGGGTCGGTTTGAGCTGACAATCCCGTGCCGGAAGAGGCTTGCACCATGCGTACGATGATAGAGATTGAGTGGCTGGACGGCCGTATGACGAAGGTGCCGGAGCTCGTCCTGGGCGATGCGTTCGGCGAGAGCGTCCAGGCGGAGCTCGATTTCGGGTTCGATGACGTGTCGGAGGGCCTTTGGGTCGAGGTGCGCCATCACGAGCCGGATGAGGGCTCGGGCGGCGACCCGCGCGGGAGGGGCTGCGCGCTGTACGCGGACTGCCGGTGCAGCCTGGTCGAACCGTCGGACCTCGAGCGCGTCTTCTGCATCCTTTACGAGGGGCAGCCGAGGGTCTGCCGCGTCGCGGGGGAGCTAGGGGTCCCCGTGTCGGCGGTGAACGCGGCCGCTGCGTGGGAATCCGGGATGGGGGCGGGTTTCGAAACGCCTGCGGAGGGGAGAACCCCGTTGGGCGGGGACTATTCGTGATGCTACTGGCGTTGAGTTTTGAGCGATTGCGTTTGGCGTTACAGCGCCAAAATCCCCAGATGCTCAAGCAAGATCTTAAGCCCGATGAGGATGAGCACGATGCCGCCCACGATGGTGGCAGGTTTTTCGTAGCGCGCGCCAAAGGTGTGGCCGATCGCTACGCCGGCGATGGAGAAGATAAACGTTGTGACGCCGATAAGCGATACAGCGGGAACGATGTCAACCGAGAGCGCCGCAAATGAGATGCCTACGGCTAGGGCGTCGATTGAGGTGGCGATGGCGAGGATCAGGTACTCGCCCAGGTCAATCTTTTCGGCATCCTTGCCGTCGCCTTCATTCTCGTCCTCGGTAAAGGCTTCCCACAGCATTTTGCCGCCGATAAAGGCCAAAAGGATAAAGGCGATCCAATGGTCGATGGGTCCGATGATGCCCATGAATTGACTGCCAAGCGCCCATCCGATTACGGGCATGCCGGCCTGAAAGCCGCCAAAGAACAGGCCGAGCACCGCGGCGACTTTAAGGTCGATCTTCTTCATGCCAAGGCCCTTGCAGATGGATACGGCAAAGGCGTCCATCGAAAGGCCAACGGCGAGCAGCACGAGCTCTGCGAGTCCCATAGTCTGACTCCCTCTCTGCGGGCGGGCCCGCGTGTACCTCTTGGGGGAGTAACAAAAAAGACCCGTGGCGTACGCGTTGCGCGCACAGCCACGAGTCTCGTTCATTAAGGCAAGCCAGGCCGCATCGGCCAGTGTGTTGACTTACCGCGCCACCGGAGGCGAACCCGGTCACGCGACTACTCCCTCATTCATGTGAATCCCGATGCTACCACATAAGCAGCTCATTTGGGTTGGGGCTCTTTTGACTACCCCAGCGGTGTTCGCTCATTCTGTAAGCATCGGATTTCGCAAGCGCTGCGGGGGCAAACCGTGAGAAACTATTTAGCGTTTATGGAGCGTATACGATGGGAGCGATGCCTTGGATAAGAACGAGCTGCAAAAGCGTATGGAACAGGCTATTCGCCTGACTGCCCCCGGCCAGCCGATCCGCACCGCCCTCGACATGATCATTGCTGGTCACCTGGGCGCTCTTATTTGCGTCGGCGACACCGAAAACGTACTCGCTGCCGGTAACGACGGCTTCCCGCTCAACATTTCGTTTACCTCGAACCGCCTGTTCGAGCTTTCCAAGATGGACGGTGCCATCGTCATCGATGGCGACCTCACCCAGATCCTGCGCGCCAACTTCCACCTCAATCCCGATCCCTCGCTCGCCACGAGTGAAACGGGCATGCGTCACCGTACTGCCGCTCGCATGTCGGTGCTCACCGACGCCATCGTGATCTCGGTTTCGGCTCGTCGTGCCGTCGTCAACGTGTACGTCCACGGCAAGAGCTACGAGATCCAGCCCGTCACCACCATCATGAGCTCGGTCAACCAGCTCGTCGCCACGCTCCAGACTACCCGTCAGTCGCTCGATCGCTCCCTGCTGCGCCTGACGGCCCTCGAGCTCGACGACTACGTTACGCTCGCCGACATCACCGGCATTTTCTCGAGTTTCGAGATCATGCAGCAGGCAAAGACTGAGCTTAAGGATTGCATTGTCAAGTTGGGCAACCAGGGCAAGCTCGTGCAGATGCAGCTCGAGCAGCTCGCCGGCTCCAGCATGGATACCGAGTACGACCTGATGATTCGCGACTACGCGAGCGATTCTTCCGAGGCCAATGCCGAAAAGATCCGCGCCAACCTGAGCCGTATGACGCCCAAGGACTTGTCCGACCCGCAGCATGTGGCGGCGGTTCTGGGTTACGACGACCTGGACGAGGACTCCGTCATGACACCGCTGGGCCTGCGCACGCTTTCGCGCGTGTCCGTCGTGCGCGACGGCGTGGCCGAGAAAATCGTCGACGAGTATGGATCGCTGCAGGAGCTCATGGACGACATCAGCGAGGATCCGGAGCGCCTGGGCGACTTTGGCGTTAACAACCCTGCCATTCTTGCGGACTCCCTGTACCGCATGAAGGGCACCAAACAGGGGAACGCATAATGGCGCCCGTATGCGCCGTGGTCGTTGCCGGTGGCAGCGGCCAGCGCTTTGGTAACCCCGGTGGCAAGCAGCTCGTCAATGTAGCGGGTCGTCCGCTTATGAGCTGGTCCATCCGCGCGTTCGATCGTAGCGACAAGGTCGGCCACATCGTGGTGGTGTGCCCTGCCGAGCGCCGTGCCGAGATGCGCCGCCTGGCCATCGACCCGTTTGACTATGACACGCCCATCAGTTTTGCCGATGCCGGCGATACCCGCCAGGACTCCACCCGTGCCGGCGTGCATGCGGTACCGGCGGGTTTCGAATATGTCGCCATCCACGACGGCGCCCGTCCGCTCATCACGACCGAGGCCATCGATCATGCGATCGACGTGCTTGTGGGCGACCGCTCGCTCGACGGCGTCGTGTGCGGCCAGCCCGCGATCGACACGCTCAAGATCGTCGACGGCGACAATATCGTCGAGACGCCGCCGCGCGAGCTCTACTGGGCCGCGCAGACGCCGCAGATCTTTAGCGTCGACGCCATGAAGCGCGCCCACACCGCAGCTATCACCGAGGGCTTTATCGGGACCGACGATTCTTCGCTGGTCGAGCGCATGGGCGCCCGCGTCCGCTGTGTCCAGAGCCCGCGCGATAACCTTAAGGTGACGGTGCCCGAGGACCTGCGTCCCGTAACCGCGATTCTGCTTGGCCGCATGGCCGAGGGAGAGGACCTTCCCCATGTTCAGTAACCTGCGCATTGGCCACGGCTACGACGTCCACCGTTTGGTGGAGGGGCGTCGATGTATCATCGGCGGGGTCGACATTCCCTACGAGCGCGGCCTGCTGGGCCACTCGGATGCCGATGTGCTCGCGCATGCCTTGGCCGACGCCATTCTGGGCGCCTGCCGCGGGGGAGACATCGGCAGGCTATTTCCCGACACCGATCCCGCCTACGAGGGTGCCGATTCGATGGTGCTGCTCGCTCGCGTGATGGACTATGCGCGCGAGCTGGGCTTTGAGTTTGTCGATGCCGATTGCACCATTGCCTGTCAGCAACCCAAGATCACTCCGCACCGCGATGCCATGCGCGCCAACCTTGCCCATGCCCTGGGCGTTGACGTCGAAAACGTGGGCGTCGCCGCCACTACGACCGAAAAGCTCGGTTGGGAAGGCCAGGGCGAGGGAATCGGTGCCTGGGCCGTCTGCCTGCTACAGAAAACCGTTAAGGAGTAACGAATGCGTATCTACAACAGCGCTACCCATAAAAAGGAAGAGTTCCAGCCCATCGAGTCCGGCAAGGTCCGCATGTACGTGTGCGGCCCCACGGTCTACGACAACATCCACATCGGCAATGCCCGCACGTTCATCAGCTTTGACGTGATTCGTCGCTGGCTCATCGCGAGCGGCTACGAGGTCACGTTCGCCCAGAACCTCACCGATGTCGATGACAAGATCATCAAGCGCGCCAACGAGCAGGGCCGAACGGCCGCCGAGGTCGCGACGGAGTTCTCCGACAAGTTTATCGGCGTCATGCGCGCCGCCAACGTGCTCGATCCCGATGTGCGCCCCCGCGCCACCAAGGAGATCGGCCCCATGATCGCCATGATCAAGACGCTTATCGAGCAGGGCCACGCTTACGCAGCCGATAACGGCGATGTGTACTTTGCCGTGCGCAGCGATCCCAACTATGGTCAGGTCTCGGGCCGCAACATCGACGACCTTATGGTTGGCGCGCGCATCGAGGAGAACGAGGACAAGAACGATCCGCTCGACTTTGCCCTGTGGAAGGCCGCTAAGCCCGGCGAACCCAGCTGGCCGAGCCCCTGGGGCGAAGGCCGTCCCGGTTGGCACACCGAGTGCGCCGCCATGGTGCATCGCTACCTGGGCACTCCGATCGACATCCACGGCGGCGGCTCCGACCTTGCCTTCCCGCATCACGAGAACGAGTGCGCTCAGGCCACCTGCGCCTGGCACCAGGGCTTCTCCAACACCTGGATGCACACGGGCATGCTGCTGGTCGACGGCGAGAAGATGTCCAAGTCGCTCGGAAACTTCTTTACGCTGGCCGAGGTGCTCGAACAGCACTCTGCCGCGGCCCTGCGCCTGCTGATGCTGCAGACGAGTTATCGCTCGCCGCTTGACTTCTCCTGGGAGCGTCTGGATGGTGCCGAGAACTCGCTCACACGCATTGCCGGTACGGTCGAGAACCTGCGCTGGGCCGCGAACCATGCGACGGCCGATGCCGATGAGGCAGCATCCGAGGCGTTTGCCGCTAAGGCCGCCGAGGCCCGTGCCGCCTTTAAGGAGTGCATGGACGACGACTTTAACACTGCCGGTGCCATGGGTGCTGTCTTTGGCTTTGTGACCGAGTGCAACCAGTACCTGGAGCAGGCGGGCGACGCTGCCGACAAGGCCGCTGCGCTTGCTGCTGCCGATACGCTGGTCGAGCTGCTCGATACGTTTGGCGTCGAGCTCCCCGAGCCCAAGGTCGAGTTGCCGCTGGGCCTGCTGGGCGTTGCCGCCGGCCTGGTCGCCTACACGGGTGACGACGTGGACGAGGCCGCTGCCAAGATTCTCGAGGCCCGTGCCGAGGCCCGTGCCGCCAAGAACTGGGATCTGGCCGACGCCATCCGCGACCAGCTCAAGGACCTGGGCCTGACGATTGAAGATACGGCCGCGGGTACTCGTATTAAGAGTCTCTAGTATTTGTCGACCGTTCGAGGTGCGGCAGATTGCCTTGAAAGAGGAGGGCATAGACCTGGTGGTCATGCCCAACGATTGAAAGGCAAGGTGCCGTGGCTCGGACGGTCGATTCTTGTTCGTTATCTATTTAAGGAGGCCGTTTTATGGCCGACAATCGCAAACGTGCACCGCGTGGAGGCAAGCAGGCTGCTTCTGGCTCGCGTCCGATTCGCCGCAACGACCGCGCTGCCACTCCCAAGGGCCAGCGCGAGCGCTCCCAAGCCCAGGCTGCGCGTTCGCAGCGAGATCGCAACCGCGACAACGTTCAGGTTCCCAAGGGCGAGTTTATCGAAGGTCGTCGTGCTGCCGCCGAGGCACTGCGTACCGGCTTTCCCGTCAAGTGCGCGCTCATCGCCGAGGGCGGGGAGCGCGATGCCGCCTTGTCGCGCCTGGTCGACGACCTCAACGCCGCGGACGTCCGCATTAAGTATGTGCCGCGCACGCAGCTCGATGCGCTGTCGAGCCATGGCGCTCACCAGGGCATTGCGCTCGAGGTGGGCAATTTCCCCTATGCCGATGTCGCCGATATTCTCGATCGCGCGGGTGAAGGACCGGCGCTCGTCGTCGTGCTCGACCATGTGACCGACGATGGCAATTTTGGTGCGATCGTGCGCTCTGCCGAGGTCGTGGGCGCAGCGGGCGTCATCATTGCCAACAAGCGCGCCGCCGGTGTGACCGTGGGCAGCTACAAAACCTCCGCTGGTGCCGTCATGCACCTGACCGTCGCGCAGGTTCCTAATATCGCCCGAGCGCTTGACGACCTCAAGGCCGCCGGCTTTTGGGTGGGCGGTGCTTCCGAGCACGCCGAGGGCAGCTGCTGGGATGCTCCCTTCGAGGGCCGCGTTGCGCTCGTCATGGGCTCCGAGGGCGACGGCATCTCGCGCCTGGTGCTCGAGAAATGCGACTTTTTGACCAAGCTTCCCCAGCGCGGCATGACCGAGAGTCTCAACGTGGCCCAGGCGACCACCGCGCTGTGCTTTGAGTGGCTGCGCCGCAATGCCGGCGAGCTCATGGGGGAGGAGTAGCGCATGTCCAAGAAGAACCGCGCCAAGTCCAAGGCCAAGCGCTTTGGCGAGGGCTCGGCCAAGCCGATTGTTTCGGCCGCGACCTATGGCGTGGGCGGCAATGCGTTTGCGCAGGCCATCGCCGACCCGGTCTCGACGGTGCACTCCAATAAGCCCGAGCTGCTGGTGGTCGACGGCTACAACGTGATTCACTGCACGCCGCGCTACGAAAAGCTCGTCTACGACCATTCCGACGATCCATATTCCAGCGACGTCCACGATATGGCTCGTACTGCGCTTATCAACGATGTCGCGGCGTTTGCCCAGGGCCGTTACGAGGCCGTGATCGTGTTCGACGGCGCGGGCAACATCTCCAACGAGCGCCCCAACCTACCGGCCCGCGGCGTGCGCATCGAGTTCTCGCCGACGGGCGTCTCTGCCGATACCGTGGTGCAGAAGCTCTGCATCGAGGCGCGTGAGGAAGGCCGCGCGTGCTCCGTGGTATCGAGTGACGGCACAATACAGGCCGTCGTCATGGGCAAGGGCGTCACGCGCATCTCGAGCCGTATGCTGGTGGACGAGATCAAACAGATCGACAACGACGTTCACGAGGCCGAGGAAGCCCCGCAGATCAAGATGACCCTGGGCAGTCGCCTGAGCCCCGATGCCCTGGCCAAGCTCAAGGCCCTGCGCGGACGGTAGGGGAGTTGCGGCAGAGAGCCGTTTCCTAGATTGGTCTACCCGCTGATTTGTAATCAGTGGGTTGCGGGTTTGCAGCTGTCAAAACGAATAGGTTTATGTTTTGACGAACAGATAAAACTGTTCGTTCTGACGAACGGTTTTTGAGATGTGGTCGGTCGAAGGGCCTGTTGCGCCCCGTCCTCAATTCCTTTATCCTAAACAGGCTTCGCGCGAAAGCGCCAAGTGTGCCAGTGTGGCGCAACGGTAGCGCAACTGATTTGTAATCAGTGGGTTGCGGGTTCGATTCCTGTCACTGGCTCCATGAGAGTTTCGGGCTCTGTCTCTATATGGGACAGAGCCCGTTTCTATTTAGGTGGTGCGCCATCGGGTTAGCGCCCATCCCGTTTTTGGTTTGTCTCGTCCTCCAGTTTGTCTAAATCTGTAACACCAAGACCGATATTCGGCATCTAACTGTTACAGATTGAGATGAAACTTAGGGTGTTTTAGGAATATCTTGATCTGTAACATGTAGAAGCGGAATAGGCCTCTTGCTGTTGCAGATCGAGACAAGGGCGGGCGCGGATCTGGATGTCCTGCTCGAGCGTGGATTTCTGGATACGCGAGCGAAGAAAATCTCCCGACCGGAGAACGAGCGTGGATAATTAACTTGGATAGGGAGCTAAGGTAAACACCGATTGTCTATCGACGGCTTTAGAAACAACGGCCCCGATTTCATTGTGGAATCGGGGCCGTTTGTGCCTCAGGAATCCGAATGGATTAATCGAGCTCCTAAGGAACTTCTTGGGTTCTTGCTAATGGTCTGCCGAGGATGTCCCCAATGCAAACAGCGGGCATCTACTCAATATAGCTGGGGTTCTTCTTGATGATCACGCGTGCAGCGATGAAGGAGACGACGATGGCGATGATGGCGACAACGCATGCCAGCACGAAGTTACCCATGGACCCATCGGGAGCGATAAAGATGAGTGCCGAAAGAAGGCCGGGGCATGCTCCCGCAACATACTCTTTCAGAACAAAGATGCCTGCAGGGAGTCCAGCGCAGAGCGCGCCGATTGCCGTGCCGACAAGCAGGCGGGGACGCTCGATGAGGCAACCGTAGAACGCGGGCTCGGTTACGCCACAGAGTGCGGTGACGGCAACCGTGGTGACCATACCCCTCTTCTCTTTGTTTCCCTTCATGGCAGTTGCCAGGGCGAGGCTCGTGCCGCCAATGCAGAGGTTCGAGATGAATCCAAAGATAATGGGTGCCCAACCGAGCTGCGCCAGGCTCGTAACTTCGATTGCGATGTAAGCCTTATCGAGACCGAGCATGACGAAATAGGGGTTAAGGGCTGCCAGGATCGGAGTAGCGATAAATGCCACGTTGTCCATAAGCCACGTGACGGCATCGCTCAGCGCGTAGCCCATCATGCTGCCGGCGGGGCCAAGGATAATAAGCTCGACGGGCACGACGATGATCATGGTGAGCAGCGGCTTCAAGAACAGTTTGGTAACGTCGGGAATAATCTTCTGAAGGCCGCGGTCGACAAAGTACATGAATACAACGCCCAGTACGATGGGCACTACCGTACTCGAATAGTCGTTCGTCGGGATGGGAATACCAAGAAAGTCGAGACCCTCGGCACCGCTAATGGACGAGCTGATCATGATCGCGCCCAGCAATGCGCCCATGATGGGCTGCATCTTCATGACGGCCGCGAGCTGATAACCAAGATAAACGGGTAAGAAGCTAAACGAAGCGCTAAAGATCGCCAACAGGACCTGGGCGGTTCCGCTATCGGTGCTCAATCCGCAATAATTGACCAGGAGATTCTTGATCGAAAGAATGAGTCCGCCAACGATGAGCGCCGGGACGATGGGCATGAATACCTGTGCAGAGACGTTCCCGAATTTCTCAATCAAGCCCATGGCGGTGTTACCGCTTTTAATGCCTTCTGCAAGGTCTTTGGCGGTTTGGGCATCGTCGGCAACCGTGCCACCGCCGACTTCGATTCCCGCGAAGTCGAGGAAGTCGTTGTAAGCCTCGGTGACGTTGGGGCCGATGATCACCTGAAGCTGGCCACCGCTGACTACTGCCCCGAGCGCCTGATCGGCCGATTTGGCGAGCTGGAGATCGATGATCGAGGTGTCTCGTGCGTCGATGCGAAGGCGCGTCGCACAATGAGTTACCGATGTAATGTTCTCTTTGCCGCCAACAGCCTTTAGGACTGTTTCGGACATTGCCTGATATTTCATCTCTTTCTCCTAACCTTCCTGCTCCTGATACTTCGAGATAAGGTCTCGGTACCAATACCAGCTCTTTTTGGGGGTGCGCTCCAGATTGTTCTCGAAGTCGATATGGACAAGTCCGTATCGTTTTTCGTAGCCGTTGATCCAGCTATACAGATCCATCGTCGACCAGAGGTAGTAGCCCTCAACGCGCGCGCCGTCGCGCTTAGCCCTCATCATGTGCTCGATGAACTGGCCCAGAAGCTCGATGCGGTCATCATCGTGGATCATTCCGTCTGCGTCTGGTTGCTCATAGGCGCCATGTCCGTTTTCCGTAATAAAGATGCGGGGCGCGTCATAGCGCTCGTGGACATCCATGATGGTTGAATACATGCAACCTGGGAGTATTTCGCGGCCCCATTTATTGCGGGGAACATTGCTGTCGCGGGCGCTTTCAAACAAGGGCGCAATGCATTTTCCTTCGACCTTTTTGCTCGAACCGCCCTTATTGTTCGCCGAAACGGCAAGCTCTCCACCGTGCCAGTCGGTTACATACTCTCGGCAATACACGTTGAGTCCAATAAAATCGACTTTACCGTCTCTGAATTCTTCTACGTCATTTGGGGATCGATAGAGCGAGACGCCAAGTTTTTCAAGGATTTCGTCCATTTCTGGCGGCAGTTGACCCTGAAGCGCTGGTGCCAGAATCATGCGATTGGCGAAAAAGTCTGCGTATCGAAATACGTCATCAGGGTGCTCGGTTGCCGGGTCGAGTTCGACAACGCCGCCATCGTGGACGGCGCCGATGATGCCGTCGTAGCCCATTTGACGATATGTTCGGACTGCGAGTGCGCTTGCGCGCATCAGGTTGTACTGAAACTGCATGTACGACTGAACGTCGAGCGATCGATTGGGGGGATAGTTGCCCAACATGTTTACGCAGTAGCTGTAGAAATGCGGCTCGTTAACGGTAGCCCAGATTTTGACGCGGTCTCCAAAGCGCTCAAAGCAAATCTTGGCGTATTTGCAGAACCACTCTGCCATGTCATTGTTCAGCCATCCGCCTTTGCAAGCAAGCGTGAATGGCAGATCGTAATGGAACAGCGTAACGTTGGGCTCTATGCCATTTTCGAGGCAGCAATCAATGACCCGATTATAAAAATCGATACCCTCTTCATTCACTTCGCCGATACCCGTGGGGATGATTCGACTCCATGAAAGAGAGAAGCGATAGGTGTTTTGTCCGCCTTCTTTCATCATGCGGATATCTTCTTCATAGCGATGGTAGAAGTCGCAAGATACATCACCGTCAACATGGTTGATGTTCTTATTGCTTGTGTGGCTAAAGAAATCCCACTCGCCAAGGCCTTTGCCGTCTTCGTTCCAGGCACCCTCGCACTGATAAGACGCCGTGGCGGAACCCCAGAGAAACGGCATGTTGTTCACGTTGCCCATGAATCCCCTTTCCATCATTCAACACGGTGGATACGTGTGGCGGAATTACGATTAAGATGACGTCAACTGATTTGAATCATAGGAGAACGACCAAAGCTGTTTGATTCAATAAATGAACTATGATTTCGAGGAGAGCGGAAAGAGGGATCACGTGAATATCAATGACTTCGATGTGCTCAATCGCATTAGCTCCATCATCAACAGCGAGTTTGGGTCAAACGATGCCGCCATCGCTCGATATCTCGTCGCTCACATTAGGCGTTCGAGCGAAATCAATGTTGCCGCAATAACCCGCGATGCATTCGTGACCCGTTCCGCTGTTCGTCGTTTCTGCAATCGATTGGGCTACCAGTCTCTTAGCGATTTGAAAGAATCATTTACTCAATCAGTCTTTCCAAGCGACTTAAGCCATCGAGAGGAGGAATTTGGCTACGAGGAGTACAGGGCAGAGCTCGACGTTCGCATGATCGAGATGTTCGCTGAGGTTGAAAGCGGCGTGTCCGATATTGCTATTAAGCACCTTGCCGACGAAATTGATGGCCATAAAAACGTTGAAATCTGGTGCACCAATAATGTGAGCGCCAATCTCGTACGATTTCAGCAGGAAATGTTTTATGCGGGCAAGATAGTTCGCATAGTTGCTGGGGCTAACGTCGCGGAATTGAAAAACATGGGAGATGCTTCGCAGTCATTGATAATTCTCGTATCGGTCTCCGGGCTATTTGCGTCACAGGCGCGTGAGTATCTTGATTGCCGTTCGGGCAGGAAGATTCTAATTACTGCGTTTAGCAACGATGACAAATCGAGGTCTTTTGACCGTATATATCGTCTTGGTAATGCGGGAAACGGAATTGACCGACTCGGCGTTTATTCGAAATATGCCATGACTTATTTCTTCGACTTGCTATCGTCGTGTTACTTGAGTCGCTACCCCTGCACCAAGGGTGAGCCGCTCTATGGGTCTACTTTGGCCTGGCCCGAGTAGTTGCGGCTCTATAGTTCTCCCGTCTGGAGAATGAGCGTGGATAATCTGCCACTTTGGCCTTGGGGGCACACCAAAAGTGGGAGATTATCCACGCTCGATTTCAAACGGGAGATTATCCACGCTCGATCGATCCAGGGAAGCCCGATCTCGACCTATATATAGGTGCAAATGAGTCGTTATCGAAGTTCGTTCCAGCCAGCGTACTCCACTACGACAAAGTGTTCCCTCGGGAAATGTTACCGCTACATGCAAATCCACCATCCTTCATATCCAAACACAGCAAAACCGCAGGTCAAAGGTATATAGATACGCCCGGAACCGTGTATCTAGAGGTTTTCGTTGACAGCCCCCAAGGTTGCATCGTATTATCTTTTTCGTTCGCGGGGGCGGCGGTCCAAAAGACCAAAGGACCTGCGGATACTTGAACGATTGGGAGTTTGCCCGAGTGGTTAATGGGGACGGGCTGTAAACCCGTTGGCTCTGCCTACATAGGTTCGAATCCTATAGCTCCCACCCGTCAAGTGCCTGTATAGCTCAGTCGGTAGAGCACTTCGTTGGTAACGAAGAGGTCACCAGTTCAAGTCTGGTTGCAGGCTCCATCCGGCGGTGTAGCTCAGTTGGTTAGAGCACACGGTTCATACCCGTGGCGTCACTGGTTCGAATCCAGTCACCGCTACCATAGGTAACACGGTGGCTTCTCAATAATATGTTGAGAGGCCACTATGGTATAAAGGCAAAGTCCCGTCCGGGGACGACCTGTTTAGAGGAGGGCTTTATGGCCAAAGAGAAGTTTGAGCGCACTAAGCCGCATGTTAACATCGGCACCATTGGTCACGTCGACCACGGCAAGACCACGCTGACCGCTGCCATCACCAAGGTTCTCTCCGAGACCGAGGGCTGCAAGGCTGACTTTACGGCGTTCGAGAACATCGACAAGGCTCCCGAGGAGCGCGAGCGCGGCATTACGATCTCCGTCTCCCACGTTGAGTACGAGACCGCTTCCCGTCACTACGCTCACGTTGACTGCCCGGGCCACGCTGACTACGTCAAGAACATGATCTCCGGCGCTGCTCAGATGGACGGTGCTATCCTGGTCATCGCTGCTACCGACGGCCCCATGGCTCAGACTCGCGAGCACATCCTGCTCGCCCGTCAGGTCGGCGTTCCCTACATCGTCGTCTTCCTGAACAAGTGCGACATGGTCGACGATGACGAGCTTATCGACCTCGTCGAGATGGAGACCCGTGAGCTCCTCTCCGAGTACGATTTCCCCGGCGACGACATCCCCGTCATCCGTGGTTCCGCTCTGGGCGCTCTCGAGGGCGACGCCAAGTGGATGGACGCTATCCGCGAGCTCATGAACGCCGTCGACGAGTACATCCCGACGCCTGCTCGTAACAACGACCTCCCGTTCCTGATGGCCGTTGAGGACGTTATGACCATCTCCGGCCGTGGTACTGTTGCTACCGGCCGTGTCGAGCGCGGTGAGCTCAAGCTCAACGAGCCCGTCGAGATCGTCGGCATCAAGGATACCCAGAACACCGTCGTTACCGGTATCGAGATGTTCCGTAAGTCCATGGACTTCTGCGAGGCTGGCGACAACGTCGGTCTGCTGCTCCGCGGCATCAAGCGCGAGGACATCGAGCGCGGCCAGGTTCTCTGCAAGCCCGGTTCGGTTACCCCGCACACCAAGTTCACCGGCGAGATCTACGTTCTGACCAAGGAGGAGGGCGGCCGTCACACCCCGTTCTTCGATGGTTATCGTCCTCAGTTCTACTTCCGTACCACCGACGTTACCGGTACGGTCAAGCTCCCCGAGGGCACCGAGATGGCTATGCCTGGTGACCACATCACCATCGAGGGCGACCTCATCCACCCGATCGCCATGGAGGAGGGCCTGCGCTTCGCTATCCGCGAGGGTGGCCACACCGTCGGTTCGGGCATCGTCTCCACGATCATTGAGTAAATTAGCTCTCTGATAGTTGACTTAGAGAACCCGGCACTTATATGGGTGCCGGGTTCTTTTCTGCAATGGATATTGAGCCGTTGCTGGTGTCGAGAGGATCAATAATGGTCCTGGTTGCACCGTCGATTAGCTCTCGATGGCTTCATTGATGTGTTCCAAATATGAATGGATCCACCGAGAACCAATTGATTCGAGGTTTTCATTGACAGCACTTACATAGAGCTGATAAAGTACCATCTCGTGCCCGTACGGGGCGGAAATGAAAGGTTCAGGATAAATGCGTACTCTAGTTACTCTTGCGTGCACTGAGTGCAAGCGCCGCAACTATACGACCACCAAGAACAAGTCGAACATGCCTGATCGTATGGAGATCAAGAAGTATTGCCCCTGGTGCCGTCACCATACGCTGTACAAAGAGACTCGCTAGTCTCTAGTCATATACGCCAGTAGTTCAATTGGTAGAGCATCGGTCTCCAAAACCGAGTGTTGAGGGTTCGAGTCCTTCCTGGCGTGCCAGTCATTATTCCGTAAGCTCCCAATTGGGGGCTTACGGTTTACTCATGTATAAGCGCATTGCGCGGAGGTAACCCAAATGGCCAACAAGAAGAACAAGAAGAAGGCTCAGCAGTCGGCACCTGCCAATAACGCTGCCGCCAACTCCAAGGTTGAGGCCAAGAAGGCCGTTGCCAAGAAGAACGAGAAGGCTGCGAAGTCCAAGAAGAACGAGAAGCCTGGTTTCTTCGCCCGCACCAAGAAGTATTTCGCTTCGGTCAAGTCCGAGATGAAGCGTGTCACGTGGCCCGATAAGAAGGAGCTCGTGAACTACTCTGTCGTCGTTTGCGCTTCTCTGATCGTCGTCGGCGTCGTCATCGCTCTGCTCGATGCTGGCTTTGGCGAGGCTCTTGCTCTGTTCTCTGGATTGAGGGGCTAAACCATGTCTAAGCGTTGGTACGTCGTTCACACTTACTCCGGATACGAGAACCGCGTTAAGTCCGATCTCGAGCATCGCATCGAGACCATGGGCATGCAGGACCGTATCTTTGATATCGAGATTCCTATGGAGCGCGTCACCGAGATTAAAGAGGGTGGCAAGCGCGAGACCAAGGATTCTAAGATTTTCCCGGGTTATGTCCTGGTCCGCATGGAGATGGATGACGATGCTTGGACGTGCGTTCGTAACACGCCTGGCGTCACCGGTTTCCTGGGCGGCAATGGCAAGCCCGCTCCGCTTTCCCGCGACGAGTACAACAAGATGACTCGTCGTCCCGGTAAGGGCGATTCGCCCAAGCGCACTTCGGTCGATATTCAGGTCGGCACGTCTGTCCGCGTCACCGATGGCCCGCTTACCGACTTTGATGGCAAGGTCTCCGAGGTTAACACCGAGGCAGGCAAGCTTAAGGTCACGCTGATGATCTTTGGCCGCGAGACGCCGGTTGAGCTCGACTTTAACCAGGTCGCTGTCATCGCTTAAGTTTTCGTCCGTTCGCGCGAGCGTGCTTCTTCTGTGACTGCTCATCTCAGGAGTGCTTCTAACACGTGCGTGCTTACGATATAGCAAGTACTTCACACTCGTGATTCGAAAGGAATGACCATGGCTGAGAAGAAGGTTGCCAACGTCATTAAGCTCCAGATTCCTGCTGGTGCAGCTAACCCCGCTCCTCCCGTCGGCCCCGCCCTGGGCGCTGCTGGCGTGAACATCATGCAGTTCTGCCAGGCCTTTAACGCCGAGACGCAGGACAAGAAGGGTGACATCATCCCCGTTGAGATCTCTGTCTACGAGGATAAGTCCTTCTCCTTCATCACCAAGACCCCGCCGGCGGCTCACCTCATCAAGAAGGAGCTGAACCTCAAGTCTGGTTCCGCTAAGCCCCAGGCTGACAAGGTCGGTCAGCTCTCCCAGGAGCAGCTCACCAAGATCGCCGAGATCAAGATGCCGGACCTCAATGCCAACGACATTGACGCCGCCAAGAAGATCATCGCCGGTACCGCCCGTTCCATGGGCGTCACCATCGCTGAGTAGCGATTTCTTTAGGTAATAACGGGTGCTCCGACCGGGGCGCCCGTTATATGTGTGCAATAGGGCACACGATACGATGTGGGAGGGCTCACGCCCGTTTAACCACAGGAGGTAATGCACATGGCTAAGCATGGTAAGAGCTATAACGCCGCTGCCGAGAAGATCGACCGCGCCACGCTCTACACCCCCCTTCAGGCTGCTAAGCTCATCAAGGAGCTCGACACCGCCAAGTTCGACGAGACCGTCGAGGCTCACTTCCGTCTGGGCATCGATACTCGTAAGGCTGACCAGAACATCCGTGGTTCCATCTCCCTGCCCCACGGCACCGGCAAGACCGTTCGTGTTGCCGTCTTCGCCGAGGGCGAGAAGGCCCGCGAGGCCGAGGCTGCCGGCGCCGACATCATCGGTTCCGACGAGCTCGTCGCCCAGATTCAAAAGGGCGAGATCAACTTCGACGCCGCTATCGCTACGCCGAACATGATGGCCAAGGTTGGCCGCATCGGTAAGATTCTTGGTCCCCGTGGCCTCATGCCGAACCCCAAGCTCGGCACCGTGACCATGGATGTTGCCAAGATGGTTTCCGAGCTCAAGGCCGGCCGCGTTGAGTATCGCGCCGACCGTTACGGCATCTGCCACGTGCCCCTGGGCAAGAAGTCCTTCTCTGAGCAGCAGCTCGTCGAGAACTACGCTGCCCTGTACACCGAGATCCTGCGCGTCAAGCCCTCTTCTGCTAAGGGCAAGTACGTCAAGTCCATCTCCGTGTCTTCCACCATGGGCCCTGGCGTCAAGGTCGATCCCGCTGTCCAGCGTGACTTCCTGGCTGAGTAACTTTTAGTTACTGCCTGAGCAAAGCAAGCATTGCTAAAGAAACCCGGTTCTGCCTCGTGCAGGACCGGGTTTCTTGCTATCTCGGGCCAAAACCGCCACAAAGGTGCCTGTCCCCTTTGTGACGGTTACCAGGGTGTTCTGGCGGTAGAGGACTCGATTGCCTCGTGGCGCTTGAGCTCGCGGCGCATGGTTTGCGAATTGAGCCAAGCTGCCTGCCAGCCACGGATGGGGTAGCTCGCTTCGTCCAGCTCAAACTGCGTATAGCCACAGGCGTTGATGATCGTTGCCCCGCATGCGTGCTGACGTTCGCGTTGAAAGTCGCGACCATAGCATTGGTGCACATGCCCGTGCACCATGTACTCGGGATTCCAGGATTCGAGTGCTGTGTTAAAGCATTCGAATCCTCGATGCGGCAGATCATCCAGATCGCCCACGCCGGCGGCGGGTGCATGGGTCAGCAGAATGTCGCAGCCGCCGACCATCCTCACTTTGCGGGACAGCTTGCGCACACGCTTGGCCATCTCGTGCTCGGTATACATGTTGGCACCGTCTCGGTAGCGCATGGAGCCGCCAAGCCCCGCAATGCGGACGCCGCGATACACGTACACGGTGTCTTCGACACAAATGCAGCCGCCCGGTGCATGACGCGCATAGCGGTCATCGTGATTGCCACGCACGTAGATGAGCGGTTTGTTGATGACCGTGACCAAAAACTCAAGATAATCCGGGTCCAGATCTCCTGCGGATAAAATCAAATCGATACCCTCAAAGCGCTCCTTGCGAAAGCACTCCCATAGGCATCGTTCTTCGGTATCGGCTATGGCAAGGATTTTCATAGGGCGCGGACCTTCGGCTCATCGTCGAGTTGCGGAATGGTGCCCACCACGTTGTCGGCCAGCCAGTCCATCTCGACGATTTGCGTG
Organism: Collinsella sp. AF15-51; assembly: GCF_003462845.1. Lineage (NCBI taxonomy): Bacteria > Bacillati > Actinomycetota > Coriobacteriia > Coriobacteriales > Coriobacteriaceae > Collinsella > Collinsella sp. AF15-51. The sequence continues at coordinate 180,207 of NZ_QRYG01000003.1, read as the reverse complement.
CTCGGCAGTGGGGGAAAGCCCTCGATCTGCACCACGCCGTCTTGGCTATGGAGCTCGCCGCCAAATGGATTGATGGAGCCCTCGACGATGCCATTGCGGAGCAGCTGAACAAGCTTACGCGTCTGATAGGGCAGGCCCGGAGCGTAGCGAATGTCGATGACGCCCGAGCTCATACCATACCAGTAGTTGACGGCACGAACCTGGCTGTCGTCACTGGTCTCATCCCAGGTGCCGTGCAGCAGACTTCGCACGATAAGCTCGTAGTATCGGCCCCAGTTCCATACCGGCATGGCAATGCCGACAACCTTGCCATCGACCAGACGGTGGAGTCCGTAGGCCGTGGGGTCTTCGAGTGACTTTGACATGTCGGCGCCGGTCATGACGCTCGCGCCTTCGCGGCACATGGCCTCGGCAAGGCCTCCAGCGGGCACATCGCCCCAGGTCAGGATAATTTGCGCACGGGGGTCGAGCAGCGAGGCGCCAATCGCAAAGGCGTTGATCTCGCTGAGCGCGCCCGAGGCGAAGACCGACGCGTGGTAACCGATGCGGTGGTTGTCCGCCATGCTGGCGGCAAGGGCGCCCAAGAGAAATTTGGCCTCGTACATCTTGCCAAAGTACGAACGGACGCTTTGGTGGGGAAGGCCGATGGAGCAGTTGAGGAATCGCACCTGAGGATACTCGACGGCAGCCCTGAGCGTGTATTCCATCAGGCGGTGCGAGGTCGAGAAGATGACGTTTGCTCCATGTTTGACAGCCGTTTCCACGGCGGCGTAGAACACGTCCGGATCGTGACAGTCCTCGAACGCCTCGGTACGCACGATGCCGCCAAAGTGCTCGTCGAGATATTGGCGCCCTTGGTCGTGCAGACTATCCCAGCTCGACGTGGCACACGGGTATTCGTGAATAAAGGCGATACGCAGGGGATTGGCTGCTGAATAGACGGTCTTGCCCATAAAGAAGTTGAGCACGCCGGAGGTGGGCTTGGCGGGTGCCTCTTCCTCATCGACGCTCGGCGCTTCGACAAGATCGACCTTGTCCTCGTCATTTTTGCCGGCAATGACCAGCTCGCGCCAAATCTTGCACAGGCGGTTTACGACGATATCAGTCGGCGTATCCAGCAGGCGGTCTTGGTTGTACACGTTGAGGTAGACGAGCATAGCGTCGGCGGGCGTAATGTCCAGATGGTCGCCGCCGGCGCGCAGGTAGGCTCGTTTAAAGAGTAGGAAGGTATGGCGCAGGTAGTCGACCTTTTTCTGTGGCCACTTTTCGACAAGGTCCTGGCCGAGCATCTTGGCGAGCGTCTCATAGCTTCCCTCGCGCGAGAACTCAATCTCGTATAGGGGGCAGACGCGCCAAAACGCGCAGAACTCGCCGTACAGGCGACTTTCGACGGAATCCCATGTGCCGGGGTAGAGGCGGGTGACCTTGGCCGAAACCGTCGGGGCGTCCAGGAATTTGAGGACGCTGACGCGCTTGTTGCCCTCCTGGACGTAGAACCGATGCATGAACTCGGTGACGATGATGGGGTCGCGATAGCCCTCGGTCACCTGGATGTCATAGAGGTTGGACCACTTGCGGGCGAACTCGGTGCTAAATGGCAACAGGGGCATAAAGTTGCACGAAAAGGCTGACTGACGGCCCTTGGTAACCGTGCCGACGACCATTTCGAGCGGAATGTCCCTTAGGCCGACGCTCTCTCGCTGACCTAAGGGGAGCTGGGCAACGAGGCTATCGAGGTCCGTAAGGTACGGGTGCTCGCTTTGGCTGATGGCGTGACGGCGTCCCTGCTCGCCGCGCTTGCGTGCTTGACGATAGGCCTCTTCCATGGTGTCTACTCCCTTAGTCGTTTAAACAACGATATGAACCATGGTACCACGATGCGAAACCACCACAAAGGTGCCTGTCCCCTTTGTGGTGGTTTTAGGCGATGATGGGGGCGATGGCGCGGATGCAGGCGTCGGCTGCCGTGAAGGTGGTGCTATCGTCGCTGACGATAAAGATGATTTTGCCCTTGACGCCAAAGTCGCCGATCTCGCTAAAGAGCACGTACGGCTCCTTGTCAAAGCCAGAGATGGGAAGCACCGCGGCCTTGGTGGCGTCGGTAAGCTCATCTGCCAGCGCATCCAGCGAGGCCCACTTGGACGTGTCCTTTACGGCAACGGGCACGGTAACGCGCCCAAAGGGCATCAAGTGCACGAGCGTGTTCTTGGAGATGTTTGAATTGGGGACGATGATGGTCTGCCCGCAGGCGTCCTCGATGGTCGTATGGCGCCAGGTGATATCTTGGACCACGCCCGACACGCCGCCGACCTCGATATTGTCGCCGGGTTTGATAATGCCCATAAACGTCACCTGCATGCCGCCGATGAGGTTTGACAGCGTGTCCTGAAAGCCGAGCGAGATGGCGATGCCGCCGACGCCAAGAGCGGCGACGAGGGCGTTTGCGTTAATGCCAAAGCAGTTGTCGAGGATAAAGCTGCCGCCGATCGTCCATATGACGGCGCGCGCGATGTTGATGAAGATGCTGGATGAAGGGAGTGGGTTATCGTCGCGGTTAAGCAGGTGGCGCAGGGTCTTGGACGCGACCTTGGCGGCAACGGCGGTTCCGATAGCCAAGATACCTGCCCAGATGATGTTGTGGACCCATCGTTGTGCAAAGAAATGAAGAATTGGCTCAAACAATTCCATGTAGGGAAACCTCCTAATGATCGTCCAACCATGATACCCACCAAAAAGCCCGTCCGATCACATTGGACGGGCTTCTGCGCTCGATATAAGGGTTAACGAAAACCACCACAAAGGTGCCTGTCCCCTTTGTGGTGGTTTTCTAGGTCGTTAGCTCAGCAGCATGCGGTCGTTGGCGAGCTCGCCGCCCGAGACCTCCTCGAACTTCTGGAGCAGGTCGGCGACGGTGAGCGACTTCTTCTCATCGCCGGCCACGTCGTAGATCACGTGGCCTTCGTGCATCATGATCAGGCGATTGCCCAGACGGATGGCGTCGTTCATGTTGTGCGTGACCATGAGCGTGGTCAGGTGGTTCTCGTCGACAATCTCCTCGGTCAGATTGAGCACCTTAGAAGCCGTCTTGGGGTCGAGGGCCGCCGTGTGCTCGTCGAGCAGCAACAGGCGCGGCTTGGTGAGCGTGGCCATCAGCAGGGTGAGTGCCTGGCGCTGGCCGCCCGAGAGCAGGCCGACCTTGGCGTTGAGGCGCGTGTCCAGACCGAGGTCCAGGCGCTTGAGCAGCTCAACGTACTCGTCCTTCTCGGCCTTGGTGACGCCCCACGAAAGACCGCGACGCTGGCCGCGGCGCTTGGCGAGGGCCAGGTTTTCGGCAATTTGCATGTCGGCTGCGGTGCCGCGCATGGGGTCCTGGAACACACGGCCCAGGTACTTGGCGCGCTGCGACTCGCTCAGACGCGAGATGTCGGTGCCGTCGAGCTCAATAACACCCGAATCAAGCGGATACACGCCGGCGATCATATTGAGCAGCGTGGACTTGCCGGCGCCGTTGCCGCCAATCACGGTTACAAAGTCGCCATCGTTGAGGGTGAGGTCGACGTCGGTGAGCGCGCGCTTCTCGGTGACGGTGCCCTTGTTAAAGGTCTTCTTGACGTGCGAGAGCTTAAGCATCTGCCTCATCTCCCCTCGTGTAGGAGCTGCGGAGCTTATAGCGCTCCCAAACCACGGGCACGCACAGGGCCACGGCAACGATCACGGCGGAGAGCAGCTTCATGTCGTTGGCGTCCATGCCCAGCTGCAGCACGATAGCGCGGATGAGGAAGTACACCACGGAGCCAAAGACGGCAGAGGCAAGACGGACGCTAAACTGCGTGAGTCCGCCGGGCAGCAGGCGGCCGAGCACCTCGCCGATGACGATGGCGGCAAGACCGATAACGATGGCGCCGGTGCCCATGCCAATGTCAGCGTACTTCTGGCTCTGGCAGATGAGCGCGCCCGAAAGGCCGATAAGGGCGTTGGAGAGCACCAAGGCGATCATCTTGGTGGAGTTGGTGTTAACGCCCAGGGCGCGGATCATGTACTCGTTGTTGCCGGTGGCACGCAGCGCCGAGCCGATCTCGGTGCCAAAGAACCAGTACAGGATGGCGACGATGGCCACGGCCAGCACAATGCCTAGGATAATGGCAACAGTGGACTGCGGCAGGCCCGTCATGTTGCTGACGGATGAGAAGATAGTGCCCTTGGCAAGGATGGGCGTGTTGGACTTGCCCATGATGCGCAGGTTGATGGACCACAGACTGATCTGCGTAAGGATTCCGGCGAGGATTGCGGGAATCTCAAAGACGGTGGTCAAGATGCCCGTGACGGCGCCTGCGATGGCGCCGGCGCACATGCCGGCCAGCACGGCGAGCAAGGGGTCGACGTTATTGTTGACGATGAGTACGGCGCAGACACAGCCGCCGAGGGCAAAGCTGCCGTCGCAGGTCATATCGGGGATGTCGAGCAGGCGGAACGTGATAAACACGCCAAGCACCATAATGCCCCAGAGGACGCCCTGCGAAACGGCGCCCTGCAATGCAATGAGCATGCTTCATACCTCCTAGGATAGGGTGGACACGTGATTTTCCATAATAGCGGTACCAATGCATAAAAGAGCTGCGGACAGATGTTTTGTCTCATCCGAAACAAGCAGGGCGAACGCCGGTCTTTAGCGTTCGCCCCAAGGACTCAGATATTGAATAACGCGGCTGTGGCGCGCGTGCGGGCCCTAGACGCGTTACCGCGCATGGCGCTACTCGTCCAGAGCGGAAAGGTCGATACCCAGAGCCTCGGCCATCTCGTCGTTCTTGACGACGACCAGGTCCTTGCTCGAGAGGTGCTTGATCGGCATATCCTCGGGCTTGGTCTCGCCCTTCAGGATCTTAACGGCCATCTCGCCCGCGGCGTAGCCCAGGTCCTTATAGTTGATGGAGAGGGTGAACAGGCCGCCGGCCATGCACATACCCTCCTCGCCGGTCACGAAGGGGAGCTTATTCTCCTTGCAGATCTGGCCGACCTGCGAAGCGCCCGCGGCGATGGTGTTGTCAGTGGGGGAGTACAGCGCGTCGACCTTGCCCACGGCAGACTCGACGACGGACTGAATCTCGTTGGAGCTCGAGACGGTGAAATCGGTGTACTCGAGGCCCAGCTTGTTGAGCTCCTTCTTGGCGGCTTTGATCTGGACGTCGGAGTTGGACTCGGCGGTGCAGTAGAGCAGGCCGACCTTTTTAACGTCGGGCAGGACCTTCTGCATCATCTCGAGCTGCTCGGCGACTGGGGTGAGGTCGGAAGCGCCCGTGACGTTGGTGCCGGGCTTGTCGTTGTCCTGGACCAGGCCGGAGGCGGCGTAGTCGGTGATGGCACAGCCCACGATGGGGATATCGGCCGTGGCGCCGGCGGCAGCCTGCGCGGCGGGCGTGGCGATGGCATAAATCAGGTTGACGTTGTCGCCCACAAACTTGTCGGCAATGGACTTACACGTGGACTGGTCGTTCTGGGCGTTCTTCTGGTCGATCTTGACCTTAAGGCCGCTCTCCTTGATGGCCTTGACAAAGCCGTCGTTGGCGGCATCGAGTGCGGAGTGCTCGGTGAGTTGCAGAACGCCGATGGTGTAGTCGGAACCGGCGGCAGCAGAGCCGGAACCAGAGTTGCCGCCGCATCCGGCGAGCGGGGCGAGCGCGAGCAGACCGGCGGAGACCAGAAGGCTCCTGCGGCTGATGGTGATGTCCTTCATATCATTACCCCCAGTATAAAAATGGCTGGAAACACTGCACTGGGACAAAGTGCAAGTGGAACTATAGTAGCGCTGATGTCCATTTTTACAACAGCCTGGCGGGTTTTTTAATACAGAATCGGATGGGCGGTACGGGTAGTCGAATGGGCGGCGGAGGGTCTTATGCGGCGGAGGAGGCGTCGTCCTCGTCCAGGGCGGCGAAGAGCTTCTTGCCGTCGAGGAGACGTGTGGTGACGTTTCTCATTCGGCCGATCTCTACGGTACGCAACGTGTCATCGGCGCCTCGCGCGTCATAGACCGTTCCCAGCACATACGAGATGCCGTCTCGTTGCTTGATGGCAAAGGGCCGGAGTGTCATCCGCGCCACTTCGACCTCTCCGCGTGCCGTGACACTCGAAATATCAAAACTCACCGTGGTTCCGTGGTCGATGGCCTGCTCGATGAGCTCGCAGGCATCGATGCGCTTGACGGGCGTGCGTGTGGCCTTGGTGGATTTGCCGTCTGCGCTTGGAGCAGGCTCGGGCGCATCGAGGTAGCCGCGAACGTCGGCACTCGCCATGGCAACCAGGTGCTGCGCCATGCTTTTTCGAATGGCGATGGGTGTAGAGCGGTTGCGCATGACCATGCCGTGGAGCCGGATGATCTCTTCGTCGGTGAGCGGACGGGTCAAGAGCCGATACCCCACGCCGCGCTTGTACTCAATTTCGTATCCGGCATGGCGAAGCGCGGAGATGGCGGTGTAGATGCTGCGCCGCGCCGCCGAGATGGGCATGCGGGCGGGGTCGTCGGGATGGGCGAGGCACCGGATCAACTCATCGGAAAGCATGGCCTTGTCCTCGCCGGTGTTTTCGCTTAATAGTTGCAGGATGCGAACGGCGCGATAGGCTGCCATCGAGGCGGCGCCCCTCGTCGTGGTGTCGTAGGTTTCAACAGCGGCTTCGGTCATGGTGCCCACGTCCTTTCCGTTTTGGGTGGCGACGGTATGGAGCCTAGGACGTGGGGCTTTCCCAGGGGCGCAGGGCGCTCTGGGCGGTCGGTAGTCGTCGGCAAGCGGCGGGTCGAGTTTTCAACAACCCTGCCCAACTGACCAAAAACTTGCCAAAAGATTGACGGATGCTGTTGAAAAAAGCGCCCCTCGGCTTGCCGAGAGGCGCTGGCGTGATGCGCTGGAACGTGTTTGGTGGCGCTGTGGCGATTAGAAGTCGGCGTTGCCCACGGTGCGCGGGTGCGGCAGGACGTCGCGGATGTTGCCCACGCCGGTCAGATACATGACCAAGCGCTCGAAGCCCAGACCGTAGCCGGCGTGCTTGCAGGAACCGTAGCGGCGCAGGTCAAGGTAGTACTTGTACTGCTCGGGATTCATGCCCAGGTCCTTGATGCGGGCCTCGAGCAGATCCAGGCGCTCCTCGCGCTGGGAGCCGCCGATAATCTCGCCGATACCCGGCACCAGGCAGTCGGCGGCGGCGACGGTCTTGCCGTCCTCGTTCATGCGCATGTAGAACGCCTTGATCTCGGCCGGGTAGTCGGTTACGAAGGTCGGGCGCTTAAAGTGCTCCTCGGTCAGGAAACGCTCGTGCTCGGTTTGCAGGTCGATGCCCCAGCTCACGGGATAGTCAAACTTGTGACCGGCGGCGACGGCCTGCTCCAGGATTTCGACGGCCTCGGTATAGGTGACGCGGGCAAAGTCGGAGTTTGCCACGTGGTCCAGACGCTCGAGCAGACCCTTGTCCACAAACTTGTTGAGCATATTGAGCTCGTCGGGGCAGGTGGCCATAACGTCCTTAAGGACGTACTTGAGCATGGCCTCGGCGTTATCCATGTAGTCGTTCAGGTCGGCAAAGGCCATCTCGGGCTCGATCATCCAAAACTCGGCGGCGTGGCGCGTGGTGTTGGAGTTTTCGGCGCGGAAGGTGGGGCCAAAGGTGTACACGTCGCCAAAGGCCATGGCAAAGTTCTCGGCATTGAGCTGGCCGGACACGGTAAGGCTCGCGTGCTTGCCAAAGAAGTCCTGGCTCCAGTCGACCTCGCCGGACTCGGTGAGGGGCGGATTTTTGGGGTCGAGCGTGGTCACGCGGAACATCTCGCCGGCGCCCTCGCAGTCACTCGTGGTGATGATGGGGGTGTTGACGTAGACAAAGCCCTGCTCCTGGAAGAAGCGGTGGATGGCGGCAGCCGCGACAGAACGGATGCGGAACACGGCGCGGAACAGGTTGGTGCGCGGGCGCAGGTGCTGCTGGGTGCGCAGGAACTCGACGGTTGCGCGCTTCTTCTGCAGCGGGTAATCCGGGGCGCTGACGCCCTCGACCTCAATGGAGGTGGCAGAAAGCTCGAAAGGCTGGGGCGCATCGGGGGTCAGCTTGACGGTGCCGGTGCAAATGAGTGCGGCCGAGACGTTTTGATGGGCGATCTCGTCGTAGTTGTCGAGTGCCTCGCGGTTCATGACGACCTGCAGGTCGCGGAAGCAGCTGCCGTCGTTGAGCGTAACAAAGCCAAAGTTCTTCATGTCGCGGATGGACTTGACCCAGCCGGCGACGGTGACGGTCTGGCCGCCAAGCGACTCGGCATCGGCGTAAAGCTGCGCGATTTTGGTGCGGTTCACGTATCCTCCCATAACGGTTGAATGATAGTTATCCATACAGTTCGATATTCTAGCAGCTCGGCTCATTTGGGCTATACGGATAAGGCATTGGCGGGATGGTTTTTCAAACGAAAAGCGCCTGCGGCCAAATGGTCGCGGGCGCTTGACGAGGTGCCTTTTGGCTGTGTGGCGCGGGGCCTGGCTACTTGGTCTTGGCTACCAGCAGCGGGTCGCCCAGCTTGACGAGCGGGTTGCCGCCGATAAGCGTTCCGGACTCGCCGACATGGTCGATGCTCTTAAGACGATCGAGCTCGGAGATGATGACGGTCACGATGTCCTCGTGGCCGGCGGCCTTGATGGCCTCGCGATCGAAGCTGATGAGCGGCTGGCCGGCCTTGACCGTGTCACCCATCTCGACAAAGCGGGCAAAACCCTTGCCGTTCATTTCCACGGTGCCCAGGCCAACATGGATGAACACGCGAAGACCGTCCTCGGTGATCATGCCGATGGAGTGGTTGGTGACGGTGGTGGCGCCGATACGGCCGTTAGCGGGGGCGTAAATGGTGCCGGTAATGGGCTCGATGCCGTAGCCCTGGCCGAGCATGCCCGAGGCGATGGTCTCGTCGGGAACCTCACTCAGATTGACGAGCACGCCGTTGACAGGAGCGTAGATGACGCCTTCGCGGGTGGCGAAGCTTGCTGCGGGCGGAACGGACGCCTCGCCCGACGAAGTGAACGTGGACTTGAGCGAATCGAGCAGACCCATAGATGCCTCCAACGTATCAGGCGCGCATGTTGCACGCGTGTGGTTTGCCGGAAACGTTTCGTACGTGTTTCCCAGCACGGTCAGCGCTCCTATTTTACGCTGTCCAACGATACCTCTGAACAGCGATTTTGTGATATATCAGTTGAAGGCCAACTTATTGCGGGGGTGTTTCTGCGCCGCGGGCTCAAGTGGGGTACGCTAAGGTGCGAAAAACGAGTGCGCACGAATCGCACGGAGGGAGCACCTATGATTATTGAGAACCATGCGCTGTGGGGCGAGGAGCCGACCGAGGATTATCCGGCGACGTTTACGTATCTGGGTGCCGAGCCGCTGCCCGACAAGCCCAATGGCCGCCGCCCCGCGGTGATCATCTGCGGCGGAGGCGGGTTTACGCATATCGCTCCGCACGAGCAGGACCCGGTGGCGTTTGCGTTTTTGGACCGCGGCTACCAGGCCTTTGTGCTCAACTATGTGACGAGCGCCACGGGCGACGTGAGTTTTCCGCACCCGCAGGCGGACCTCGCCAAGATGGTCGCTACCGTGCGCGCCAACGCCGACGAGTGGCATGTCGATCCCAAGCGCGTGTGCATCGTGGGTTTCTCGGCGGGCGGCATGATCTGCGCCTCGTTGGCAACGCAGTGGAAGACCGGACCTTTCGCGGGCCTTGCCGGGGCTCGTCCGGAGGATATTCGTCCCGACGCCGTGGTGCTGGGCTATCCGTTGCTCGACCTTGCCTATGTGCGCGATATGCAGACGCGCGACCCGCGCATCGACCTGCGCGTGCCCAAGACGGGTGGCAAGACGGGGCGCGATTTGCTCAACGACTATCTGTCGATGGTGACGGGCGGCGAGGCGACCGATGAGCACCTGGCCGACATTTGCCCTACCACGCACGTTTCGCGCCAGATGCCTCCGACCTTTGTGTGGGGCGTTTCGGACGACAAGACGGCGCCGATTGCGCAGGTCTATCCGTTTGCGCAGCGCATGGCCGAGGAAGGGGTCGCATGCGAGATGCACGTCTTTGACCAGGGTGGCCACGGCCTTTCGCTCGGCAACGCCAATACCGCGGTCGACAACGAGGACAAGCAAGTGGCAGTCCGTCCTTGGATCCGCCTGGCCTTCCGCTTCCTGGAGCGCCATATGTAAAAGTAGACTACTTGCCCGTTTCAAAAAGTCTGCTTAGAGGAGGAGCCATGCTTGAGGGTACGTATGTGGTTTTGGCCCAGACGCCGGTGGGGAGCAAACGCGGCGAGGTGACGTTTTCACATGGGGTGAACGGCGCGCTCAGGGCAGTACTAAACGTCAGGGGTCTCAATATCGCTCTCTCGGGTGCCCGCGCTGAGGGCGATTTCTTTGAGTTCTCGGGCACTATCTCCCACGTCTTGATGGGCAAGGCGCCCTTTACATGCACGGGGTCGGTTGAGGGTGATCGACTCACTGCTACCGCGCGGTCGGGTTCCATTTCGATCTCGCTGAGCGGTATGCGCAAAGAGCTTTCGGGGCGCACCGCATAAAGTTTGCGCAGGTAAACATCGGTATTTGACTTTATATAATAGTTCAGAGCGCTATCATTTGTCGTTACGAGTTGGTTAGCCCCGGTAAACGGTTAACCGCGTCTAACGAAAGGATGAGCGCGTGAAGCTCGATACACTCGAGATTGGAAAGGACGCCGTTGTCGCATCGGTGGCATCGGACGATCAGGCACTCCGACAGCATATTTTGGACATGGGCCTAACGCCGGGCACCGAAGTCACCATGATGAAGTACGCTCCTATGGGCGACCCGCTCGAGATTCGCCTGCGTGGCTACGAGTTGACGCTGCGCAAGGACGATGCTGCTCGCATCGAGCTCGTGGGTGTTCACGACACAGACACGGGTCCGCGCACTAACGCCGCAATCGGCATGACGGAGCACCCGGCACTTGGCGAGGGGACGTATTCGCCCCGTGCGGCAAAAACGGCCGTGCCCGAGGGCGCACCGCTGCATTTTGCCCTCGCCGGCAACCAAAACTGCGGTAAGACCACGCTGTTCAACCAGCTTACGGGCTCCAACCAGCACGTCGGTAACTTTCCCGGCGTGACGGTCGACCGCAAGGACGGCACCATCCGTAACCATCCCGAGGCAAGCGTTACCGACCTGCCCGGCATCTATTCGCTGTCTCCGTACACGGGCGAAGAGATCGTCAGTCGCCAATTTATCCTGGACGAAAACCCCGACGCCATCATCGACATCATCGACGCTACTAATATCGAACGCAACCTGTACCTGACGCTGCAGCTTATGGAGCTCGACCGCCCCATGGTCATCGCGCTCAACATGATGGACGAGGTGACGGCCAACGGCGGCGCCGTGGACGTCAACCTGCTCGAGAGCCTGTTGGGCGTGCCTGTTGTCCCCATTAGCGCTGCCCGCAACGAGGGTATCGGCGAGCTGGTGGATCATGCCTTGCACGTGGCACGGTTCCGCGAGCGCCCCGGTCGCCTGGACTTCTGTGCGCCCGATGGCTCGGACGGCGGCGCACTGCATCGCTGCATCCACGGCATTGCCAACCTGATCGAGGACCATGCCGTGACGGCGCACATTCCGGTGCGTTTTGCGGCGACCAAGCTGGTTGAAGGCGACGAGCTGGTGACCGAGGCGCTTCACTTGGATCGCAATGAGCTCGACGCTATCGAGCACATCATTACCCAGATGGAGGGCGAAGCCGGCACCGACCGCCTGTCCGCGCTGGCCGATATGCGCTTTAGCTTTATCGGCGACGTGTGCGGGCGCTGCGTCGTCAAGCCGCATGAGAGCCGCGAGCACGTGCGCTCCGTCAAGATCGACCGCATCCTGACGGGTCGCTACACGGCCATTCCGGCGTTCCTGGTGATCATGGGCCTCGTCTTTTGGCTGACGTTTGGCGTGATCGGCGCGGCGTTGCAGGGACTCATGGAGGACGGCATCGCTGCCGTCATCGCCTCGGCCGATGCGGGCCTCAAGGCGTTCGGCACCAACGACGTGGTACGCTCGCTGGCTGTCGACGGCGTGCTTACGGGCGTGGGCAGCGTGCTGACCTTCCTGCCGATTATCGTCGTGCTCTTTTTGTTCCTCTCCATTCTGGAAGACTCCGGCTACATGGCGCGCGTGGCCTTTGTCATGGATAAAGTGCTGCGTCGCTTTGGCCTGTCGGGCCGCAGCTTCGTGCCTATGCTCGTCGGTTTTGGCTGCACCGTGCCGGCTATCATGTCAACCCGTACGCTCCCATCCGAGCACGACCGCAAGATGACCGTCATGCTCACGCCGTTCATGAGCTGTTCGGCCAAGTTGCCGGTCTACGGTCTGCTGTGCGGGGCGTTTTTCCCGCAGGCGACGGTTCCCGCCATGGTCTCGCTCTATTTGATTGGCATTGCGGTCGGTTGCATCGCGGCTTTGGTGCTCAATCGCACGGCATTTAAGGGTGACCCGGTGCCGTTTATCATGGAGCTTCCCAATTACCGTCTGCCGAGCGTCAAGACGACGGTGATGCTGGCATGGGATAAGGCCAAGGACTTTATTACCAAGGCCTTCACCATTATCTTTGCCGCCACCGTGGTCATCTGGTTCCTCCAGACGTTCGATATTCGCTTTAACGTGGTCGCCGATCAGTCGCAAAGCCTGCTTGCCAGTTTGGGTAGCATCATCGCGCCGGTGCTGGCGCCGCTCGGCTTTGGCGACTGGCGTGCGTCGACGGCTCTCGTCACCGGACTTATCGCCAAGGAGAGTGTCATCTCGACCCTCACGGTGCTTCTGGGCGCAACCTCGCCCGCTGCACTGTCGACTATGTTCTCGCCGTTCACCGCCTATGTGTTCCTGGTCTTTACGCTGCTGTACCCGCCCTGCGTGGCGGCCATCGGCGCCGTCAAGAGCGAGCTGGGCGCGCGCTACGCCGTGGCCGTGTTCGCGTTTCAGGTGACGGTTGCCTGGATTGTGGCGTTTGTCGTGCATTCGGCAGGCATATTGCTGGGGTTGGCTTAGTTATTTATTGATGGCGCAACCTCTGTGTATTGAGTTGATTACGGCCCCGCATCTGTTGCTGACGGATGCGGGGCCGTTGCTATATAATCGCCCATCGCTCAAGACAATCGGAGAGGGTTCCTACATGACTCAGGCAAGACAAGATGGCATCTCGCTCAAGCAGTGGCTCCCGCTTATCGGGCTCGCCTGCTGTGCGTTCGTATTCAACACGTCGGAATTCATGCCCATTGGCCTTCTGATTGATATTGCCGCATCGTTCTCGCTCACCGAGGCCCAGGCAGGCATCATGATCTCGGTCTATGCTTGGGGCGTCATGCTGCTGTCGCTGCCGCTCATGGTGTTTGCCTCACGTTTTGAGTTCAAACGGATGCTGTTGGGCGTGCTTGCCGTGTTTTCGCTGGGCCAGTTCCTGTCCGCCGTGGCGCCCACCTATCCTATTTTGGTCTGCGCGCGCCTGGTGGTCGCCTGCGCGCATGCCGTGTTCTGGTCGGTCGCCTCGATCATGGCTTCGCGCCTGGTCGACACCCGCCATGGGGCGCTCGCCATTAGCATGATCGCCACGGGCTCGTCCATCGCGCAGATTTTTGGCCTGCCGATCGGCCGCGCCATCGGGCTGGCCGTGGGCTGGCGCATGACATTCGCCGTGGTCGGTGCCTTCTCTGCCGCCGCGGTGGTGTACCAAGCCGCGGTGTTTCCGGCTATGCCGGCGGGTGAGCGCTTTACCGTCAAACAGTTGCCCGTGCTGCTCAAGAACCCGTTCCTGATCGCGCTCTACGCGGTCACGGTCTTTATGGCAACCGGCTATTATGCGGGTTACAGCTATATCGAGCCGTTCCTGGCGCAGGTCGCGCACGTCGACGCAAGCGCTATTACCATGACGCTGACGGCGTTCGGCTGCTCTGGTCTGCTCGGAAGCTGGCTGTTCGGCCGTCTGTTCGATGGGCATCGCTTCCCGTTCTTGGCTATCACGCTCTCCGGCGTGCCGGTGGCTCTGCTGCTCATGGGTCCGGTTGCACCGTCGCTCGTCGCCGTTCTCGCTGTTTGCGCGCTATGGGGCTGCTGCGCCACGGCCTTTAACGTGGCGTTTCAGGCCGAGCTCATCAAGTACACACCGGCGGATTCGTCGGCCGTCGCCATGTCGATCTTCTCGGGCCTGTTCAATCTGGGTATCGGCACGGGCACCGCAATCGGTGGCGCCGTGGTTTCGGGTCCCGGTATCGCTTGGATTGGCTTCGCGGGCGGGGCGATTACCGTCGTGGGCGTCATCCTCGCCATCACGGTGCTGTTCCCGGCCATACGCCGCGCAAAGCCCGTCGCCTAATCACGTCCCCTCATCAGCTGCGGTGGAATAGCTCCTGTTTAAGGCCTCTGAAGGCCCAAGCAGGAATTATTTCACCGCAACTTATTTTGGGGGAGGGGATACGCGGCGGGCATACAATGGATGTCGTTGCGTGAAAGCTTGCCGGGAGGTTGCTATGTGGGCATACGAGACGACGTTCTATCAGATCTATCCGCTGGGCTTTTGCGGAGCTCCGCGCGAAAACGCCGCGCCCGTTGCCGAGGATGAGCTCGCCCAGGCTGCCAACGCTGCGCCCAACCCCGATGCGCCCATCATGAAGATCGCCCAATGGGCCGACTACCTGCAAAAACTCGGTATTGGCGCTGTGCTGATTAACCCGCCGCTCGAGTCTGATAGCCACGGCTACGATACGCGCAGCCTGCGCCATATCGACCGCCGCCTGGGCGGGGATGCCGATTTTGCCGCCGTATGCGAGACGCTGCACGCCCATGGCATCCGCGTGGTGCTCGATGCCGTCTTCAACCATGTGGGCCGTGGCTTTTGGGCCTTCCGCGATGTGCAGGAGCGTAAGTGGGACTCGCCGTACAAGGATTGGTTCCACATCAGCTTTGACGGCGATTCCTGCTATGGCGACGGCTTTTGGTACGAGGGCTGGGAAGGCCATTTTGAGCTCGTGAAGCTCAACCTGCAAAACCCCGCCGTGGTCGATTACCTGCTCGAGTCCGTGCGCCGCTGGGCCGAGGTCTTTGGCCTCGACGGTCTGCGCCTGGACGTTGCCTATATGCTCGACCGCGACTTTATGCGTCGCCTGCACGCCTTTACCCGTGAGCTCAAGCCCGACTTTGTGCTGATCGGCGAGACGCTTCACGGTGACTACAACCAGATCGTCAACGACGAGATGCTCGACTCCTGCACCAACTACGAGTGCTACAAGGGCCTGTACTCCAGCTTTAACTCGGTCAATATGTTCGAGATCGCGCATTCGCTGCATCGCCAGTTTGGCGGCGATCCGTGGTGCATCTACCGCGGCAAGCACCTGCTGTCGTTTGTCGACAACCACGACGTGCCGCGCCTGGCAAGCATCCTCACCGACAAGTCGTGCCTGCGTCCCGTCTATGGCATGCTCTTTGGCATGCCGGGCATTCCGTGCGTCTACTATGGCAGCGAGTGGGGGATTGCCGGCGAAAAGGGCGGCCCCGATGGTGACTGGGCGCTGCGACCTGCGCTCGATGAGCCTGCGCCCAACGAGCTGACGGCGTTCATCACGCAGCTTGCGCACCTTCGCTCGGCCGATGACGCGGCGGCCTGTGCTCTCAACTACGGTGCCTATCGCAACGTGGTGATCCAGAACAAGCAGCTGCTGTTCGAGCGCGCCTGTGATGACGCGACGGTGCTCGTGGCGGTGAACGCCGTGGGCGAGCCTTACACCTTTGGCGCCGGCGAGCTCAACGGGTCCTTTGTCGACCTGCTTGCCGACGATGCGCCCACGGTCGAGCTGACGGGTACCCTTGAGCTTGCACCCTACGAGGTGCGCTATCTGTTGAGAGCCTAGCCCATGGCCGTGTCTGACGAGGACTATCAACATATTGAGCATGGGTTTGAGCCTGTGTTCGACCAGCGCTCGCGCGTTTTGGTGCTGGGGTCGTTTCCCTCGGTGCTCTCGCGTGCAAATGCCTTTTATTACGGCAACCCTCAGAATCGCTTTTGGCGTGTGATGGCTGCGTGCCTCGGTGTGCCTGTGCCGCCCAACGAGGGCGATCCTTTGGCAAGCGGTGAGCCCGCGACGCTCGATGCCTCCATTGCTGCCAAGCGATCTATGCTGCTGAACGGCGGCGTGGGCCTGTGGGATGTGATCGAGAGTTGCGACATTAAGGGCTCGAGCGACGCGAGCATTCGCAACGTTGTGCCGGCACATATCGAGCGCATTACCGATGCCGCGCCGATCGAGGTCGTTGTCTGTAACGGCGGTACGGCAGGGCGACTCTACAAACGCTACTTGCAAGATCGGACGGGGTTGCCCGCCGTCGTCCTGCCCTCGACAAGTCCTGCCAATGCCGCCTGGCGACTGGAGCGTCTTGTCGAGCGTTGGCACGAAGCCGTTGACTGGGCTGTTATTTAATTTAGATTTTTGTTTGAGCGTGGGCGCCCAGACGTTTCAGAACGCCTCGCCAGATCGGCGCGGGCACGGCTGGCTCGGCGCAAACCATGCCGTCGGCGTCGACGTTGGCGGCATTGCCGCCGCCAAGTCGCTGTGCATGCTCGACGGAGCAGCCCATGCGCACGGCGCCCACGAGCTTGTCCATGGCCTCCGAAAACGGTCGCCGCAAGAGTCCCATGCGCGGGGAATGGCGAAGCGCTGCGATGCCGCTGCCGGTACAGGCGACAACGCCGCCGCACCATGACAGCCCACGAAGGTCGCACGCCGCTCGCAGACGCACGACGAGCTCGTGTGCTCGCTCCAGGCCGCCGATGTCGGCCTGGGCAACAACGTAGGCACGCGTCCCTGCGCCGCCAAAGCGGTCGAGCACCTGCTCAATGGGCGCCATCGCTTCATCATTGGGTGCATCTTCAACGGCGAACACAATGCCATCGGCGGTACCGGCAACGCTGCCGGCATCATCCGCCTCCAAGTCGACTGGATGGGGGAGTGCGGTGCCGGAAATCTGTGCATAGGCGGCGATGGCATCCTGCAGGTCCCAGAGCAAAAACTCAAGATCGGCGCTCTTGGGAATACTGATATACGCAATGGTTTGCAGCGTTTTTGGTACATCGCCGCGTGCGGTCGTCTCCATGCCGCCTTCTTTCCGGTTGGTTTCCGTTTAGGTTACACCGTCCGGCGGCGTCCCGCCGCGCTATCCTAGTGCAACCCTTACGAAAGGAACGTCATGCGTCTGCCCATGAACACCTCGCTTGCCACGCTTAAGCCCTCCGGTATCCGCCGGATCAACGCGCTCGCCGCCCAGCATCCGGGGTGCATCGCGCTCGCGCTAGGTGAGCCCGATTTTCCCACGCCCGATGTGATTAGCGCCGAGGTGACTGCTTCGTTGGACCGCGGCGACACGCACTATCCGCCCAACAACGGTCGCCCCGCCCTGCGTGAGGCGTTATCTGCCTACATGGGGGACGCGGGCCTTATGTTTTCGGCCGACGAGGTCATCCTGACCGACGGCGCGACCGAGGCCCTGTCGGCAACATTTATGGCTATGCTCAACCCCGGCGACGAGGTCATTATTCCCACGCCGGCCTTTGGCCTGTACGAAAGCATCGTTGTGGCCAATCACGCCAAAGCGGTCTTTTTGGATACGGGGCCTGCGCAATTTCAGATTGACGAGGATGCGCTTCGCGCCTGTGTGACCCCGGCGACCAAGGCCATCGTTATCTGCTCGCCCAACAATCCCACGGGCTGCATTCTCAACGCGGCATCGCTCAACGCCGTGGCGCGCGTAGCGGAGCAGTCGGGCATCTACGTGGTCTGCGACGACGTGTACAACCGTTTGGTCTATGTGGATGGTTACGAGCGTTTTGCCCAGCGACACCCGGAGCTGCGCGAGCAGACGGTGATCATCGAGAGCTTCTCCAAGCCCTGGGCCATGACCGGCTGGCGCTTGGGCTGGCTCGCCGCTACAACCCCCGTCATCGCCGAGATCGCAAAGGCCCACCAATACCTAGTATCGAGTGCCGTCTCCTTCGAAATGGACGCCGCCCGCACGGCACTCACCGTGGACCCAACCCCCATGCTCGAAGTCTACCGAGCCCGCCGCAAACGAGTTCTTACAGCCCTCAACAACATGGGCCTCGACGTAGTGGAACCAGCCGGCGCCTTCTACACTTTTCCGAGCATCAAAAAGTTCGGACTAACCAGCGAAGATTTCTGCATCAAAGCCATCAAAGAGGCAAACGTAGCCCTAGTCCCGGGCGACTGTTTCGGCACCGAAGGCCACATCCGCCTAAGCTACTGTGTCTCCGACAAAGACCTTGACGAAGGCCTAAATCGCCTGTCCACCTTCGTTTCAACCTTGTAGCCCAACGAGATCCAAACCATCAGCCCACCGACATAAGGGTTATGCGTGGGGCGCGTCGCTCAACGGGCGCGAGGATTCGCAGCAAAGTTACCGCAGCTCCGGTCCGAGGGGCCGGGTTGAGATTTTCGTAGATTCCGCACGAGCCGAAGGCCACTTAATGTGGCCTTCGTGCGAGCCAGGACTTGACCGAGCGAAAATCTCAACCCGGCCCCTCGGACCGGAGCGTATGCAGGGTTTGTGTACGAATCCTCGCGCCCGTTGACCGACGTCGGGGTCCCCGCCATAATACTTTCGGTTCACGCACGAATCCGCTGCCAGAGACAGCCGGCGCAAACGGGCATCGCCCGCGAGCTTAATGGGAAATCCCGCCAGCCGAGGTGGTCGAGTAGATATGTCTTCTCGCCCCCGTCGCTCATGCAGCGCGGGGGCTTTCTTTTTGGACATGCCCCCGTCACGTCCTTGTGGCGGACCGTGCCCGGAAAGAATTCGAGGAGGTGTAATTCATGCCCCAGCAGTACAAAATCGACAAGGTTGCAGAGATCGAGTCCCGTATCGCCGAGAACGCCGGTCTGTTCGTCGTCAACTACAACGGTCTGACGGTTAAGCAGGCTCAGGAGCTGCGTCATCAGCTTCGCGAGTGCGGCGCCGAGATGAAGGTCTACAAGAACAACCTGGTCAAGATCGCTCTCAAGAACCAGGAGCAGCCCGAGATCGACGAGATCCTCGCGGGCCCCGTCGCTTATGTGTTCTACGAGACCGAGCCGGTCGAGGCCGCTAAGGCCCTTAAGGACTTCTCCGCTAAGTCCAAGGGCGTCCTTGAGATCAAGGGCGGTATCTCCGACGGCAAGGCCGTTTCCGCTGATGATGTTAAGGCTATCGCCGAGCTGCCCACCAAGGATCAGCTTCTCGGCCAGATCGCCGGCCTCATCTCCGGTTTCGCTCGCGACATCGCTGTCTGCGTCAACGGCGTTTCCTCTGGTCTCGCTCGTTCGATCCAGCAGGTCTCCGAGCAGAAGGCAGCCTAGTTGCTGTTTTCACCCGCGGCGGCAACGCCGCACCCCTGGCGCATTCGCGCCGTGTTTTAACTGATCTCCGTGCATCCGCACGGAAACCGAAAGGACTTAGAAATGGCTAAGCTTACCACCGATGAGATCATCGATGCTCTTAAGGAAATGACCCTTCTCGAGGCTTCCGAGCTCGTTAAGGCTATCGAGGACACCTTCGGCGTTTCCGCCGCTGCTCCTGCCGCTGTTGTCGCCGCTCCCGCTGCTGGCGCTGCTGAGGCCGAGGAGAAGACCGAGTTTGACGTCGTGCTCGAGGGCTTCGGCGACAACAAGATCCAGGTCATCAAGGCCGTCCGTGAGCTCACCAACCTTGGCCTGAAGGAGGCCAAGGAGGTCGTCGAGGGCGCTCCCAAGGCTGTTCTCGAGGGTGCCAAGAAGGAGGACGCCGAGGCTGCCAAGGAGAAGCTCGAGGCTGCTGGCGCTGCTGTCACCCTCAAGTAATCAGGCTTTCTCGCCAGATTTCTTTGCAGACGGGGTTCGCATTGCGAGCCCCGTCTTTTTTGTTTTTCGGTCCCTCGGCATCGGTTGCTCAAACTGCCATGTTCTGTGATTTGCGTCGTATCGGGTGCCCTGCCGTTGGGCAATAAAATTGCACCATTCGAGCAATAATTTGCGTTGACCTGCTGAAGAATTGTCTCTGCCTTGTAGCGACATATAGTTCCAGCGGTAAGATGCTTGGGTATCGCAATTTGGTCTGCGGCTGTGTGCCGCACGCATGGGGCGCTTTTGCGCCTGCGAAAGGATCTTTGAATAACATGAAGGCAATCATCCCCGCCGCCGGTCTTGGCACGCGTTTTCTGCCTGGCACCAAGTGCACGCCCAAAGAGATGCTGCCGGTGCTCGACAAGCCCGTCATTCAGTACGTCGTCGAGGAGGCGCTCGAGCCCGAGGAGGTCGACGATGCCATCATCGTTACTTCTCCCGGTAAGCCCGAGCTACTGAACTACTTCCAGCCCGACCGTTCGCTCGAGAACCTGCTGCGCGAGCGCGGCAAGAACGCCTATGCCGATGCTGTCGCCCACGCTGGCGGTATGCCGGTCGACTTCCGTTATCAGTACGAGCCCAAGGGCCTCGGCCATGCTATTCGCTCTGCTGCCGACGCCGTGGCAGGGGAGAACTTCCTGGTTCTTCTGGGCGACTACGTTGTGCCTAACCGCGATATCTGCGACAAGATGCTCGCCGTTTCCAAGGAGCACGGTGGCGCTTCGGTTATCGCCGTCGCTGCTTGCTCGCCCGAGGAAGTCAGCCGCTACGGTGTTATCGCCGGCGAGCGCGTCGGTTCGCTCGAGGGCGCCGAGGACGTTGCCGATGCCGAGCCGGGCGCTGTTTGGCGTATCGGCGGTCTGGTTGAGAAGCCCGCTCCCGAGGCTGCTCCGTCCAACCTGTACATCGTCGGTCGCTACCTGCTGAGCCCGCTGGTCATGGACCTGCTGGCAGATCAGCAGGCCGGCAAGGGCGGCGAGATCCAGCTCACCGACGCCATGGCCCGTTCGCTCGACCGCGAGGCCATGTATGCCGTCGTCATCGACCCGCTGTCGGGCTACGACACCGGCACTCCCTCTGGTTGGATGGCCACTAACGCCCTCATGGCTGCAAACGACCCCCGCTTTGCCGATGCCTTCTGGGACGCCATCGACGAGCGCGGCGGATTGATGCGCAAGTAAGCCTTCGGGCACCGACATTTACGGGCGTGGACCTCGGTTCGCGCCCGTTTTTTATAAGAGCTGCGATTGCCGGCTCTCTGTTCACAGAAAATATATGAACAGATGTTCGATACACATACATCTACCTGCGTGTTTTCTGTCGAAAAACTTTGCTACTCCAAAAACTCAATCGCGTCAAGGCTTTTCTTGCCCAACGGTCGGTACCTGATAAACTATTAGGTTGCGATAACTGGCGAAGCTATGCCTCGCCAACCCACCGAGCATTTCCGTGAAGGAGGAAAAACCTGGTGACCTACGCATACACTGCCACTGAGCGCAAGCGCGTCAGCTTCGGGAAAATCCCGGAGGCCATGGAGCTCCCCAACCTTATCTCTGTTCAAAGGGAATCCTTTGAGCGTTTTAAGGATGAGGGCCTTCGTGAGGCGTTCAAGGAATCCAGCCCCATCCAGAGTCAGAACCATGTTCTCGAGGTTACCTTCGGCGAGCATCAGTTCGGCGACCCCGCGCACACCGTCGAGGAGTGCCGCGAGAAGGATATGACCTATCAGGCTCCGCTTCTGACCGACGTCCGTCTCACCAACAAGGAGACCGGCGAGATCAAGGAGCAGCTCGTCTTCATGGGCGACTTCCCCATGATGACCGATCAGGGCACCTTCATCATCAACGGTACCGAGCGTATCGTCGTCTCGCAGCTCGTCCGCTCCCCGGGCGTGTACTACAGCTCCGAGATGGATTCGGGCAAGCAGATCTACAAGGCCCAGATCATCCCGTCCCGCGGTGCCTGGCTTGAGTTTGAGGTCGACAAGCGCGACCAGCTCATGGTCTCCATCGACCGTAAGCGCAAGCAGAGCGCCACGATGTTCCTGCGCGCCCTTGGCATCGCCGTCACCAACGATGACATCATCGAGCTGCTTGGCAACTCCGATGTGATCAAGCGCACCCTGGAGCGCGACACCGCCCTTACCCGCGAGGACGCCCTCATCGAGATCTACCGTCGTCTGCGCCCGGGCGAGCCTCCCACCGTGGACGCTTCCCGCAGCCTGCTCGAGGGTCTGCTCTTTAACCCGCAGCGCTACGATCTGGCCCGCGTCGGTCGTTACAAGGTCAACAAGAAGCTCAACCTCACCACCGAGGAAGAGGTCACGGTGCTCACCGACGAGGATATCGTTGCGACGCTGCGCTACCTGCTGTCCCTCGCTGCCGGCGAGCAGGGCTTCAAGGTCGACGACATCGACCACTTTGGCAACCGCCGTATCCGCACCGTTGGCGAGCTCGTCGCCAACCAGTTCCGTATCGGCATGAGCCGTATGGAGCGCGTCGTCCGTGAGCGCATGAGCTCCCAGGACATCGACGAGATCACCCCGCAGTCGCTCATCAACATCCGCCCGATCGTGGCCTCCATCAAGGAGTTCTTCGGTTCCTCGCAGCTCTCGCAGTTCATGGACCAGGCGAACCCCCTGACCGGTCTGACCCACAAGCGCCGTCTGTCCGCACTCGGCCCTGGTGGTCTTGCCGGCCACAAGTCCGGCTCCAGCCGCCGCACCAACGTGCCGACGGCCGTCCGCGACGTTCACAACTCGCACTACAGCCGCATGTGCCCGATCGAGACCCCCGAAGGCCCCAACATCGGCCTGATCGGCTCGCTCGCCCTCTACGCCCGCGTCAACGAGTACGGCTTCATCGAGGCCCCGTTCCGTCGCGTCGAGAACGGCGTTGCCACCGACCAGATCGACTGGATGACCGCTGACGAGGAAGAGAAGCACGTCATCGCGCCGGCCAACACGCCGCTCGATCCCAAGACCAACGAGTTCATCACGACCGATGCCGAGGGCAAGCTTGTCCGCCCGCACACCGTGATCGCCCGTACCCGCGACTTCGACGGCTCCTTCGGCGCTCCCGCCGACGTGCCCGTCGAGGACGTCGACTACATGGACGTCTCGCCGCGTCAGATGCTCTCCGTCGCAGCCACGCTGATTCCGTTCCTTGAGCACGACGACGCCAAGCGTACGCTGATGGGCGCTAACATGCAGCGTCAGGCCGTGCCGCTGGTTCACCCCGCCGCTCCCTATGTCGGTACCGGCATGGAGTGTCGCGCCGCTCTGGACTCCGGCGAGGTCACCCTGGCCAAGAATGCCGGCGAGGTCATCTTTGCCGACGCCGCCAAGATCATCGTCAAGCATGCCGGCGGCATGGACGAGTATCACCTGGCCAAGTACCAGCGCTCCAACCAGTCCACCTGCATCAACCACCGTCCGCTCGTGCGCGTCGGTGACACCGTTGAGCAGGGCGAGCCCCTGGCCGACGGTCCTTCGACCGATCATGGCGAGCTTGCACTGGGTCAGAACCTCACCGTGGCATACATGCCGTGGGAAGGCTTTAACTACGAGGACGGTATCGTCGTGTCCGAGCGCCTGGTGGCCGAGGACCTGCTGACGACCATCAACATCACCCGTCACGAGATCGACGCCCGCGACACCAAGCTCGGCCCCGAGGAGATCACCCGCGAGATCCCGAACCTCTCCGAGGACATGCTTGCCAACCTCGACGAGGACGGCATCATCCGCATCGGCGCCGAGGTCGGCCCTGGCGACATCCTGGTCGGCAAGGTCACGCCTAAGGGCGAGAGCGCTCTGACCGCCGAGGAGCGCCTGCTGCGCGCCATCTTCGGTGCCAAGGCCCACGACGTCCGCGATACCTCCCTTAAGATGCCTCACGGCGCTTACGGCCGCGTCATCGATGTCGTCCGCTTTAGCCGCGAGAACGGCGACGACCTGGCCCCCGGCGTCAACGAGCAGGTGCGCGTCTACGTCGCCCAGCGTCGTAAGATCCAGCAGGGCGATAAGATTGCCGGCCGCCACGGCAACAAGGGTGTTATCTGTAACGTTCTGCCGGTCGAGGACATGCCCTACATGGCTGACGGTACCCCGATCGACGTTATCCTCAACCCGCTGGGCGTTCCTTCGCGTATGAACGTCGGCCAGCTGCTCGAGTGCCACCTTGGCTGGGCTGCTGCCTGCGGTTGGGATACCGAACAGGCCGACTCCGACAAGTACGTCCCCGGTCCGTTCTTCACCGCCACGCCCGTCTTCGACGGCGCCAAGGAGGACGAGATCGCCGAGGTCATCCGTCGTGCCAACAAGAACATGCTCAACAAGGCCACCGCTGCCTTTGGCGATCACATGCGCCCCGAGTTCGTCACCCAGCTTGACGAGCGCGGCAAGACCCGTCTGTTCGACGGCCGCACCGGTGAGGAGTTCCGCGAGCCCATTACCGTGGGTACGTCCTACATCCTCAAGCTCGGCCACATGGTCGACGACAAGATCCACGCCCGTTCGACCGGCCCTTACAGCCTGGTTACCCAGCAGCCTCTGGGCGGCAAGGCCCAGTTCGGCGGCCAGCGCTTCGGCGAGATGGAAGTTTGGGCACTGTACGCTTACGGTGCTTCCAACGTCCTGCAGGAGATCCTGACCGTCAAGTCCGACGATACCGTGGGCCGCGTCAAGACCTACGAGTCCATCGTCAAGGGCGAGAACGTTCCTGTCCCGGGTATCCCCGAGTCCTTCAAGGTTCTCGTCAAGGAGATTCGCTCCCTCGCACTGGACATCGAGCCCATGCACGATGCCGACGAGGACGCCTCCGCCCCTGTGACCGCCGAGGAGACCTCCGCTCTCGACGACCTGGCTGCGCTCGCCGGCGTTGACGCCGACGTCGAGGCCCAGGATGCCGAGACCGCCGAGGCGCCCGAGGCTGTCGCCGCCACGACCACTGATAAGGAGTAGTTGACTGTGGCAGATTTCGAAGCTACTGATTTTGACTCGGTAAAGATCTCCCTTGCCTCCGCCGACCAGATCCGTTCCTGGTCGCACGGTGAGGTCAAGAAGCCGGAGACCATCAATTACCGTACCCTCAAGCCCGAGAAGGACGGCCTGTTCTGCGAGAAGATCTTCGGTCCCGCCAAGGACTGGGAGTGCTCCTGCGGCAAGTACAAGGGCATCCGCTTTAAGGGCATCGTCTGCGAGCGCTGCGGCGTCGAGGTCACCTCGGCCAAGGTGCGTCGCGACCGCATGGGCCACATCGAGCTCGCCGCTCCCGTGTCCCACATCTGGTACTTCAAGAGCCCCACGAGCTTCCCGATGAGCCGTATGCTCGACATCAAGTCCAAGGACCTCGAGAAGGTTCTGTACTTTGCCAGCTACATCATCACCGAGGTTGACTACGAGGCTCGCGAGGCCGACGCTGACGACCTGCGCGAGGAGCTCGCCGCCGATCTGGAAGAGATCGATGCCGAGTGCGCCCGCCAGATCGAGTCCCTCAAGGAGCAGGGCGACCCCGAGAACTTTGACGAGTTCTCCGACGAGGAGCCGCTGACCCCCGAGGAGATCGCCTCTGGCATCGTCGACATCGAGGAAGAGTGCAAGGACGAGAAGCAGCTCCGCACGGACGCCTTCAACGCCTTCATGAAGCTCACCGAGCGCGACCTCATCTCCGATGAGCCGCTGTTCCGCGAGATGACCCGCTACTACTCCATGTACTTCAAGGGTGGCATGGGTGCCGAGGCCGTCCGCGACCTGCTCGCTGCCATCGACCTCCCCTCCGAGGCCGAGAAGCTCAAGGCCATCATCGCCGACGAGGATTCCCAGAAGCAGAAGCGCGAGAAGGCCGTTAAGCGCCTCGAGGTCGTTGACGCCTTCCTGAAGGGCGGCAACAGCCCCGCGAACATGATCCTGGACGTCATCCCGGTCATTCCGCCCGATCTGCGCCCGATGGTCCAGCTCGACGGCGGTCGCTTTGCCGCGTCCGACCTCAACGACCTGTATCGTCGCGTGATCAACCGTAACAACCGACTCAAGCGCCTGCTCGACCTGGACGCCCCTGCGATCATCGTGAACAACGAGAAGCGCATGCTCCAGGAGTCCGTGGACGCCCTGTTCGACAACGGCCGTCGTGGTCGCCCGGTCTCTGGCCGTGGCGGTCGCCCGCTCAAGTCGCTCGCCGAGGCCCTCAAGGGCAAGCAGGGCCGTTTCCGTCAGAACCTGCTGGGTAAGCGTGT
The DNA here is from genome assembly GCF_003462845.1 of Collinsella sp. AF15-51. Classification (NCBI taxonomy): domain Bacteria; kingdom Bacillati; phylum Actinomycetota; class Coriobacteriia; order Coriobacteriales; family Coriobacteriaceae; genus Collinsella; species Collinsella sp. AF15-51. The sequence continues at coordinate 154,036 of NZ_QRYG01000003.1, read as the reverse complement.
CGACTACTCCGGCCGTTCGGTTATCGTTACCGACCCCAAGCTGCTGCTGCACCAGTGCGGTCTGCCCAAGACCATGGCGCTGGAGCTCTTCAAGCCCTTCGTCATGAAGCGCCTGGTCGAGCTTGGCAAGGTCGAGAACATCAAGGGCGCCAAGCGCGCTATCGACCGCGGTGCCACCTTTGTGTGGGATATCCTCGAAGAGGTCATCGACGGCCGCGTCGTGCTGCTCAACCGCGCACCGACCCTGCACCGTCTGTCCATCCAGGCCTTTGAGCCGGTTCTGGTCGAGGGCAAGGCTATCCACCTGCACCCGCTGGTCTGCTCGCCCTTCAACGCCGACTTCGACGGCGACCAGATGTCTGTCCACGTGCCGCTGTCCAGCCAGGCTCAGGCCGAGGCCCGCGTGCTCATGCTCTCTGCGAACAACCTGCGCTCGCCGGCATCCGGCAAGCCGGTCAACATCCCCTCGCAGGACATGATCATCGGTGTGTACTACCTGACCCAGGTCCGCGACGGTCTGCCGGGCGAGAACCACGTGTTCGCCAGCTTCGACGACGCGCTGCACGCCTATGACTGCCGCTCCGAGGTCGACATGCAGGCCAAGATTCAGGTCCGCGTGTCCGCTGCCGACGCCAATGTCATCAACGAGGACGGCACCCGTATCTTCCGCGTCAAAAACGGCAAGAACGAGTTTGTCGACTACGACGTCACCGGCAACAAGACCGCGCGCTTCGAGACCTCCATTGGCCGCATCATCTTCAACCGCCAGTGCCTGCCCGAAGACTATGAGTTCATGAACTACAAGATGGTCAAGGGCGACGTGGCCAAGCTGGTTGCGGACTGCTGCGATCGCTACCCCGAGGCCAAGGTCGGCCCGATCCTCGACGCCATCAAGTACTCCGGCTTCCACTACGCTACCCGCGCCGGCCTCACCATCTCGGTGTGGGACGCTCTCATCCCTGCCGAGAAGCAGGAGCTGCTGGACCGCGCCCAGGCCAACGTCGACCAGATCAACGAGTACTTCGAGGAGGGCTTCATCAACGAGACGGAGCGCCACATCGAAGTCGTTAACGAGTGGACCGCTTGTACCGATAAGGTCGCAGCGCTCATGCTCGACTTGTTCGACGAGGAGAACCCGCTCTACATGATGGCCGACTCCGGCGCCCGTGGTTCTAAGACCCAGCTGCGTCAGCTCGGCGGCATGCGTGGCCTGATGGCAGACATGTCCGGCGAGACGATCGACCTTCCCATTAAGGCGAACTTCCGTGAGGGCCTGCTGCCGCTCGAGTACTTCATTTCGACCTACGGCGCCCGTAAGGGCCTGGTCGATACCGCATCCCACACCTCGGACTCTGGTTACCTGACCCGTCGTCTGGTCGACGTGGCCCAGGACGTCATCGTCCGCGAGGAGGACTGCGGTACGCACGAGGGCGTCACCTACAACCTCATCATCCCCGGCACCACCGACCTCAACACCGACCTCGTCGGCCGTTGCTTCATCGAGGACGTCGTGGCTCCCGATGGCACCGTGCTCTTTGAGCAGGACGGCTACATCGAGAAGGTCGCTGACATCCAGAAGATGGTCGATGCCGGCCTTAAGAAGGTCAAGCTTCGCGCGCTGCTCACCTGCCGCTCCAAGTACGGCGTGTGCCAGAAGTGCTACGGCTGGGATCTTTCCACCCGTCGTCCGGTCGCCATCGGTACCGCGGTCGGCATTATTGCCGCCCAGTCCATCGGCGAGCCCGGTACGCAGCTTACGATGCGTACCATTCACTCCGGCGGCGTCGCTGGCGTCGACGATATTACGCAGGGTCTGCCTACGGTCAGCCGTATGTTCGATATCGTCGGCAACGTCAACGAGAAGATCCTGGGTCGCGAGGCCGAGCTGGCTCCGTACTCCGGCCACCTCTCGATTAAGCCCGAGAAGTCCGAGTACGTGCTGACGCTCACCGACTCCGAGGATCACACCCGTGTCCTCGACGAGCGTCGCGTCCCCGCTTCGGTGCGCTTCATGCCCGAGATCGAGGACGGCTGCGAGGTTCGCGCCGGCGACCAGATCACCAAGGGCTTCGTTAACTTCCGCAACCTGCGCAAGCTGACCGACATCGAGTCGACGATGCACACCTTCGTCGAGAGCGTCAAGGACGTCTACACCAGCCAAGGCGTCGACCTGAACGACAAGCACATCGAGGTGCTCGCACGTCAGATGCTGCGTCGCGTTCAGATCACCAACCCCGGCGACTCCAAGTACCTACTTGGTCAGTACGTCGACCGCTACGAGTTTGCCGACGAGGTCGAGCGCGTTGCCCGTCTGGGCGGTCAGGCTCCCGTGGCCGAGCCCGTCATCCTGGGTACGCTCAAGGTCGCGTCCAACATCGACTCCTGGCTGTCGAGCGCTTCGTTCATCCGTACCGCTGGCGTCCTTACCGAGGCTGCCATCGAGGGCAAGGTCGACCACCTGCTCGACCTTAAGTCCAACGTCATCGTCGGTAAGAAGATCCCGGCTGGTACCGGCCTCAAGCCGTACGCCAACGCCAAGCTGACGTATCGCACGGCCGACGGCTACGTGGACATCGACGGCCCGGCTTCGCCCAACGCCAAGTCGCTGCCCGAGTGGGCTCCTGTGGAGCTCAAGGACCTGGACGAGCAGCTCCCGCAGCAGCTCGACTGGGCCGGCTACGACGAGTTCGGTGGTGCTGACGGTTCGTTCACCCGCAACGGCCACACCATCTCCGCCGAGAAGGCTCGTCTGTACCTGTTCGACGACCTGGGCGTGTCGCAGCGCTGGACCAACAAGTTCAGCGAGGTTGGCATCGAGACGGTCGGCGACCTGGTTGGCAAGTCCGAGGAGGATCTGCTGCGCATCGATGGCATCGGCGCCAAGGCGATCGAGGAGCTCCGTGACGGCCTCGAGGCCCACGACCTGCTCTACATCCTCGAGAACAACGACGACGTTGCCGACGAGGAAGACCTCTCGCAGCTGCTGCAGATGGTCTTTAGCCCCGACGGTCCGGACGACATCCTGCTGGGTACCTCCGCTCCGACGCATCACGCCGACGCCGACGAGGAGCTCCTGGGCGCCCCGATCGACGACAAGAAGGCTCCCGCCAACGGCGCGATCAACGAGGACATGGCTTCCCTCGACGAGCTGCTCAACCAGCTCGTGGACACCGACGACGCCGAAGAGGCCAAGGACAACGACGAGGAATAATTTCCTAGTACGTTAACCGCCCTTCCAAAGACCCGCTTCCCAACAGGGGAGCGGGTCTTTTTTTGGTGAGGAACGTTGCCCCGACGAGCACGTCGGATTCCCGGAACGGGCGGCCCGCTGTTAAAGTTTGTCGCGAGTTCCGCACGCAAAGGAAAGCACTTAATGTGCTTTCCGTCTTGTGCAGGACTGTAGAGCAGCAAACTTAAACAGCGGGCCGCCCGTTCCGGGAATCCGCCCCCGCGCACAGAAGGGGATTCCTTTTGCCAATAAGGGACAGGTTTATTTTGGTCGGTTTTTCATGCTTGAATTTGAAACATTTCGCCCGACAAGAGCGTATCTATGGTGAGGGCCTCATCGAGAACCATTAATGTCACCGGGAGGTGATTATGGAAGAACAAGCTTTTAGACAGGCGGTCGAAGACCACCGGGATGTCGTGTTTCGGATCGCATTGACGTATCTGCGTGATCGCGCTGACGCCGACGATGTCGCTCAAGACGTCTTTCTTAAGTTGCTCAAAAGCGACGCGCAATTTGAAAACTGGGAGCATCTTCGTCGATGGCTTATCCGGGTCACGATCAATGAATGTAAATCTCTCTTTCGAAAGCCGTGGAGGCGCGTGGAGGATATTGAGAATCTGGCCGATTCGCTTTCGACGGCGCAGGAGGAGACCAAGGCGGTCCTGTCAGACGTTATGCGACTTCCGGAGCGATTCCGTATTCCTATCGTGCTCTATTACTATCTGGGCTTCTCGACTTCAGAAATTGCCGAGTTACTGCATGTGCCAGCCGCGACCGTTCGAACGCGTTTAGCTCGCGGCAGATCGAAGCTCAAGTTCATCCTAGAGGAGGGCGACCGTGAAATCCAACCAGATCAAGCAGGCCTTCGAGTCCGTCCAAGCCGATAGCGATCTTGCTGACCGTGTTCTTTATGCCGCTGCTGGCGAGCCGCTTCGCCGAAAGGGTCACGCGAAGCCTCTGTATGTTGCCGTAATCGGATGTCTTGCCGGAGTGCTGGCGACCGGAGGGGTCGCCTACGCTGTTGTCAATTCCAGTTATTTTGCCTCTGCCTGGGGAAACCATGGCAACGGAGAGTCCGTTACCTGGACAAATGGCGGCTCGTCGGGGACGAAATATACCTACACCAGAGAGTTTGGTGATGGTATCGCGCCTCAAAGCCTGGAGGGTGCAGTCCAGAAGGTCAATCTGTCCGTCGAGGGCAACGGCTATACGCTCGACATTCATGAGATGGCAATCGACGAGAACGGTTGCGGTGCTGTGACGTTTACATTGTCCAATCCGAATGGCGTTAACTACTACAAGCCGGCGGCAGAGCTTGGCGAACTTGTTCTCTATGGTGAAGAAGAAGGGGGCGTCAGTACACCCAGCATGAACTTCGGCGAGGAATGGGCTGATACACGCTGCACCATTGATAAAGACACATCAAGCGACACGGTCATTAACGGCACGATGTACTTTGCATCTTGGAATCGCGATCGAGATTTACGACATGCGGTCACCTGGAATATCAGTTGGACGGAGGGCAAAGGTGAGGATGCGAAGGTGATCGAGGTATCGACGCCAGAGTTTAACGTCGGAGCGCACGTCGATACAAAAGAACTCCGCTCCGATGACTCGCCTCTCGAGATCAGTCCGTTTTCCATCCAGACGCACATCGATGATCTGGGCTATGAAGCAGTTGATCATAAACTGACCGTCACCTACAAGGATGGGTCAGAGCAGATTATCGAAGATGACGACGCAGGGGCGTACAATTTCTATGTTTCGATGGCGCGCAATAGCGGAGAGAACATCTGGGTTCCGGCAAGGCTCATCAATGTCGATCAGGTTGTATCGGTAACCCTTGAGGGAACGAGGTGCACATCAACAGGAGAGACCGAAACAGAAGTACCCTTTACCATCGTCTACTCGTAAGACTTGAGGCCGCTTCCCACTAGGGGAAGCGGCCATTTTTGCGTTACATGGACGGCTGGAATGGGCACTTGCGCACAGGCGGGGATTCCTTTTATGGAGGCTTTGCGGAAATATAGCTATTTTGGGATACGCCCGGCGGCGTGGTCTGTTGACGACACAGCTAACGGCACGTATCCTATCGAACTGCGTGTTTCGTAGGGGGATGCTGACCCCTCGATTCAAGCCGTTGCACTTTACAGAAAGCTGGAATCATTCGAGAAGGAGTACGCTTTGCCTACTATTAACCAGCTGGTTCGCCAGGGCCGTCGTTCCGTGCCCAAGAAGTCCAAGAACGCTGCTCTGCAGCACAACTCCCAGAAGCGCGGCGTGTGCACCCGCGTCTTCACCACGAGCCCCAAGAAGCCGAACTCGGCTCTTCGTAAGGTTGCCCGTGTTCGCCTTGTCAACGGCATCGAAGTTACTGCTTACATCCCGGGTGAGGGCCACAACCTGCAGGAGCACTCCATCGTGCTCGTCCGCGGCGGTCGTGTCCGTGACCTCCCTGGTGTCCGTTATCACGTCATCCGTGGCGCCTACGACGCTGCTCCGGTCCAGAACCGTATGCAGGCCCGTTCCAAGTACGGTGCTAAGCGCCCCAAGGCTAAATAAGCCAGATAACGTTTTGATACTTTCGCCGTGTGCCGTCTTGAGCGCCGCACGGTAGACACTTAAGGAGATTTCACATGCCGCGTCGTGCAGCAGCTAATCGTCGTGAGGTTCAGCCTGACGCCGTTTACAACAACCGCCTGGTGACTCAGCTCATCAACAAGGTCCTTCTTGACGGCAAGAAGGCCACCGCTGAGCGCATCGTTTACACCGCATTCGAGATCGTTGCCGAGAAGTCCGAGGGTGGCGACGCTCTCGCTACCTTCAAGAAGGCTATGGACAACGTCAAGCCCACGCTCGAGGTTAAGCCCAAGCGTGTCGGTGGCGCTACCTATCAGGTCCCGATGGAGGTCAACTCCCGTCGTTCCACCGCTCTTGGTATCCGCTGGATCGTCAACTTCTCCCGCGCTCGCAAGGAGAAGACCATGGCCGAGCGTCTCGCCAACGAGATCCTCGACGCCTCCAACGGCCTGGGCGCTTCCGTCAAGAAGCGCGAGGACGTCTTCAAGATGGCCGAGGCCAACCGCGCGTTCTCTCACTATCGTTGGTAAGTTAAGGTAAGGAACTAACATGGCTAAGCCTAAGTACAAGCTTTCCGATACCCGTAACATCGGCATCATGGCCCACATCGATGCCGGTAAGACCACCACGACCGAGCGTATTCTTTACTACACCGGTAAGACCCACAAGATCGGTGAGGTCCATGAGGGCGCTGCCACCATGGACTGGATGGTTCAGGAGCAGGAGCGCGGCGTGACCATTACCTCCGCTGCTACCACCTGCTTCTGGAACAAGGACGGCAAGGACTACCGCATCCAGATCATCGACACCCCGGGCCACGTTGACTTCACCGCCGAGGTCGAGCGCTGCCTGCGCGTCCTCGATGGCGCTGTCGCCGTCTTCGACGCCGTTGCCGGCGTCCAGCCCCAGTCTGAGACCGTTTGGCGTCAGGCTTCTACCTTCAACGTCCCCCGCATCGCCTTCATCAACAAGTATGACCGCGTGGGCGCTGACTTCTTCAACGCTATCGAGACCATGAAGGATCGTCTCGACGCTAACGCCGTGGCCGCTCAGGTCCCGATGGGCGCCGAGGACAACTTCTGGGGCGTCATCGACCTGGTCACCATGACCGCATGGGACTTCAAGGCCGACGAGAAGGGTATGACCTACCCCGAGCCGATGGACGAGATCCCGGCTGAGTTTGCCGACATCGCTGCCACCAAGCGCGAGGAGCTCCTTGACGCTGCTGCCAGCTTTGACGACGAGCTCATGGAGAAGATCCTCATGGAGGAGGACTTCACCGTCGAGGAGCTCAAGGCTGCTCTGCGCAAGGGCGTTCTGGCCAACGAGCTCAACCTCGTCTTCGTGGGTTCCGCCTACAAGAACAAGGGCGTTCAGGAGCTGCTCGACGCTGTCGTCGACTACCTGCCCAGCCCGCTCGACGTTGAGGCCGTCACCGGTACCGATCCGGACACCGGCGAGGAGATTCAGCGTCATCCTTCCTTCGACGAGCCCTTCTCCGGCCTGGTCTTCAAGATCATGACCGACCCGTTCGTCGGTAAGCTCACCTACGTCCGCGTTTACTCCGGCCGCGCCGAGTCCGGCTCCTACGTTGTCAACGCTTCCAACGGTCAGCGCGAGCGCCTCGGCCGCATCCTCGAGATGAATGCCGCCGAGCGTATCGACCGTGACGACGCTGCCGCCGGCGACATCGTCGCTTGCGTCGGCTTCAAGAACTCCACCACCGGTGACACCCTGTGCGCCGAGGGCAAGGAGATCGTCCTCGAGAAGATTGAGTTCGCTAAGCCCGTTATTGACGTTGCCATCGAGCCCAAGACCAAGGCCGAGCAGGACAAGATGTCCCTGGCTCTGACCAAGCTCGCCGAGGAGGACCCGACCTTCCAGGTGTCCACCAACCACGAGACCGGCCAGACCATCATCGCCGGCATGGGCGAGCTGCACCTCGAGATCATCGTCGACCGTCTGCTCCGCGAGTTCAAGGTTGACGCTAACGTCGGTAAGCCCCAGGTTGCCTACCGCGAGACCGCCGGTCACGACGTCGAGAAGGCTGAGGGCAAGTTCGTCCGTCAGTCCGGCGGTCGCGGTCAGTACGGCCACGCCGTCATCAAGCTCGAGAAGATGGAGGAGGGCTTCGGCTACGAGTTCGTCAACGCTATCGTCGGCGGCGTCGTGCCCAAGGAGTACATCCCGTCCATCGACAAGGGCATCCAGGAGGCCCTGAACACCGGTGTTATCGCCGGCTTCCCGGTCCTCGACGTTAAGGTCACCCTGTTCGACGGTTCTTACCACGAGGTCGACTCCTCCGAGGCCGCCTTCAAGATCGCCGGTTCCATGGCTATCAAGGACGCTCTCAAGAAGTCCGATCCGCAGCTGCTCGAGCCGATCATGGCTGTCGAGGTCGAGACCCCCGAGCAGTACATGGGCGACGTTATGGGCAACCTCTCCGGTCGCCGCGGCAAGATCGAGGGCATGGAGGATCGCAAGAACAGCAAGCTCATCCGTGCCAAGGTGCCGCTGGGCGAGATGTTCGGTTACGCTACCGACCTTCGCTCCCAGACCCAGGGCCGTGCATCCTACACGATGCAGTTCGACTCTTATGAGCCCGCGCCCAAGTCCATCGTGGACGAGGTCATGAGCAAGAACGCCTAAGTTCGAGCTCCCTGTTACGTAATCCGCGAGAACATCTCTCGCACTCTTTGGAGGTTTAAGTTGGCTACCCAGAAGATCCGCATTCGCCTCAAGGGCTATGATCACGAGGTCGTCGATCAGTCCGCGAAGCTCATCGTCGAGACCGCTCAGAAGACCGGTGCTCGCGTTTCCGGTCCTGTCCCCCTGCCCACCGAGCGCAACCTGTACACGGTTATCCGCTCGCCGCACGTGAACAAGGACTCCCGTGAGCAGTTCGAGATGCGCACCCACAAGCGCCTCATCGACATCCTCGACCCCACCTCGGGCACCGTTGATTCGCTTATGCGTCTCGACCTCCCCGCTGGCGTCGACATCGACATCAAGCTCTAAGCGATATTCCTTATAGCTTAAAGGGCCCCGCTGCCATTACGGTAGCGGGGCCCTTTTGTTTTGCATGATGGGTTTGGATCGCCGGGTAAGGCTGCCGAGCGGCTGGCTGTGACGACCTACTCACTCAAGGGGCGCAATGACGCTTCCTCAAAATGGAAGAATCGCAAGCCGTCTTCTGTTTCGATGCACGCACGACCAAAGCCATCGACCGTTTTAAAGATGCCTCGCGCCAGCTCGTCACCGGCAGGGGAGCGGGCGATAACATGCTTTCCAATCCAATTGAGGTGAGCGACATATTCGCCGTGGACGGGCGCGAGCGGTCCGGTGTTTTCTTCCATGGCGTTGAGGCGTTCTGCCCAGGCATCTACAGCGTCTATAACTGCGTGATAGACCTCATCGAGGAGCATGTCGACAGCAGGAACGTTCTCGTTAAGGTCCGAGAGACCGATTGCCGGCAGGCCGCCATCGGGCACCTCTTGGGGCGCATAGTTCACATTGACACCAATGCCACAGACGGCGAAAGGTTTGCCTTCGTTATCGCGTGCGGCCTCGACCAGAATGCCGCCGAGTTTGCGTCCACGCGCGACCAGGTCGTTGGGCCATTTGAGGCCAATCTCGTTTGCAAGACCCTGTTTTTCGAGCGCCTCGAGCACCGCTAGGCCGCTGACGGCAGCTAGACCAGAGTACTTCGCAGGATTAACGCATGGACGCAGGACAATCGAAAGCAATAGGTTACCGGCGGTTGAATCCCACTTGTGGCCGCGCCGGCCGCGTCCTGCTGTCTGAGCCCGGGCGGCAAGTCCTGTGCCGTGCGTCGCTCCCTGTTTTCCTGCTTCGAGCAGGTCATCGTTGGTCGATCCGGTTACGTCGACTATCGTTAATTTGGCATCCATAACGGCTGCTACCTCCTAAGTTAATAAAGCAATCGTGCAATGGTGTCGAGAGATAGACACAATGTGAAGCCCTTGTCGCATTTGGACAATTTAATGTTAACACGTCAACAACGACTAAATTGCGCTATCCTCTCTTGGTCGATGTAAACACGTCAACAACTCAAAGGAGGTTAGTGATGGGTTTCACGATTCTTGGAACAGGCTCGGCGCTTCCCAAGCGCAGTGTTTCCAATGACGAGCTGTCCGAGTTCCTCGATACCTCGGATGAGTGGATTTTTACCCGCACAGGTATCAAGAGCCGCCATGTATGCACCACCGAGTCACTTGATGACCTTGCCGTAGCGGCGAGCGAGCGGGCACTCCAGGTGTCCGGAATCGACGCGAGCCAGCTGGATCTGATCGTCTGCTCGACGACGACGGGTGACCACCTTGTTCCCGCTGAGGCGTGTGCCGTTGCTGAGCGACTGGGCGCGACGTGCCCTGCTTTCGATGTCTCGGCTGCCTGCGCCGGCTTCGTATTTGCGCTCGATGTCGCCGAGGGCTATATCGCCCGAGGACGAGCCAAGCATGTGCTTGTCGTTGCCGCCGAGCAGATGACGCGCGCGCTCGACTGGACCGACCGCGCCACCTGTGTGCTCTTTGGCGATGGGGCAGGCGCCGCGGTGATTGAGGCTGGGGGAGACAGCCCCCTTGCCGTTGAGCTTTCGACGGCGCCCGACGTCGAGACGTTGTGCGTTCCCGGTCTGGTCGGCACCTCGCCGTTTAAGGCCTCCGCAGATAGCGAGAGCGTGCTGTCCATGAATGGCCGCCGCGTGTTCAAGTTCGGCGTCAACGCGATTTGCGACACGGTCCATAAGCTTGCGAGCGATGCGGGCATTTCGGTCGAGGACATCGACCATTTTGTATTCCATCAGGCTAACGAACGAATCCTGAGTCAGGCGGTCAAGCGCCTCGGTGTGCCAGACAAGCGCGTGGTTCGAACGCTGCGCGAGACCGGCAACATTTCGAGCGCATGCATTCCGCTTGCCCTCGACCGGCTGGCAAACGCCGGTGCACTTCACACGGGCGACACCATCGCCCTCGTTGGATTTGGCGCCGGTCTGGATATAGGTGGCTATCTACTTCGTTGGAAGTAGTCGCACATAGGAAATAAAAACGCCCCTAGGGCACAAACAAAGGAGAACTACCATGGCAGATCAGAAGACCTTCGAGCGCGTTTGCGATGTTATCCGCGAGACCGCCGGTCTTGACGACGTCGAGATGAAGCCCGAGTCCACGCTCGAGGAGATTGGTCTCGACAGTCTGGGCACCGTCGAGATCCTCGTCGCCGTTGAGGACGAGTTTGGCATCCAGCTCGATACCGAGGAGAACCCCAAGACGGTCGGCGAGTTCGCCGATACGGTCGAGGCGGCATTGGAGAAGTAGAGATGCTCAAGACTCCTCTCTGCGATCTGCTCGGCATCGAAAAGCCCGTGTTCCAGGGCGGTATGGCCTGGATCGCCGACGCCTCGCTGGCGTCCGCAGTGTCCGAGGCGGGCGGCTTAGGGATTATCGCGGCCATGAACGCAGACGCCAACTGGCTGCGCGACCAGATTCATGAGCTGCGCGCCAGGACGGATAAGCCCTTTGGCGTCAACGTCATGCTCATGAGCCCGTTTGCCGACGAGGTCGCGCGGATCGTGATTGACGAGCGGGTGCCGGTCGTCGTGACGGGTGCCGGCAATCCCACCAAGTACATGAAGGCGTGGAACGAGGCGGGCATCAAGGTCATCCCGGTCGTTGCCTCGGTGGCGCTGGCGCGTCTCGTGGCGCGTCGTGGAGCCACTGCCGTGGTTGCCGAGGGTACCGAATCAGGCGGCCATATTGGCGAGACCTCGACGATGGCACTGGTGCCACAGGTTGTCGATGCGGTCGATATTCCCGTGGTTGCGGCTGGCGGTATCGCCGATGGCCGCGGCGTGGCGGCCGCCTTTATGCTGGGCGCCGCCGGCGTGCAGGTGGGTACGCGCTTTCTGATCGCAGATGAGTGCACCGTATCGGAGCAGTACAAGGAGATGGTCCTGAAGGCCAACGACACCTCGACGCGTGCGACCGGCCGCTCGACGGGACACCCGGTGCGTGCCCTCAAGAGCCCCTTCACTAACGCCTACGCCAAGAGCGAGGCGGCGGGCGTAAGCGTCGAGGAGCTCGGGGCCATGGGCACGGGCGCCCTTCGCAAGGCCGCCAAGGACGGCAATTACGAAGAGGGCTCGTTTTTGTGTGGACAGATTGCCGGCATGGTCAACGAGCGCCAAAGTGCACGTGAAATCGTTGACGACCTAGTCGATGGCGCCGAGCACGTCCTGAAGGGTGCGTGCGCATGGGTGGCGTAGCGTTTCTGTTTGCCGGCCAGGGCGCCCAGCACCCCGCGATGGGCGTCGACCTGATCGAGGCATCGCCGGCGGCCGCCGAGGTGTTCGCCATTGTCGACGAGGTGCGCCCGGGGACCAGTGAGCAGTGCCGAAGCGCCTCCAAGGAGGAACTCTCGCAGACCGAGAACACGCAGCCGTGCGTGTTCGTTCACGATCTGGCAGCGGCTGCCGCCCTGCGTGAGCGCGGCGTGGTACCTGCCGCCTGTGCGGGTTTTTCGCTTGGCGAGGTCGCCGCGCTCACCTTTGCGGGGGCGTTCGATACGCGAGCGGGCTTTGAGCTCGTGTGCGAGCGCGCGGCGCTGATGGCCGCGGCTGCCGAGCGCCATCCGGGCGGCATGCGCGCCGTCATCAAGCTCGATGCGGCGCAAGTCGAGAACCTGGCAAAACAGGCCGGCGAGGACTGCTGGCCGGTCAACTACAACAGTCCGCAGCAGACGGTTGTTGCCGGAGCGCCCGAGGCGCTGCAGGAGCTCGACGTCCTAGTAAAAGAGGCTGGCGGCCGCGCTATGAAAGTCGCGGTGTCGGGCGCATTTCATAGCCCCTATATGGCCGAGGCGACTGAGGGGCTGGCGACGTATATCCAAGCCGGCCACGCGCCGTCACCGCTGCTGATTCCGGTCATGGCAAACATGACGGCGGCGCCCTATCCGGCGGACCCGCGAGCGGCATCGGATGTCTTGGCCAATCAGGTGAGTCATGCCGTTCGTTGGGTCGACACGCTGCATACTCTGCAGAATCAGGGCATCGACACGTTTATTGAGGTCGGCCCTGGCAAAACGCTGTCGGGCCTGGTCAAGCGTACGCTGAGCGACGTTCGCGTGTATTCGTGCGAAACGGCCGAGCAGGTCGCAGCTATTGCCGACGAGCTCGCATAGTCCACAGGGCTGTAACCCGAAAGGAATGACATGGGCAACTTGAACAACGGCGCGCTCGAGCGCAACGACTCACGTCGCGTGGCACTGGTCACGGGCGGCTCGCGGGGTATCGGCCGCGCCTGCGCTGTCGGTCTGGCGGAGGACGGCTTTGATATCGCCGTCGTCTATGCCGGCAGCGTCGATGCGGCGCGCAAGACGTGCGAAGCCTGTGAGGCGGTTGGCGCCACGGCACGCGCATATCAATGCGACGTGGCCGATCCCGCTGCCGTCAACGCGTGCGTGGAAGCGGTCCTCAACGACTTTGGTTCCATTTGGGCGCTCGTCAACAACGCCGGCATCACCCGCGATGGCCTGCTCATGCGCATGGGCGATGACGCATTCGATCGCGTGCTCGATGTCAATCTCAAGGGAACATTCAATATGACGCGCGCGCTCACCAAGACCTTTATGCGCCAGCGCGGCGGTTGCGTCGTCAACATGAGCTCGGTCGTGGGCCTGATGGGCAATGCCGGGCAAGCCAACTACGCTGCTTCCAAGGCGGGCGTGATAGGGCTTACCAAGGCGGTGGCGCGCGAGCTTGCGCCTCGTGGCGTACGAGCGAACGCGGTCGCTCCCGGGTTTGTCGAGACAGATATGACGGCAAAGCTCTCGGAGAAGGTGCGTACGGCAACCGAGGAACAGATTCCCCTTAAGCGCATGGCACGTCCCGAGGAAGTGGCCGGCGTGGTGCGCTTTTTAGCGAGCGATGCGGCTGCTTACATTACGGGCGAGGTCGTGCGCGTCGACGGCGGAATGGCGATGTAGAAACCAGGGCCGAAGAACGGCTTGGATGAGGAGACCATGATGGAACAGAGAGTTGCAATCACCGGCATCGGTGCCGTATCGCCGCTCGGCAACACCGCGCTTGCCACCTGGGCGGCCATGTGCGCCGGGACCTGTGGCATCGGCCCGATCACGCACTTTGATACCGATGCGTTTACCGTCAAGGTGGCGGCCGAAGTCAAGGGCTTTGACGGCAACGAGTACTTTGGCAAGCGCGACGCCAAGCATCTGGACCCCTGCGTTCAGTTTGCGCTGGTGGCTTCGGACGAGGCAATGCACGATGCGGGCTTTGATGCCGAAGGCGCCATCGATCGCGAGCGCCTGGGCGTTTACGTGGGGTCGGGCGTGGGCGGCATGCAGACGCTCGTCGACAACGTCCATACGATTGCCGACCGTGGGCCCCGCCGCGCATCGCCTTACATGATCGCGATGATGATCCCCAACATGGCATCGGGCAATATCGCAATCCGTCACAAGGCAAAGGGACCGACCCTGCCAGTCGTGACTGCGTGCGCGACCTCGGCCCATGCGGTGGGCGAGGCGTTCCGTGCTATTAAGCACGGCTATGCCGACGCGATCCTCGCGGGCGGTGCCGAGGCGGCCATTATCCCCGATGCTGTTGCAGGCTTTACGTCCTGCCGCGCATTGACCACCAACCCCGATCCCGCGACGGCCTGCCGCCCGTTCGACGCAGACCGCGATGGCTTTGTGATGGGTGAGGGCGCCTGCGTGCTGGTACTCGAGAGCATGGAGCATGCGCAGGCGCGCGGTGCGCACATTTATGCCGAGGTCGTGGGCTACGGCAACACCGATGATGCCTATCACATTACGAGTCCCGACCCCGATGCCGCCGGCATTGCCCGTGCGATATCGCTGGCGGTAGCCGAGGGCGACGTCAAGCCTTCCGAGGGTCTCTACATCAACGCCCACGGCACCTCGACCAAGCTCAACGATTCGTCCGAGACGACAGGCATTAAGCGGGCGCTCGGCGAGGACGCGGCACGCGCCGCACACGTCTCGTCGACCAAGTCGATGACCGGGCACATGATCGGTGCCACGGGTGCCATCGAGGTCATGGCCTGTGCCATGGCGCTCGAGCAGGGCGTGGTGCCCCCGACCATTAACTACCACACGCCCGATCCCGCCTGCGATCTTGATTACACGCCTAATCGAGCGGTTCGCGCCGACCTTACCTGGGCGCTTTCGACCAACCTGGGCTTTGGCGGGCACAACGCCGCCATCGCGCTGCGTAGATATACGAGGAGCTAGAGCATGGATTCCAAAAGACTTGCCGAGATAGCCGATGTGATGGAGGACCGCGGCCTTACGCGCGTACGTGTTGAGGAGCCCGATGGCACCGCGGTCGAACTCGAGCGCGCGAGTGTGGCGCAGCCGGTTGCCGTGCCCATGCCTATGCCGAGCGCCATGGCCGCTCAAGTTGCAGCTCCCACAGTCGCGCCTGCCGCACCGGAACCCGCCACGCAGACACCTGCCGCCGCGCCGGAGCCCAAGGGCACCGAGGTGACTGCTCCCATGGTGGGCGTCTTCTATGCTGCCCCTGCGCCGGGCGACGAGCCATTTGTGCGCGTGGGCTCCAAGGTCAAGGCCGGCGAGACCCTCTGCATCATCGAGGCCATGAAGGTTCTCAACGAGGTGACGGCCGAGGCAGACGGTGAGGTGCTCGAGATCTGCGTGGCCGACGGCGACCTCGTGGAGTTTGGCAGCTGCCTCATGAGGATCGGATAGGTGATATCCATGAACAAAGAAGAGCTCAAGAAGCTGTTACCGCATCGCGAGCCGATGCTTTTGCTCGACGAAGCCGAGCTGGTGGGCGACGAGGCCCACGGCAAGATCACGATTACAGGCGACGAGTACTTTTTGCAGGGACATTTTCCGGGAAACCCGGTCGTTCCCGGCGTGATTCAGTGCGAGATGCTCGCCCAGAACTGCTGCGTGCTGCTGATGGGCGATGAGGAGGCGCGCGGCGCGACGCCGTTCTACACGAGTCTGGACAAGGTGCGCTTTAAGCGTCCGGTGCGCCCGGGCGACACGGTGGATCTAGTGTGCTCCATCACGCGTGCGCGCGGGCCGTTCCGCTTTGCGACGGGTACTGCGAGCGTCAACGGTGAGGTTTGCTGCCGCGCCGATATGTCTTTTGCACTCATGCACGAAAGTTAAGGAAGGCTCCATGTTCGACAAAGTGCTCATCGCCAACCGCGGCGAAGTCGCGGTCCGTGTTATCCGCGCGTGCCGCGATATGGGCATCAAGACCGTCGCCGTTTATTCCACGGCCGATGCGGACGCGCTACACGTGCAGCTTGCCGACGAGGCGTATTGCATCGGCGGCCCGCGTCTTGCCGAGAGCTACCTCAACGACGATGCCGTGCTCACCTGTGCCGTAAAGTCGGGAGCTAAGGCAATTCATCCCGGCTATGGCTTCTTTTCCGAGAAGGCGAGCTTCGTGCGCGACTGCGACAAGTTCGGTCTGGCGTTTGTCGGTCCTTCGGCCGAGGTGATCGACAGCATGGGCGACAAGGACGCCGCACGCCGAACGGCCGCTGCTGCGGGCGTGCCCATCGTGCCGGGCTGCGATTTGCTCAAAAGCCCCGAGGAAGCAACGGCCGAGGCCGAGCGCATCGGCTGCCCCGTGCTTATTAAGGCGCGCGCGGGCGGCGGCGGTCGCGGTATTCGCAAGGTCGAGCGCGTGGAAGATGCGGCAAAGGCGTTCAGCGAGGCGCGTGCCGAGGGTGAGGCCGTTTTTGGCGACGGCGAGTGCTACATGGAGAAGTTCGTTGCGCCGGCGCATCACGTTGAGGTACAGATTATGGCCGATAAGCAGGGCCATGTGTTTTCGCTCGGCGAGCGCGAGTGCTCGGTGCAGCGCCGCAACCAAAAGCTGATCGAGGAGAGCCCCGCGCCGTGCCTCGACGGACGCGATGATATTCGCGCGCGCATGCACAAGGCCGCGCGCGACCTGGCTCGTGCCGTTGGCTATGAGGGCGCTGGCACCATCGAGTTTTTGTACTCAGATGACGGCAATTTCTACTTTATGGAAATGAACACGCGCTTGCAGGTGGAGCATCCGGTTACGGAGTTTGTGACCGATACCGACCTGGTTAAGTGGCAGCTGCGCGTGGCTGCCGGCCAGCCTCTGCCCTTTGAGCAGGAGGACGTACCGGTCCGCAACCACGCCATGGAGTGCCGCATCAATGCCGAAACGCCGGACTTTCTACCGTCATGTGGAACGGTCACCGCGTTGCGTGTGCCGGGTGGTCCGCGCGTGCGCTGGGATTCCGCCATGTTTACCGGAGCGAAAGTTCCGCCGTACTACGACTCCATGCTCGGCAAGCTCATCGTGTGCGCGCCCACGCGTGACGGTGCCATTCGCAAGATGCGCTCGGCCCTGGGCGAGCTCGTGATTGAGGGCGTGAGCGAAAATAGCGAGCTTCAGCTCGACGTGCTGGCAAACGACGAGTTTTTGTCGGGCATGTATCACACCGATCTGATGGGGCATCTCTATGCTGATGAATAGAAAAGCGAAGACGGTCAATGTCCTTGAGGGGCCGATAACCGAGTCGTGCGCCGAGTTCCCCGCGCGCCACGTGTTTGTCAAATGCCCGGAGTGCCGCCGTGTGATCGATGAGGCGCGCCTGCACGACAACCTCGAGGTCTGCCCTCGTTGCGGCAAACACTTTCGCGTGAGCGGTCGCGCGCGCATGCGCATGACGGTCGACGCGGGTACCTTTGAGGAATGGGATGCCAATCTGGCGTCGAAGGACTTCCTCTCGTTTCCCGGTTATGCCGACAAGCTTAAGAGCGTGAGCGAGCGTTCGGGCGAGCGCGATGCCGTTGTGTGCGGCAGGGGCAAAATCTGCGGCTGCGATACCGCGCTCTTCTTTATGGATGCCAACTTTATGATGGGCTCAATGGGCTCCGTGGTGGGCGAGAAGATCTGTCGTGTCTTTGAGCGCGCGGCCGAGTTGGGGCTGCCGGTCGTTGGCTTTACCGTATCGGGCGGCGCCCGCATGCAGGAGGGCGTGACCTCGCTCATGCAGATGGCCAAGATTTCTGCGGCGGTTAGGCGCCACAGCGAGGCGGGCGGCCTGTACATCACGGTGCTCACCGACCCCACGACCGGAGGCGTAACCGCGAGCTTTGCCATGGAGGGCGACATTATCCTGGCCGAGCCCGATGCCCTGACAGCATTTGCCGGCCCGCGCGTGGTCGAGCAGAACATGCACAAGCGTCTGCCCAAGGGATTCCAGCGTTCCGAGTTTTTGCTGGAGCACGGCTTTTGCGATGCCGTTGTTCCGCGTGGTGAGATTGCGCTCACGGTAGGCGAGCTGCTGGCGCTGCACGAAGGGCACGCGCCCGGCCTGGGGGCACCGCATGAGATCGTGCATACGGGTCGTCGCGACAAAAAGCTGGGACACTTGTTTAAGCGCTCGGCCGCACCAAAAAGCGCGCTCGAAATCGTCAAACAGACTCGCTCGGCGAACCGCGCCACGGCAGGCGAGATGATCTCGTTGGGTCTCGACGGATTCGTAGAGCTGCACGGCGACCGCTACTTTGGCGACGATGCTGCCGTGGTGGGCGGCATCGGCTGGAAAGACGGGCGACCCGTGACGGTTATCGCCATCGAGCGCGGTACCACGACCAAAGAGCGCATGCGTCGCAACTTTGGTATGGCACATCCCGAGGGCTACCGCAAGGCACGTCGCCTGATGCACCAAGCCGAGAAATTTGGTCGGCCGGTTCTGTGCCTGGTTGATACTTCGGGCGCGTTTTGCGGCATCGGTGCCGAGGAGCGCGGCCAGGGCGAGGCGATTGCCCAGAATCTCATGGAGATGAGCGGCCTTAAGACGCCGATTGTCTCGGTGGTGACAGGCGAGGGCGGCTCTGGTGGCGTGCTGGCGCTGTCCGTGGCCGACCGCATCCTGATGCTCTCGAGCTCGGCCTATTCGGTCGTGAGCCCCGAGGCCTGTGCGTCGATCCTGTGGAAGGATACCGAGCGCGCGAATGAGGCCGCTGAGGCGCTTAAGCTCACGGCCCCCGATCTGTTGGCGCTCGGCATCATCGACGGCATTGTTGACGATAGGGGCCTGTCGCATGAGGAGATCGCCGGTGTCGTCATGTCCTCGGCATTTGATGCCTTCGATACGCTTGGGCAGCTCGACGACGCGACCCTCACAAACCTCCGCTACGAAAAGTACCGCGCAATCGGTCAGTACCGCACGATGTGACAAAGGGACAGTCCGCATGTCACATTGGGAAAGGCGTTCCATGTCACAAGTTTCTAACACCTCGTTTACAACGACGGTTTCATCAAACGCCATGGCCGTGGTGGACTATCTGTCCAAAAGCATGATGTCGGCGTTGCCGTTTATTGTCTGCGCGGCGCTGTTCCGCACCGTTGCCGTCATTATGGGCGAAGGCATGCTTGGTCTATGGCCTGCCGATTCCGAAATCTATCGCCTGTTTTACAGCTGGCTGTATAACGCTGGCTATTACTTTTTGCCCATCTATCTTGGTTGGGCCGCTGCCCGCCAGCTCGGTTGCTCGGAGCAGCTGGGCATGATGCTGGGCGGCGTATTGATTGTGCCCGATCTGCTTAAGCTCGTTGATGCCGCATCGACGACGGGGGCATCGATGACTTTCGTGTATGGTCTACTTCCCGCGCCGGTCAACGATTACACGACGACTGTTATTCCGGTTCTCATCTCGGTGCCCGTGCTATGGCAGGTGGAGCGTTTCTTTAAGCGCACTATCCCTCAGGCTGTGGCGTTTTCTTTTGTACCGTTTGCAACCATGCTTGTCATGGTTCCGGTGTCGCTGTGTGTTACGGCGCCGGCAGGCAGCTATCTGGGCATGCTGTTGGGACAGCTTATGTTTATGCTTGGCAATTCCGGTGGCATCGTGTCGCTGCTCACGCTCATGGGGCTTGCCGCGGGCTGGGAGTTTCTTAAGATCGCGGGTGTCAGCAACGTTGTCCTATCGCTCGCCTATGCGCAGTTTATGAGTGTGGGAACGGATTCGTGCATCCTGATCGCCGCGACGATGGCAACGTTCGCCGTTTGGGGTATGCCCTTTGGCGCGTCGCTCCGCGTTGCGGATAAGGACGAGAAGGCGCTCATGCTGGGCTATTCAATCTCGGGTATTCTTGGCGGCGTAAGCGAGCCAGCGCTGTACGGATGCGGCTTTAAATATGGCAGGTGTCTGACGTGCATGGCCGTTGGCGGCGCCGTCGGAGGCCTTGTTGCGGCCGTAGGCCACGTTACGGCTTATACCATCGGTATGACGAATGTTCTTATGGTCATTGGCTTTGCCACGGGCGGCATCTCGAATCTGCTGTGGTGCTGCGCTGCCGGTGGCACGGCATTTGCGGTGTCTGCGGCGCTGAGCTACTGCTTTGGCGTGGTGCCGGCGAAGGGGCAGGTGACGGGGGACGGAGCCGATTTGTCCGAAACCTCGAAGAGCGTGGCCGATGCAAGCGCATAAACCTGTGCGACAAAGGGACGGTCCCGCATGTCGCATTCCAAGGCCGTGGCCCGTGTGGGTTGCGGCCTTTTTGTATCTGGGGGACAAAGTGGCTACACTACAATCCGTTTGAGCAATAGATATATAGGTAGTACCGTGGGGGCGGATGCAGATGGTCGAGTGGATTGTTCGTCGTGCGCAGGGCGACCGTGCACGCGTGGGAACGTTGACGGGCATGGTGTGTATTCTCGCCAATGTGGCACTATGCGCTGCGAAGGGTGCAATTGGCGTGCTGTCGGGATCGGTTTCAATCGTGGCGGACGCTATGAACAACCTGTCTGATGCCAGCTCGAACATCGTGAGCGTGCTTGGCTTTAAGCTGGCGGGCAAGCCGGCAGACCCCGAGCATCCTTACGGCCATGGCCGCTACGAGTATCTCTCGGGTCTGGTCGTGGCGGCGCTCGTGCTGCTGATTGGCGTTGAGCTGGTGAAGTCCTCGGTTGAGCGCATCATCCACCCCGAACCTGTCGAGTTCTCGCTTGCCCTGGTGGCAGTCTTGGTGCTTTCGATGATTGTTAAGCTCTGGATGGCGGCCCTCAACCAAAAGCTCGGCGATCGCATTGAGTCCGAGACGCTGCATGCGACCGCTCAGGACTCAAAGAACGATGTCCTAGCTACGGGCGCCGTGCTGGCGTGCGCAATTGTTTCGCAGGTGACGCACATCAATCTTGACGCATGGGTCGGCCTTGCCGTTGGCGCCTATATCGGCTGGAGCGGCTTTGAGCTCATCCAGGATACGGTGAGCCCGCTTTTGGGCCAGGCACCCGATCCAAAGCTGGTCAAGCACATTCGAGACAAGATCATGAGTTACCCCGGCGTTTTGGGCGTTCACGATTTGATGGTTCACGACTACGGCCCGGGCAGGAAGTTCGCAAGCGCTCACGCCGAGATGGCAGCCGAGGCCAGCCCGCTGGAAAGTCACGACACGCTCGATAACATCGAGCAGTCGTTTAGGGTCGAAGACGGCATGATCGTCACGCTCCATTACGATCCCATCGTGACCGACGATCCAAAGGTGGCGAGCATGCGTCTGCGCATCAACGCTATGGCTCAAGAGATTGATAGCCGCCTCTCGATCCACGACCTACGCTGTGTTCCGGGCCCCACGCATACCAACGTGATCTTTGACTGCGTACGTCCCTCGGATTTGGCGATGAGCGCCGAGGACCTGAAGCGCGCGCTGGCGAAACGGGTCGAATCGGAATATCCCAAGTCGGTCGCCAAGATCACGATCGACGAAGACTACGTAGGGCATACCCACGAGTAAGGCTGTGCCGGCAAAGCAGGTTATGCAGAAGGGGAGAGCATGAAGAAGCTGTATCTACTCCGCCACGGTCAGACGGAGTTTAACGTCAAAAAGCTGGTCCAGGGCCGCTGCGATTCACCGCTGACCGACCTGGGTCGTCAGCAAGCCGGGATGGCAGCCGCGTGGCTCAAAGCCCACAATGTCGTTCCCGACAAAGTGGTCTCTTCGCCCTTAGGCCGAGCCATGGACACGGCAAGTCTCGTCGCAACCGAACTCCTCGGCCGGGATGCAGCAGTCGAGCCCTGCGAAGGCATCATCGAGCGCAGCTACGGCACCTTCGAAGAAGGCCCCCACGACGCCCTACCCACCGACGTCTGGGACCCCGGCGAGGACCTGATCCCATTTGGCGGAGAAGGAAGCCATGCCCTGCAGGAGCGCATGGTGGGCACCCTCACCAATCTCATGGGCGCCGAGGGCATCGAAACCCTCCTAGCAGTAAGCCACGGCAGCGCCAGCCGCCAATTCATCAAGGCTGCAGCCCCAGAGGGCTTCGAGCTCCCAACAAAACTCCCCAACTGCGCCATTATGATTTTCGATTTTGATGAGGCGGAGCCACAAGTAGAGGGCGAGCCAATGCAATGCAAGTTCACCCTCCAGCAAATAGTGGACCCCCAACAAAGTCATTAGCCTGAGCGAGCAGAGTTAAGCAGACATCAACGTGTCGTCTCCCGAGCACGGCGGAGGGCCGGAGAAATATATTAAGGTCATCGCGAGTTCCGCACGCAAAGGAGAGCACTTAATGTGCTCTCCGTCTTGCGCAGGACTGTAGAGCAGGGACCTTAATATATTTCTCCGGCCCTCCGCCGTGCTCGGGAGCCATCCACGCACTTTACCTGCGTAAACAATGTGAGTGAAATATGAATCTCGATGGATACGCCCGCAGCCGTGTATACTAAACAGCTGTGTGAAACCAGGGGAGTATTCTGGCTGGACAAAATGCCTGCTTAATAGGGTTGTCAGGTAGTCCGGGCGCAATACAAGACTGGGGAGCACGTCGTGTAAGTAGTGGTCCTCTAGGGGCGTACGCTCGGTGGTGTACGCATTGTCCCAAGACCACGCGAGAGTTGGGATCATATCTTGATCAGCATGATTCTCGGCCGCAAGATTGGCATGACCCAGGTTTGGGACGAGGACGATAACGTCGTTCCCGTCACGGTCATCCAGGCTGGCCCCTGCGCTGTCTCGCAGGTTAAAACTCAGGCAACCGACGGCTATGACGCCGTCCAGATCGGTTTCGGCGACATCAAGGCCAAGAACGTGAACAAGCCCATGGCTGGTCACTTCGCCAAGGCTGGCGTCGAGCCTGTCCGCTTCCTTCGTGAGGTCCGCGTCGAGAACGGCGAGGAGCACAAGGTCGGCGAGGTCGTCACCGTCGCTGATTTCGCTGATGTCGAGAAGGTCGACGTCATCGGTACCTCCAAGGGTAAGGGCTTCCAGGGTCGCATCAAGCGCTGGGGTCAGCGCCGCGGTCCTATGACGCATGGTTCTCACTTCCAGCGTCACCCCGGTTCTATCGGTCAGTGCGCCTATCCTGCGCGCGTCCTCAAGGGCGTCAAGATGGCCGGTCACATGGGTAACGAGCGCGTTACCGTCAAGAACCTTTCCGTTGTCCGCATCGATGCCGAGCAGAACCTCATCTTGGTCAAGGGCGCTGTCCCGGGTGCCAAGAATGGTCTCGTCGCCATCCGTATGGCCTAAGGGCCCAGCCCATTTAGCCCAGCGTCATACCAAGGAGAACACTTAAATGGCAAAGTTTGAAGTAAAGAACAGCGAGGGCAAGAAGGTCGCCGTGGCCGAGCTCGCCGCTGAGGTGTACGGCATCGAGCCGAACATCCACGTTATGCACCACATCGTCAAGTGCCAGATGGCCTCTTGGCGTCAGGGCACCCAGTCCGCTAAGGGCCGCTCTGAGGTTTCCGGTGGCGGCAAGAAGCCTTGGCGTCAGAAGGGCACCGGCCGTGCCCGCCAGGGTTCCATCCGTGCTGCCCAGTGGCGTCACGGTGGCGTTGTCTTCGCCCCCAAGCCCCGTTCCTACGCTAAGCGTATGAACAACAAGGAGGTCAAGCTGGCTATGCGCTCCGCGCTGTCCGCCAAGCTGGCCGATGGCGAGCTCGTGCTCGTCGACGACTACGGCTTCGAGAAGCCTTCCACCAAGGCTGCCGTCGCCATGCTCAAGGCTCTCGGCCTTGAGGGCAAGCGTCTGACCATCATCGTTCGCGATGAGGACGTCAACGCCTACCTGTCGTTCCGCAACATTCCCAAGACGTTCATCATCACCGCTGACGAGGCCAACACCTACGATCTCGTCAACAACAACGCTGTGCTGATGCCCGCCGACATCGCCGCTCACTTCGGGGAGGTGCTTGCATAAATGACCGCCCACGAGATCATCATCCGTCCGATCGTGTCCGAGCGTTCCTTCTCCGGCATGGAGCTGAACAAGTACACGTTCGAGGTCGCCAAGGATGCTAACAAGTATCAGATCAAGGACGCTGTCGAGGAGATCTTCGGCGTCAAGGTCGTTCGCGTGAACACCCTGACGGTCAAGCCCAAAACCAAGCGTGTGCGCTATGTCGCCGGCAAGACCCGTTCTTGGAAGAAGGCCATCGTCACGCTGGCCGAGGGCGACACCATCGAGGTCTTTGGCAATCAGGCCTAAGACTCGCTGCTGTTGAGTGAGCTCATGCCTCCCAAATAGGGGAGGCGAGAGCTCAAGGTTTCGGGCGTATAAAATGGACACGCCCGGAACCGTGTATACGTCCGGTGTCATCGCACCCGAGGCAGAACCTCGAATCCCTGTCTGCGATGGCTAACGGATTCCTATTGAAAGGGATTGTAATGGCTGTAAAGCACCTTAAGCCGACCTCCGCTGGTAGGCGTTGGCAGACGATCTCCGATTTCTCCGAGATCACCTGCACCAAGCCCGAGAAGTCCCTTCTCGAGCCCCTGCCCAAGAAGGCCGGTCGTAACAACAACGGCCGCATCACCACCCGCCACCAGGGCGGCGGCGTGAAGCGTCGTTACCGCGTGATCGACTTCAAGCGCAACAAGGACGGCGTGCCCGCCAAGGTTGCCACGATCGAGTACGATCCGAACCGTTCCGCTCGCATCGCTCTGCTGCACTACGCTGACGGTGAGAAGCGCTACATCCTGGCCCCCAAGGGCCTCGAGGTCGGTCAGACCATCATGTCCGGTTCTGACGCCGACATCAAGCCGGGCAACGCTCTGCCCCTCGCCGACATCCCCGTCGGTACGCTCATCCACGCCGTCGAGTTCCAGCCGGGCAAGGGCGCTGCTATCGCCCGTTCCGCCGGTAACTCCTGCCAGCTGATGGGTAAGGAGGGCAAGTACGCTATCGTCCGTATGCCTTCCTCCGAGATGCGCCGCATCCTCGTTACCTGCCGCGCCACCGTCGGTGAGGTCGGCAACGCCGATCATGCCAACATCGTCATCGGCAAGGCCGGCCGTAAGCGTCACATGAACGTGCGCCCGACCGTCCGCGGTACCGTCATGAACCCTGTCGACCACCCGCACGGCGGTGGCGAGGGCAAGAACCACACCTCTGGTCGTCCCTCTGTTACCCCCTGGGGTAAGCCGACGAAGGGCCTTCGTACGCGCAAGAAGAAGAAGGTCTCGAACCAGCACATCATTCGTCGCCGTAAGAAGTAATTTCGGATACCGAGTTTTAGGAGAAAGCACTTATGAGCAGAAGTCTCAAAAAGGGCCCGTTCGTGGAGACTCGCCTTCTCTCGCGTATCACCGCGATGAACGAGGCTGGCAAGAAGGACGTCGTGAAGACCTGGTCCCGCGCGTCCACCATCTTCCCCGAGATGGTTGGTCACACCATCGCCGTCCACGACGGCCGCAAGCATGTGCCCGTGTATGTTACCGAGTCCATGGTTGGTCACAAGCTCGGCGAGTTCGCGCCGACTCGTACGTTCCGTGGCCACAAGGCCAAATAGGGGGTTAACCGTAAATGGCAACTAAGTCTATTGAAACTGAGGCCACCGAGGTTCGCGCCGTCGCTAAGTACGTGCGTGTTTCCCCCAGCAAGGCCCGCCTGGTGGTCGATCTGATCCGCCGCAAGCCTGTCACTCAGGCCTTCGACATCCTCCACTTCTGCGACCGCGCCGTCGCCGTGGATGTCGAGAAGGTTCTCCGTTCCGCCGTTGCGAACGCCGAGAACAACAACGGTCTGCGTGCCGACAACCTGGTTGTCGCCGCTGCCTATGTTGACGAGGGTCCGACGCTTAAGCGCATCCGTCCCCGCGCCAAGGGTTCCGCTTCTCGCATTCTGAAGCGTACTTCCCACATCACCGTCGTCGTTGCTCCTCGAAAGGAGGCGTAAAGCTGTATGGGTCAGAAAGTCTACCCCACCGGCTTCCGTCTTGGCATCACCGAGAACTGGCGCTCCCGCTGGTTCGCAGAGAAGGATTACGCTAAGACCCTCGGTAACGATCTCGAGATCCGCAAGTACCTCGAGAAGCGTCTTTCCCGCGCAGCTGTCTCCCGCGTCGAGATCGAGCGCGCTGGCGACAAGGTGAAGGTCATCATCCTCACCGCTCGCCCCGGCGTTGTCATCGGTAAGAAGGGTGCCGAGATTGATACCCTCCGCACCGAGCTCGAGAAGGTCGCTGGCGTCTCCAAGGGCCAGCTCTCCGTCGACGTTGTCGAGATCAAGCGCCCCGAGCTCGACGCCAACCTCGTTGCTCAGTCTATCGCCGAGCAGCTCGAGGGCCGCGTTGCCTTCCGTCGCGCTATGCGCAAGGCTGTCCAGTCTGCCCGCAAGGCCGGCGCTAAGGGCATCCGTATCCAGTGCTCCGGTCGTCTCGGCGGTGCCGAGATGGGCCGTCGTGAGTGGTACCGCGAGGGTCGCGTGCCTCTGCACACCCTCCGTGCCAAGATCGACTACGGCACGGCTGTCGCCAGCACCACCATGGGCGCTTGCGGCGTGAAGGTCTGGATCTACCTGGGCGAGAAGCTCCCGGGCCAGCCTGTTCCCAACCCTGCACTCGAGGGCTCTTCCCGTCCTCGTCGTCGTAACTCCGAGAGGAGGGGTCAGTAGTGCTTGCCCCTAAGCGTATTCTTCACCGCAAGGTGCAGCGTGGCTCCATGAAGGGCCAGGCCAAGGGTAATACCGAGCTGCATTTCGGCGAGTTTGGTATCCAGGCTCTCGAGGCCCATTGGATCACCAACCGTCAGATCGAGGCCGCTCGTATTGCCATGACCCGCTACATGAAGCGTGGCGGTCGTGTCTACATCACGATCTTCCCCGATAAGCCCATCACCAAGAAGCCTGCCGAGACTCGCATGGGTTCTGGTAAGGGTAACCCCGAGGAGTGGGTGGCCGTCGTCAAGCCCGGCCGCATCATGTTCGAGGTCAAGGGCGTGCCCGAGGAGGTCGCTCGCGAGGCTCTGCGTCTTGCACAGCACAAGCTTCCCATCAAGACCAAGATTGTTGCTGCTAAGAACGCTGAGCAGCGCATCGAGAAGGAGATGGCTGAGGAGGCCGCTCTCGAGGCCAAGTGGGCTGCTGAGGACGCCGCCGCCGCCAAGGAGGAGAACTAATGAAGCCCGCAGAGATTCGTGAGCTCTCGGACGCTCAGCTCGTTGAGAAGCTGAAGGAAATGCGCGCCGAGCTCTTTAACCTTCGTTTCCAGATGGCCACCAGCCAGCTGGACAACACCGCTCGCGTCAACACCGTGAAGAAGGACATCGCTCGCGTCCTCACGGAGCAGCGCGCCCGCGAGATCGCAGCGGAGAAGTCCGCTGTCGCCGAGTAGGACCTAAGGAGAGAACATGACTGATTCGCGTAACTCGCGTAAGGTCCGTACGGGTGTCGTTGCCTCCGTCTCCGGTGCCAAGACCATTGTTGTCACCATCACCGAGCGCAAGCGTCACCCCAAGTACGGCAAGATGATGACCAGCTCCAAGAAGCTGCACGCTCACGACGAGGAGTGCACGGCTGGCGTGGGCGATACCGTCCGCGTTATGGAGACCCGTCCTATGTCCAAGATGAAGCGTTGGCGCCTCATCGAGGTCGTCGAGCGCGCTAAATAAGCAGTCGCTCTTACGACTTGTACGTTTCCGAAGATGTGCGTATGCCTGGCTTGCATACCACGGGCCGTATAAAGGCTGCGCACCTCTCTTCGGTTCTTAGTTCGGAGGAACATCTACCATGATTCAGATGCAAACCATGCTGAACGTCGCCGACAACTCCGGCGCTCGCAAGATTCGCTGCATCAAGGTGCTTGGCGGTTCCAAGCGTCGTTATGCAGGCATCGGCGATGTGTTCATCGGTGCTGTCCAGGAGGCTACCCCTGGCGCCAACGTCAAGAAGAAGGACGTTGTCCGTTGCGTCGTCGTTCGCACCGTTAAGGAGATCCGCCGCAAGGATGGCTCCTACATTCGCTTTGATGAGAACGCCTGCGTTGTCATCAACAACGATGGTTCGCCCGTCGGCACCCGTATCTTCGGGCCCGTCGCTCGCGAGCTTCGTGACAAGAAGTACATGAAGATCGTCTCGCTCGCTCCCGAGACCCTGTAGTTAGGGGAGATATATGTATATCAAGAAGGGCGATAAGGTCCAGGTTCTCTCAGGTAAGAATCGCGGCAAGCAGGGCGTTGTCCTGCGTGCTCTCCCCGCCGAGAACAAGGTCGTTGTCGAGGGCGTTTCGGTCGTCAAGAAGGCCGTCAAGCCCAACGCTGCCAACCAGCAGGGCGGCATCGTTTCGCAGGAGGCTCCCATCGACGCCTCCAACGTCAATCTCGTCTGCCCCGAGTGCGGTAAGGTTACCCGCGTCGGTCACGAGAAGGACGGCAAGAACAAGCTGCGCGTCTGCAAGAAGTGCGGCCACAAGTTCTAACCTGCCCGCAACATCAAGTTGCTAGCAAAGGCCCGGATGCCACGGCACCCGGGCCTTTTTCTATCCCCACTCGATGGCTTCGGTTCTGCCGTCCCGTCATTCCGGTTGCATCCAGTTTTCGGTGCCGTCTCGAATCGAGTGCCGCCAGGTGATACCCTGTCGCGTTTCGTCGGCTTCGGGGACAAAAGTCGGGACAACTCCAAAAACTATTTTCGAACTCAGGGCTTTGAGTTTTTGTTTTTGTCCCAAAGGGCGCGGCGGGATGCCTTTGGAGGCTCGATAGCGCCGAAAACGCCCGTTTTGAAACTTAAATGCCTTTTCGCGTGCAAGCCGCCAGCTGCAATAGGAAGTGAATCAACGCAGGTGGCTTTCAAGCAGTTTGCAAAACTGCAGGTCGCAGGTCTTCATTGCCAGTAGGAGAAATGAGTAGTCTCAGGTGGCTTGCCCATGAGTTGACGAACGGGATTTGAGATTACGCTGACGTCCGGAAACGCTTCGAGCACGGCGTTACGTTTTTGGGGTTTGGGCGTAGCCCCTGCACCCGCGAGCGCGGGCCTTAAGCCCGTCGAGAGGGTGACGCGTCGAAAACGAAGGGGAAAGAGAGAAGGGGCCGTCCCTATCATTCAGGTTGCGACCGAAGAAGACAAGGAGACCCCCTGAGCCTGAATGATGCCCCACAGACCGCGTCCGACCGAGCTCAAGCCGAGCTTTTCCTGACGTCCGCCTTCGCGGAGATGATGGCTGGATTGGCTATGGATTGGCAACACTTATTTGGACGATTCCGGGAGGGACGGCCCCGCCTCCCTGAACTCGACCGGCGACATGTAGCCCAGCGTCGAGTGGATCCTGAAGTTGTTGTACCAGTGCACGTAATCCAAGAGCTTGGCTCGGAGCTCGCGCGTCCCTCCTCGGTCCTTCGGAGTGGCCGACGATCTCCCCGTTGCAGAGGTCGACGAGCAGGCAGACGTAGTTCCACGACGCCCCGACGTGCACGCAGGCCAAGTCGCTGCATATATGGGTGCACGGCGCCCTGCCGCCGAAGCCGCGCGCGACGACGTTCGACACGTCGGCCTCGTTGACCGCCCCGGGGTGCACCTTGAACCTCTTCCTGCCGTATGCGCCGGCCAGGCCGTTCTCCCTCATGATGCGGCAGACGCGGCGCCGGCTGACGGTAACGCCCGACCTCCCGGGTGACGCCTTGATCTTGCGCGATCCGTTCCGGCCCTTGCTGGCGGCGTGCGCCGCCGCGGCCGCCGTCGCCCCCGACATTAAGGCCCTCAAGGGCCGCGTCGTCTCCGGCGACCAGTTCGTCTCGCCCGCGGAACAGAAGGAGCGAATCCTCGCGGCCTTCGGCGACCTGTGCTGCGAGATGGAGGGCTGCACCATCGCGCAGGCCTCCTATCTCAACGGCGTGCCCCTCGTCGTCGTGCGCGCCATCAGCGACAAGCCCTGCGCCGAGGGCCGGGTCGTCGACTACAACACCTTCGAGAAGAAGGCCGCCTGCGACTGCGCCCGCATCGCCGCGCGCATGGTTAAGCTTTAGGCCCGGCGCGCCGGGGCCCTTTCCAAAGCGAAGTGTCGAGCCGAAGTGTTGAGCGTCGGCCCTGAATGTTCAATGGCCGTTGTTTTCTGCCCCTCAAGTGGTGGACTTTTCCTCGGAGCTGTTGATTCCCCCACGCGCCCCCTTCCGTTCTCTGTTCTCCCCTTATACTCCTTGTACGAGGAGGTAAGAAGTCATGGACAAGACCACACAGGACAGCTTGGCAAAGAAACCCGTCGACATGAGGGACAGGATTCTCGAGCATCTCGAGGCCCTCACCTCTGCCGTCTCGCTCGACGACCTTGCCCGTCTGTCCACCTCCGACATCGCCGAGACGCTCATCATCTCCAGGAGCCTGGCGAGCCAGTACCTCAACGACCTTGTTCGCGCCGGTCTTGTGGTTAAGGTGGCGGGCAGGCCTGTCCGTTATTTTCATCGCCGCGCGTTCCAGAAGCGTTTTCAGGTAAAGCTCTCTGCAAGCGAGTACGCCTCGCTCGCCGACCTCATCCAGGCGACGGGAATCGCCGATCACCGCGACTTCGCGCGTGCCGTGGGCTTCGACATGAGCCTCAGCTCCGTTGTCGAGCAGTGCAAGGCTGCGGTTCAGTACCCTCCGTTTGGCCTGCCCATCCTCTTGAGCGGCGGCGTGGGTGTCGGTAAGTCTTTCCTTTCTCGCCTTGTATACAAGTACGGCAAGAACCAGGGCTTGCTGTCCCGCGACTCCTCCTATGTGCGCATCGACTGCGCCGGGGTCCCGGACGCCGCCTCGTTCAACGGGCTTCTTGACGAGTCGATCGCGAAAGCGCGCGGGGGTGTGGTCTTTGTCAACGGCATCGAGGCACTCTCTCCCTCTGCGATGGAGCACTGCCTTGCGACGGCCCTCGGGCTCGATGCCTCCCAGGATGCGCCGCGCGCTCGCCTCGTTCTTTCGACGACGCTTTCCGCCGATGACCTGAAGGTTTCCTCGGCCTACAGCAAAATGCCCATCTGTGCCCGCGTCCCCTCACTCAAGGAGCGGACCCCCGAGGAGCGCGAGGATCTCATCTTGAGCTTCCTGCGCAGCGAGGGGTGCCGAATCGGTTCTGATGTGAAGATCAGCCGCGGCGCATACCGTTGCCTCGTGAACGCGGACTTTTCCGATAACATCGCCGGCTTGCGCGCCTGCGTGACGAACTGCTGTGCCAAAGCGTTCCTCAATCGCGAGGGCGACTACGTCGTCGTTCGCCCGTATCTTCTTCCCAGCGGGCTCCTCTCCTCCGCGCAGATCGATCAACAGCCCGACGATGGCGTTCTGATCGACGCGTCTCTGGATGCCGCCGAGAGCACAGGGCCGGTCGAGCAGGCGCTCGATGCCCTGTGCTCCCTCGATGAGCGATTCTGCGCCGGGGAGCTCTCTGTCTCCGAGCTTGTCTCGCAAGCTGTCTCCGCTGTGCGCGGCGTTGAGGATCACTTGATCTTCGACCACGGCGTCGCCTCCTCGAGGTCGCGCGCCTTCGAGCGCGTCGTGGGCGCGGTCCTTGCCGACGCAGGCTCTTCTTATGGCATCGAGCTTTCGAGGAAGGTCGCTTTTCTACTGGCCCAGGAAATTTGCCTGCAGTTGTGGCCGGGTATCGGTCTGGCTAAGCGAAAGTCTGCCTGTGCGGAGCAAATCTCCCATCTCCTCGGTGCCGTGACCTCCGAATTGCCGTTTGCCTCGAGTGTCTCCGATCAGGTCGCCGCAGACGTGGAAGGGGCGCTGGGAATCTCGCTCGATCACTTCACGAAGACGCTTCTGACGCTGTGCGTCGCATCGGAGTCTCGCGATGCGAAGGCCCTTCGGACGCTCTGCGTCATCTTGTCCCACGGCTACTCAACGGCGACGAGCATCGCCGACGCGGCGAACCGTATGCTCGGCATGCATGTGTACGAGGCTGTCGACATGCCCTACGACCAGCAGATGAAGGACATCGTCGGTCCGCTCCAGCGCCTCGTCGACCGCCATTCCTACTGCACCGGGGTCGTGTTCCTCGTCGACATGGGCTCCTTGGAGGAGGCCTATAAGGCCCTCGAGAACGTTACCGACTCCACTATCGGCGTGGTGAACAACGTCTCTACCGGTCTTGCGCTCGAGATCGGGGTCGGGCTGCTCGGCGGCAAGTCCATCGCCGAGGTTCTTGGCGATGCGACCGCCGCGTGCGTGACGCACTGCAAGGTGATCGAGCGCGTCAACCGTGAGGACGCCATCGTCTTCTGCTCCGAGTCCGGGGTCGACGCCGCGGAGAGGATACGCCAGCTCGTCTCGCAGAGCCTCCCGCGCACCATAGGCGCGCGCCTGCTCACGAGGCCCTTCAAGCAGCTCGTCGCGAACGGGTCGAACGACGCCGTTTTCTCCGAGCACCGCGTCTGCGCCGTCATCGGCACGGGAGACCCCGGGGTCGCCTCCGTCCCCTTCGTCGCCCTCGAGGACATCATGTCGACGGCGTCCGCCTCTAAGGTTGATGCCGTGTTCGGCAGGTGGCTTGACGCTTCCGAGCTCTCTTCTTTCCACGAGAAGCTGCTCTCGAACATGACGCTGCAGAACGTCATCCGCTCCATCACCATCCTCGACCCGGAGCGGCTATTCCATGAGATCGAGAGCGCCGTGCACGAGCTTCAGCGCAGGACAGGCGAGAAGATCGGCAGCAACGCCATCATTGGGCTCTACGTTCACCTCTGCTGTCTCGTCGAGCGCCTTGTTACCAGAAACCCCATTGAGACCTACGTTGGCCAGGACCGCTTCGAGGAGGAACGCGCCGATTTCATCGAGTCCTTCAGGCAGAGCTTCTCGAGCATCTCGACGCGCTATCGCGTAGAGGTTCCCGTAAGCGAGATCGCATATGTCTTCGACTACATAAGCGTGAGCGCCGCCCCGGCGCGAGAAGAGCGCCTCGGCTCCTCGGACCTCCTGCTCGACGAGTGACCTTCCCCGCGCCGCCGCAAGCTGACCGCGCGTCCTCAATAATCCGATAACCCCTTGCCCGGCGCGAATCCGGATAGCGCCGAGGCAGTACCGAACGCAAAACTTCATTTGATAGGAGCAAACATGAGTGTTGTTATGGCACGAATCGACAATCGCCTGCTTCACGGCATCATCGTGACGCAGTGGGCCCCGGTGTCGGGCGCGACCCGAGTCATGGTCATCGACGACAAGGTCGCCGGCGACGAGGTCCTGAAGTCCACCATGAGGATGGCGCGCCCCGCGGGCATGGCCGTTTCGATCATCTCCGAGCAGACCGCGCTCAAGAACTTCGCCGCGGGCAAGTACGACCGCGAGAAGGTCTTCGTCATCGCCAAGGAGCCCGAGACGATGCTTCGCCTGGTCGAGTCGGGCGTCGAGCTCCCGTCGCTGGTCGTCGGCGGCTCGCTCGTCAAGGAGGACGGCATCCAGCTCACCCAGCGCGCCTACGCCTCCGCCGAGAACGTCCAGAGCTACAAGGCGCTCATCGCCCGCGGCGTCAAGGTGACGGCACAGTTCGTGCCCGCCGACAAGCCCGTCTCCGTCGCCGACCTCATCTAAGGAGGGATCATGGTCAACTTCACTATCCTGCAGGTCGTCCTTTTGACCCTGCTTGCCTTCATCAAGCACGTGGACTACTACGGCATCCCGATGATCTTCGTCAACTATGCCGTCTTCTGGGGCCTTATCACCGGCGTCGTTATGGGCGACTGGCAGACCGGCCTCGTCATCGGCGGCACCATCCAGCTCATGCAGCTCGGCGTCGCGGGTTTCGGCGGTTCGTCGATTCCCGACTACGGCACGATGGCCATCATCGCCACCGCCTACGGCGTGACCCTGGGCTCCGACACGGGCCTCGCCATCGGCCTGCCGGTCGGCATGCTCGGCATCCAGCTCGACGTCGTCGTCAAGATCCTCAACGGCTTTGTCGTCGAGAAGTCCCAGAAGTTCTGCAACGAGGGTAAGTTCAATCAGATGAACGCCATCCTGTGGGTCTGCCCCGCACTCTTCGGCCTGTGCGCCGCCCTGCCCGTCTTTGTCTCCGTGACGCTCGGCCAGCCCGCCGTCAACTGGCTCCTCGAGGTCATGCCCCAGTGGTTCCTCTCCGGCCTCACCCTCGCCGGCAAGATGCTCCCGGCCGTCGGTATCGCCATGCTGCTCCGCTACATGCCAACCGCCAAGTACTTCCAGTACCTGCTCGCCGGCTTCTTCCTCTCAGCCTTCCTGAACGTGCCCATCATCGGCGCCGCCATCGTCGGCTTTGCCCTCGCGATTGCGTTCTACCAGCGTGCCGAGAGGGACACCGAGCTCGCCGCCCACGCTTCCGCAGACGCCTTCATCGGAGAGGATGAGTAACCATGGAAAACGAGAACATCACCGCCGTCGCCGAGGGCAAGCCCTCCGGCTACAAGGTCACCAAGAAGGACCTGCGCAACGCGAACTGGCGCTGGCTCATGAGCGTGTGCACCTTCAACTACCAGACCCAGCAGGGCGCCTCAGTCGCTTACGCCCTCTCGCCGGTCCTGAGGAAGATCTACACGAACGACGAGGACTATAAGCAAGCGCTCAACAACCACTTCCGCTACTACAACACCCAGCCTTGGCTCGCCGCCATCATCCTTGGCGCCTGCGTGGCCATGGAGGAGCGCGACGGCCTAGCGGCGGCGGACGCCGTCCAAGACCTGAAGATCGGCACCATGGGACCGCTCGCCGGCGTCGGCGACTCCCTGCTCATGACCATGATCCCGACCATCATGGGCTCCATCGCCGCCTACATGGCCATCGAGGGCAACCCCGTGGGAGCCGGCATCTGGTTCGCGCTCATCCTGGCCATCTTCTGGGTCCGCATGCACGCCCTCGAGTTCGGCTACAAGCAGGGCGTGAAGCTCGTCACCGACTTCAGCGAGAAGCTTCCCAACCTCACTGCCGCCGCCTCCGTGCTCGGCCTCACCGTGGTCGGCTGCCTCATCGCCTCGGTCATCGGCGTCACCTGCCCGATTAGCTTCAGCTTCGGCGAAGTCGCGATGGAGATTCAGCCGCTGCTCGACAAGATCCTGCCTGCCATGATCCCCGCCGCCATCACGGGAAGCGCGTATTACCTTCTTACCAAGAAGAACGCGAGCATGACGGCCCTCATCCTCGTGGTGATCGTCCTCGCGATGGTCGCCTCCGCCGCCGGCATCCTCGCCTAGCTTCGACCCAAGAGATTGGTGAATCAATGAGAAAGATAGTTGTGGCGAGCCATTCCCTTCTCGCCCAGGGCTTCAAGGACACCCTCGAGTTCCTTACGGGTAAGGGCGACGCCGTCAACGCCGTGTGCGCCTACGTGAACGACAACGGCGAGGGGCTCGACGCGGCGGTCGAGGCGGCTCTTTCGGGCACTGACGAGGTCGTCGTCCTCACCGACGCGTACGGCGGCAGCGTGAACCAGCGCTTTTCCCGCTTCGCCTCCGACCGGATCCACGTGATCGCGGGTGTCAACCTCCCGCTCGCCATGACGGTCGCGCTCGCGCGCCCCGACGAGAAACTCGACTTCGACGCCCTCGTCAACGAGGCGCGCCAGCAGATCATCTACGTGAACGGTGCCAGTTCCGCCGAGTGCGACGACGACGAATAGAGGAGGTCGACGATGAGAGAGTTCCTTAAGGACGTGTGGATGCACGGCGGTGAGGAAAGCCGCGCCATCACCCCCGAGAACATCACGGGCGAGAAGGGCCGCGCCGCCATGTCGGCCAGCCACCTCGGCGTCGGCCGCAAGGGCTCGTGCTGCGTGCCCCTTGAGTCCGGCGAGACCATCACGCTCGCGGACATCGAGGGACCCGGCATCATCCGCCACATCTGGATGACCGTCCCCGACAAGACCGCCGCCGGCAGCTTCGTCATGCGTGACCTCGTGCTGCGCTTCTACTGGGACGACGAGGAGACCCCCTCGGTCGAGTGCCCTGTCGGCGACTTCTTCTGCAACGGCTTCGGTGAGCGCGCCATCGTCAACTCGATGCCCATCTGCGTGAACCCGACGGGCGGCATGAACTGCTACTTCGAGATGCCCTTCAGGAAGCACGCCAAGGTCACGCTTACGAGCGAGCACCCCGGGTTCATTAAGTACATCTTCTACACGTTCAACTACGCGCTCACCGACGTGCCGGACGACGCCATGTACTTCCACGCCCGCTTTAACCGCGAGCGCAGCACCCGCAGGGGCGTCGACTACACCGTGCTCGACGGCGTGCGCGGCAAGGGCTACTACGTCGGCACCTACATGGCCCTGTGCGCCCTGGAGCGCTATTGGTGGGGCGAGGGCGAGATGAAGTTCTTCCTCGACGGCGACGAGGAGTTCCCCACGGTCACCTCGACGGGAGCCGAGGACTACTTCGGCGGTGCCTGGGCCTTCCTCGACAGGCCGCCCCACGCGCTGCCCGAGGCGCAGTGCTTCAACACGCTGTTCGCCGGCTACCCGTACCGCTCGACGCGCGA
The DNA here is from genome assembly GCF_003462845.1 of Collinsella sp. AF15-51. Lineage (NCBI taxonomy): Bacteria > Bacillati > Actinomycetota > Coriobacteriia > Coriobacteriales > Coriobacteriaceae > Collinsella > Collinsella sp. AF15-51. The sequence continues at coordinate 117,511 of NZ_QRYG01000003.1, read as the reverse complement.
CGCCACGCGCGACCGCTTCAGCGCGGGCAAGCCGAACCCGAATCCGATGCTCGCGACTAACGACGACGCGCTGCCCAGGCACGGCCTCTACAGGTGGCACCTTCCCGACCCGATCTCGTTCAAGGAGGACCTGCGCGTGACGTTCCAGGACCTCGGCAACGACGACATCAAGCTCTACGAGCGCGAGGACGACATCTCCACCGTCGCCTACTGGTACCAAAGCGAGCCGCACGCCGTGCTCGCCCCGTTTGCCGCAAGGCAGGACCGCGTGCCCAGGTAGGGTCGCCTCGAAACAAGCCAACGTTATGGGCGCCCGCGGTTGACCATGACTGCGGGCGTCCCTTTGTAAGGAGGATCACATGAGCGAAAAGCAAATGAGGCTCGGCGCCCTCGAAGCCGGCGGGACCAAGATGGTCTGTGCCGTGGTGTCCGGCGACGGCGAGGTCCTCGACCGTATGGAGACCCCGACGCTTACGCCCGCCGAGACCGTCCCGCAGATGATCGAGTGGTTCACCGCCCGCGATGTGGACGCGTTGGGCATCGGCGCCTTCGGCCCGACCTGCGTCAACCCCAACGACGAGCGCTACGGCTCCATCCTCCAGACGCCCAAGCTCGCGTGGCGAGGCCATGGTCTTCGCGCCGCGTTCGCCGACGCCCTCGGGATTCCGGTGGCCTACGACACGGACGTGAACGTTGCCTGCCTCGGCGAAGTGGTCTTCGGCTGCTGCAAGGGGCTCGAGGACGCCGTCTACGTGACCATCGGCACCGGCGTGGGCGCGGGCGTCATGTGCGCGGGCAGACTCCTTCACGGCATGCTGCACCCCGAGGCCGGTCACATGCTGGTAAGGACCCGTCCCATCGAGGAGGGACGCTGCGTCTGCCCGAGCCACGCGAGCTGTCTCGAGGGGCTCGCCTCCGGCCCCGCCATCGCCGCGCGCTGGGGAAAGCCCGCGGCCGAGCTCGCGGATAACGATGAGGTGTGGGCGCTCGAGGGGGATTATCTGGGGCAGATGTGTGCGAACCTCGTGCTCATGTACTCGCCTCGCCGCATCGTCCTCGGCGGCGGCGTGATGCACCAGGAGCAGCTCTACGGCATCGTCCGCAAGAAGACCCTCGAATATCTGGGTGGCTACATCCAGACCGCCGAGCTTAAGGACATGGAGAGCTACATCTGCGCCCCGGGCTGCGGCGGCGACCAAGGAATCCTCGGCGCGGCCGAGCTGGCAAGAAGGGCGCTCGCGTAACTTGCGCTCTCTCCGCCATACAACGCGTTAAGAAAAGACGAGCGCTTCTTGCCAATTGAGCGGCAAGAAGTGCTCGTCTTTTGCATTTGTTTTTGGGGCAGGACGCCCCGCCTCCGCTAGAGTCCCTGGACCGCCACACCCACGAGGTTTGGACCGGTGTGGACAAGAAGCGCGGGGCTGATGTCGGAGCGGACGACCTCCACCGCGTTGGCCACGCGCTCGCACAGGGCCTGCTCCATGCGGTCGTAGAGGTCGGCGTGGGCCGAGGTGCGGCTCGCGGCAAAGCGCACCTTGGGGTGCTTCTCGACGATGGCGGCGATGAGCTTGACCTCGGTGCGATGCGGTACTTGCACAGCCATTTCGTGTACGCGAGGCTGTTGGCTTTCTGGGCCACAGCAATCACCTCCCCCTAGTATGATGACCTGAACAATCCTCATGCTAGGGGGAAGGTTTTTGTCGCGTAACGGAAATTGGCCTCCACCCGCTGAGCGGGTGGCTTTCTATGCCGCGCGTGCCGCGCGGCACGGACTAAAGTCCATGAATAAAAACGAGGAAGGCCACGTCCGGCCTCCCTCGCAAAGGGTCTCTGATTACTCCCACTCATTGGGGACAGACTTAAATGAGTACTCTTGAAATGCCGGCGCCTGGGGACGTTCTTTTTCTGTCTGCAGTTTGGAACGTTCCTTTTCTGTCGGCAGTTTGGGACGGTCCTTAGAGCTGCAGCGCGCCATGAGCGACGAGGCGAAGCGGATCATCCTGTCTTTTGAGTTCTAAGCATAAGCCCCTGTCTCTGAGCAATGACCGGTTCGCATTTGTGCGTATTTGCGTGCGTGGGATTGCGTGAATATGCGTATAGATGCGCCGTTTTCGGGACAACAATGACCGTTTAGCGGTGAGATACGCAAAAACGCGCACAGAAGCGCGTGTTTGTGCGAATATAGAGCTGTCAGAAAGCAAGGCGTTCTATGACACAGGAGGCACATAATGGCAGATTCCAAGCAGGCTCCGATCGACGCCGCGGCAGCCGCCAAAGCAGCGTTCGCTTCGGTCCAGGACAAGCCGTTCCCCGACGATATTTTTACGGCTCCCGAGCTCCATTGGGCCGTCATCGGTTGCGGCGTTATCGCCAACCAGATGGCTCAGTCCCTTGCTCTTGCCGGTCGCAAGCTTGCGGGCGTCGCCAACCGTACGCTGTCCAAGGCTCAGGCTTTTGCCGAGCAGTATGGCATCGAGAAGGTCTACGACACGGTTGAGGACCTCTACGCCGATCCTGGCATCGACGCCGTCTACATCACTACCCCGCACAACACTCATATCACCTATCTGCGCGCTGCCCTGGCAGCCGGCAAGCACGTGCTCTGCGAGAAGGCCATTACCCTCAATTCCGCTGAACTCGATGAGGCCCGTGCCATTGCCGCCGAGCACAACGTGGTCCTTATGGACGCTACCACGGTGCTCCACATGCCCTTGTATCAAGAGCTGCGTCGCCGCATGGATGCCGGCGAGTTCGGCCGCATGAACCTCGCTCAGCTCAACTTTGGTAGCTACAAGGAGTACGGCGACCTGACCAACCGTTTCTACAATCGCAACCTTGCCGGCGGTGCCATGCTCGATATTGGTGTGTATGCCCTGTCCGTCATGCGCCTGTTTATGGCGAGCCAGCCCGCCGAGGTCGTGTCTCTAGGCAACACCTGCGAGACTGGAGTCGATGTTGCGGGCGGCATCGTCTGCCGCAATGCCGAGCAGCAGCTGGGCGTCGTGAGCCTTACGCTTCACTCCAAGCAGCCCAAGCGCTCGGTCATCAGCTTTGACAAGTGCTACATCGAGGTCAACGAATATCCGCGTGCCGATCACGCGACCATCGTGTGGACTGCGGACGGCCACCGCGAGGAGGTCCACGCAGGCACCGAGGCTTACGCCCTGTGTTATGAGATGGCCGATCTTGAGAAGGCCGTTGCCGGCGACGACTCCAAGCGCGAGCTTCTGGATTATACTTCTGATGTTATGGAGCTTATGACCAAGCTTCGCGCCGATTGGGGAGTCGTGTACCCCGAGGAGGAGTAAGCGATGCTTGCGGAAGATAGGCTCAACGCAATCGTGTCGATGGTGCAGCAGACGGGCTCGGTTACCGTACCGGAGCTTGCTGAGGCCCTGGGCGTGACGGCGTCTACCATTCGGCGCGACCTGCAGACGCTCAATCGCGCACACCGTATCGCCAAGGTGCACGGTGGGGCGACGAGCCTTGAGCGCGCGCACGTGACGCGCGACCTAACGCTTAATGAGCGCAGCGATCTCCATAACGACGACAAGGAACGTATCTGCGCCCGTGCGGCGGCGCTGGTGGAGCCCGAGAGCTTTGTGTACATCGACTCGGGCTCGACGACGCTCAGGCTCATCGAGCATCTTCCACACCTTGAAGGTGTCACCTATGTGACTGATTCCGTGCTCCATGTTCAGCATCTCGCTTTGCGCGGCATGCGTACCGTGGTGCTGGGCGGCGAGCTCAAACCCGAGACCGAGGCGCTCGTTGGCCCCGATGCCTTGGCAACCTTAGACCGTTACAACTTCAACTGCGGCTTTTGGGGCTCTAACGGCATTGCCGCCGAGCAGGGCTTCACGGCGCCCGATATCGAGGAGGCGCAAGTAAAGCGTATCTCGATGCGCCATACGGCCAAGCGCTTCGTAATCTCGGACGCCAGTAAATTTGGCATGGTGGCGCCCGTCAAGTTCGCGGACTTCCGCGATGCAACGATTATTACCGCAGGCGAGGTCCCCGCCAAGTACCGGGCAATGGACAACGTCATCACGGTCTAGCGACGGGGCAAGGCCAAAACCACCGCGAAGGGGCAGGAACCTTTGTGGTGGTTTTGACGTTTGTCCGGATAAAACCTGCCAAAATAAACCTGTCCCTTTTTGGCAGGTTTTAGGGCTCCCAGGGGCAGGGGGCTTCGATGTGGATGTGCTCGCCGGTTACGGGATGCGTAAAGGACACGCTGTGGGCGTGGAGCATGAGGCCACAAGGACGCGGCGTCCCGTACAGGTCGTCGCCCACCAGGGGATGGCGCTCGCTCGCCAGGTGCACGCGAATCTGGTGTTTGCGGCCGGTGAGCAGCTCGACATCGATATACGAGCGCGTGGGCAGGCCGCGGCGGCTCTTAAGACGCTTGAGCACCTTCACGCGCGTTTGAGACGGCTTGCCGCTGGCGCCGACGCGCATCTTTCGGCTGTCGTGACGGTCGCGGGCGATGGGCTTGTCGATGAGCTTTTCGTTCCAGTCGATCTTGCCCTCGGCGAGCGCCAGGTAGTGCTTTTCGAACGCGTGGTCGATGATCATCTGGTCAAAGGCGGGCTGCGTCTGCTTGTCGAGTGAGAACAGCACCACGCCGGTGGTGTCACGGTCCAGGCGATTGAGCGGCTGCATGTCGGTCGCGGCAAAGCCGTCGCCCATCGCCAGCAGCAGGTCGCTGGCGTAGTCGGTAAGTGTGCGCTCGCCGGTGCCGTCACCGTGGACGATCATGCCGGCGGGCTTGTCGATGGCCATGAGCCAGGCGTCGCAGTAGAGGACTTGAGGTTCTTCGTTCACGTGTAAGCCTTTCGGTTAGCTAATTCCCACAAACATGCAGCCCGAGGTGGCGCCGCGCAGGCGGGCGGCCGGCTTGCGGCCGGCTTGAGCCGCCTCGACAGCGCGACGGACGCGAGCGACGGCACGGCCAATCTCATCGGCCTCGAGCAAGGTTCCGTCGACCATAAGACGGCGCACGCCGGCATCGAGCAGCTGCGGAACTTGCGGCGTGAGGTCGATGGGGTAGGCGTCGTACAGGCGTGAGCGGCCGTGGATGTCGGTACGCACCGGCATGACCTTGGCGTCGATATTCTTGAGCGAGAGCTTGCGGGCACGCAGGCGGCAGTTGGCACAATCGTGGATGCAGCCGTTGGCAACCTGCAGAATGCAATGCTCGCTTGTCATGACGCGCGGGCGGCCAAAGACGGTGATGCCCAGAGCCGCGGGCGCGGCGGTGCCGAGCGAGATAATCTCGTCGAGCGTGATCTCGGGCGAGAGCCAAAACGCACCGGCTCCGCGCTCGGCAAGCGCCTCCATGCAGGGCGTGTTGTGCACCGGCAGGCAAGAGCGAATCTCGGCCGTGGCGCCAACCTGGGCGGCCAGGGCAAGCTCAGAGATGTTGCCAATAGCGACCGTGGCGCCGGCAACAACCCATGGGTCAACGCGGACGTGGTCAACGGCGCGGCAGACCTCATCGAGCACGGGTACGATGCCCTGCTCAAACGTATCGGCGGGGGAGAGCTTGGCCGCATCGAGCGCGTCGGTGGTCATGTAGATGCGCGTTGCACCCTCCGCCCGCGCTGCCTCGGCGGCCTCGAGCGAGGTGACGGTGGCGCAGATCTGCGGCTCGTCGCGGTAGTGCTCGGGCGCGGGGCGGGAATCACTGGTGACAATCGCCGGCAGCTCGAGCGTTTTCGCGCGCTCCGCGTACGGCGCCAGAATGGCCTCTTCCAGCGCCTTGCAAGCGGCGGCGCGCACCTTATGTACGGCGGAGAAACCCATGCCACAGCCCTCATCGAGCGCCACCTCAAAGCTCGCAGCCTCAAAGGGAGAGGAACCCATGCGGCCGACGTGCTCAACCAGATCGGACGCCTCGACCGCACGGGTCTTGGCGGCTTCGACGGTAAAGCCCGTGGCCGTGGCCGTAAGCGAAGGGTCGTCGCAGCAGGTGAGCGTAACGGTAAACGGCTCGCCCAGACGCGCCACGACGGACACATCAACAGCTCGGCGGCGCAGCACATCGCGCTTGAGCGCGGCGCCGGCGGCGTCGATGGCACGCTGACTACGAATCACGCGGACGCGGCAGCCCTCGGGCATGCTGCGGGGTACGCGACATTCGATGACTTCACCGGCTGCGGCATCATCGGCGGCAATGGTGGTCAGGAACTGGTCAAACTCGTTATCGTGGCGAAGCTCCAGCAGGTCGCCCTTGCCCACGGGCTCAAACAGCTCAATGCGGGCGATGGCGGCGCGGCGACGGCGGTCGTCGGGCTTGAGGCCGCGCACATCGCGGTTGGCCGGGCGGCTGCCCAGCACCGTGCCCACGATCTGGCCGCGGTTGTTGGAACGCTCATAGCTCATCATCTCGTCGCCCGAGGTGCCGTCCTGATAGGCGTGCGTAAAGTCGCGGTTAAAGCAGCGCTTGAGCTGGCGCTGGCGGGCGGCTTTCTCGTCCTTGGCAACGGTGGTTCCGGCCAGCATGTCATCAATCTGATGACGATACACGTCGACGATGGAATACACGTAATCGGGCGCCTTCATGCGGCCCTCGAGCTTGAGCGACGCAGCGCCGGCGTCATACAGGCGGCGAACAAGTTGTGAGGTGTTGGTGTCACGTGGGCACAGCGCGCGCTCGCGACCGGCAGGGGAGAGCGAGCGACCGTTCTCGTCGATCAGCTCGTAGGGCAAGCGGCAGGGCTGGGCGCACATGCCACGGTTGGCCGATCGTCCCGCCATGGCAAAGCTCGAAAGCAGACACAGGCCAGAGTAGCAAAAGCAGATGGCGCCATGGCTAAAGACCTCAAGGTCCACATCGGGCGCGGCATCGTGGATGGCGGCAATCTCGTCGATGGAAAGCTCGCGCGAGAGGGTCACGCGGTCGGCGCCCTGCTCGCGGCACCAAAGGGTTCCGCGGTCGTCGTGGATGTTCGCCTGGGTCGAGATATGCGTCTCGATGCCGGGCATGGTGCGCTTGACCTCAAAGAACAGGCCCCAGTCCTGGATGATGAAGGCGTCGGCGCCCAGCGTGGAGCAGCGATGGATGAGCTGCAACGCATCGCTCATCTCGGATTCCTTGATGACGATGTTGACCGTGACGTAGACGCGCGAGCCGGCCAGGTGCGCGGCGCGGCAGGCCTGCTCAAAGGCCTCGTCGGTAAAGTTGGTGGCCTTGCGGCGTGCGTTGAAGCTGCCCATGCCGCAGTAGATGGCGTCTGCCCCGGCGGCGAGTGCGGCGGCAAAGGGCTCGGGCCCTCCGGCGGGCGCCAAAAGCTCGGGTCTGCGGTTGGTGGTTCGACTGGCGGTTGCGGTCATATCCTGCCTTTCAAAATGCTCAGATACTCAAAAGTATAGTGGTGCCGTCGCGGCAGGCGATGCCCGCGTTCCAAGCGGGATAAAGTCTTCAGCAGCTTGGACTGGCTGCTCCACATGAGAACCGTTCAGCGGTCCGGGGAAACCGTTGGGCGATAAAATATTCTCGCAACGTGATAATAATCTTGCATCGCGCGGAAACCTTGAGTACTATCCCAATCAAGCGCGGTGTTCAGACCGAACTGTGCCTCCCGGTGTGAACGCCGCGCTCCCGTTCCCTTTTACTTGTAAGGAGAAAAACATGAGCAAGACCGTCGTGTCTTCCGATAACGCACCCGCAGCCATCGGCCCGTATTCCCCTGGTATCCAGACCGGCAACATGGTGTTCCTGTCCGGCCAGCTGGGCATCGATCCCGCAACTGGCAAGATGCCCGAGGGCGTCGAGGCCCAGGCCAAGCAGTCCCTTGCTAACGTCGAGGCCCTGCTGACCGCTGCCGGCGCCACCTTTGCCGATGTCGTCAAGACCACAGTCTACCTGGCTGACATTGCCGACTTCGCCGCCGTGAACGAGATCTACGCCTCCAAGTTCGAGGCCCCGTTCCCCGCGCGCAGCGCTTTCCAGGTTGCCGCTCTTCCGGCTGGCGGTCTGGTCGAGATCGAGGTCGTCGCCGCTCTCTAAGGCGTTGACCACAACTAAACATGACATGCAAAAAGACCCTGCAGCGCGTGCGAGCTGCAGGGTCTTTTGTCAGGTGACGAATCGCTTGTGGAGCCGCGCTCCATTTTGCTCGTTAGCCCTCCTTGCGGACTTTTTGCAGGTAGCGGTACACGCTGGGCTCCGAGATGCCCAGCGCGGTGGCGGCGCAGGCCACGGCGCCCTTGAGCATGAACACCCCGTTGCCGTTGAGGTGGCGAATGACGTCCACGCGGTCGCTCTGACCAAGCGACGCTACATCCAGCCCGCGCGCGCTCAGCAACTCGGCAATGCTGCGGTCGATGAGCTCCTGGGTGGACTCCGAAAGGCTTTCGACCTCGATAGGGGCGGGCTCCGTGCGCGTCGGCGCTGCGTCGAAGCACGCCATGAGCTGCTGCGCCATGGCGTTGATGGAGCGTACGGTCGAGAGGTCGGTGTTGACGCAGAGCATACCGACGATCTCGTCATTTTCGCGGATAAAGAACGTCGCGGACTCCAACGTCTTGCCACCGGCACCGCGCCCCTCGTAGCCCGTAATAAACGGCAGGTCGCGATACTTGGGGTCGTGCATGATCTTGAGCGCCAGATCGGTGGCGGGACCGCCGACCTTGCGGCCGCTCACGATGCCGTTGCGAATATCGACGATGGCGTGGTCGGGATCCGAGAAATCGTGCAGGACGATCTCGCTGTTCTTACCGAGTATCTGCTCCAGGAAATCGACCATCGGCAAAAAGCGACGTACGGTCTCGTTCACGGGCAACTCCTTTGGGTGAAATCGGAAGGTTCATAACAATTTTTTCTCATGGTAACACGCTACTCTTCATCTCGTATATCCGCAGGTACATTGCGTAATACAGACGAACGGTAGGAATTTGGCGGTAAACGGTTGACCAAAAGAAAAGTTAGATGTTATTTTGACCAGACACTTTCCTGACCTGCGGAAATGCATTATCTCAGCTGAAGAATAGTCTGATAACAAAAAATTATTATTGAGAATGAGAATCATCTTTAATACGATATGCAACGAAGGCACAACCTCAACCCCGCACTGCGTCACAATAGAGCGTTAGATGCGAAACAACTATTTCGAGGATTGGTGGTCAAATGACCCAGGAGACGGTTACGAACGGCACTGAAGCCCTGTTCACTCGTGAAGGCATGCCTCCCGTTAAGGAAATGATCCCGTGTGCCCTTCAGCACGTACTGGCTTCGTTTGCCGGTATCATCACCCCGGCTGTCATCATGGCCGGCGTCTACGGCTTTAATAGCCAGCAGAGCACCGACATCATTCAGGTTGCGCTCATTCTTTCGGCAATCGACACGGCCCTTCAGGCCTTCGCTCCCTTCCGCCGCATCGGCGGCGGCCTGCCCATCGTCATGGGCGTCTCGTTCGCGTTCCTGCCGGCCCTGCAGGCCATGGGTGCCTCGGGCTTTAGCTTTGGTGCGCTGCTGGGCGGCGAGATTGTCGGTGGTGCCGTCGCGGTCCTCTTTGGTCTGGCCTACAGCAAGATTAAGTGGCTGTTCCCGCCCGTCGTGACCGGTACGGTCATCTTCTCCATCGGCGTTTCGCTGTATCCCACGGCCGTCAAGTACATGGCCGGCGGCATGGGCACGCCGCTGTGGGGCACCCCGCAGGCCTGGTGCGTCGCTCTTATCACCTTCGCAGTGGTCTTTGCGCTCGCCAACTTTGGCAAGGGCACGCTCAAGCTGGGCTCCGTGTTCTTTGGCATGATCGTTGGCATGATCGTCTCCATCCCCTTCGGCATGATCGACTTCTCCAGCGTCGCCACCGCTCAGGTCTTCGCCCTTCCCAAGCTCATGCCCTACGCGCTCGAGTTTGATCCCGAGGTCTGCATTACCCTCGCCGTCGTGTTCCCCATGGTTGCCATCCAGGTTATCGGTGACGTCTCCGCCGCCTGCCTGGGCTCCATCGACCGTATGCCCACCGAGCGCGAGCTCTCCGGCGCCATCGTGTCCCAGGGCCTCACTTCTATGGTCGGCGGCCTGCTGGGCGGTCTTCCCACCAGCGCCCTTGGTCAGAACGTGGGCATCATCTGCTCCAACAAGGTCGTCAACAAGTGGGTCTTTGTGATCATCGCGGCCGTCTTTGCCATTGCCGGTCTGTTCCCGCAGCTCTCTGCCGTCCTTTCCGCTATCCCGCAGCCCGTCATCGGCGGCGCGACCGTCGGCGTCTTTGGCACCATCACCATGAATGGCGTGCGCATGTTCACCCGCGAGGGCCTCACGCAGCGCACTACCACCATCGTCGGCACCTCCGTCGTCTTTGGCCTGGGTATCTGGATGGCCAGCGGTTGCCTTGCCGGCGAGGGTATGCCCGCCTGGGTGTCCACCGTCATCGGCTCCAATGCCGTAACCCCCACCGCAATCATGGCCATTGTCCTTAATCTGATCCTTCCGCAGACGCCGGTCGTGGCTCAGCACATCGATGCCGCCAAGGACGCTGCCGTGGATCTGGTCTTGCCCGAGAGCAAGAAGTAACCAATTCGGTGCTATTCGTCGGCGGACGTATCGCCTCGTCCGCCGACGCCATGCGGCGATAGGCCGCACTTCAAAGGGCTTGCCCCTTTGGTGAAGCGTTGACGGGAGAGGGCCCGTTTCCGGTGTAGGCCGGCGCTTCGCACTTCCGCTATGTCAGAGGTGTCAAACCCCGCCTCTGATGTTGAAGGGAGCATTCATGCTTCTGGTCGCTAACGGTTCTGTCTTTACCCGCAATTCTCAGACCCCGTTCATTCCCAACGGTGCGGTCGCCATTGACGGAGATACGATCGTCGAAGTAGGCCCCGAGCGCGAGCTCAAGGCCAAGTACCCGGATGCCGAGTACGTCGACGCCCAGGGCAACCTCATCATGCCCGGACTCATCAACTGCCACACCCACATCTACTCGGGTCTGGCCCGCGGCCTTGCCATTAAGGGCTGCAACCCCACCAACTTCCTGGAGAATCTTGAGCAGCAGTGGTGGAAGATCGATGACAACCTGACGCTCGACGGCACCAAGGCCAGCGCCTATGCCACGATTCTTGACTCCATCCGCGATGGCGTCACAACGATCTTCGATCACCACGCGAGCTTCTGCGAGATCCCAGGCAGCCTCTTTACCATTAAGGATGCAGCTCAGGAGCTGGGCATGCGTTCGTGCCTGTGCTACGAGGTCTCCGACCGCCGCGGTCAGGAAAAATGCGACCAGGCCATTGCCGAGAACGCCGAGTTTGCCCAGTGGGCCGCCAAGGAGCGTCGCGATAACGACAACCACATGATCGCCGCCATGTTTGGCGGTCACGCCACCTTTACGCTTTCGGACGAGACCATGGACAAGATGGCCGAGGCCAACAACGGTCTGACCGGCTTCCACATCCATGTGTGCGAGGGCATGAATGACGTGTGGGACTCCCGCCTCAACCGCGGTGGCATCAGCCCCGTCGAGCGCCTGCTGCAGCACAACCTGCTGGGTCCCGACACCATGCTCGGCCACTGCATCCACGTGACGCCTGCCGAGATGGATATCGTCAAGGAGTCCGGTACCTGGCTCGTCAACAACCCCGAATCCAATATGGGCAACGCCGTGGGCTGCGCCCCCGTGCTCGAGTTCTTCCGCCGCGGCATCCCCGTGTGCATGGGCACCGACGCCTACACTCACGATATGCTCGAGAGCCTCAAGGTCTTCCTGATCATTCAGCGCCACAACGCCGCCATGCCCAACGTGGGCTGGTGCGAGGCCATGACCATGCTGTTCGAGAACAACGCCAAGATGGCGAGCAAGTACTTCGACCGCAAGCTCGGTGTGCTCGAGGCCGGCGCTGCCGCCGACGTCATCGTTATGGACTACAAGCCCTTTACGCCGCTGAGCGAGGAGAACATCGACGGCCACATGCTCTTTGGCATGATGGGCAAAAACTGCCGCACCACCATCATCAACGGCCGCGTCCTGTACAAGGATCGCGAGTTCGTTGGCATTGATGAGGACAAGATCAACGCGTGGACCATGGCTGAGTCCAAGAAGCTCTGGAGCACGCTCAACGATCGCGCCTACTAATTCACAAGTAGTTTCGCGCGCGTCGGATGTTTCGCCGCATCCGACGCGCGTATAGGCGGCCTCCGCGGGGTCGCCGGCGCTGTGCTAGCGCTACACCGTATTTGCGCCCGCCGCGCGGTCTCGCCGGGCGTTACAGAGAGGAACTCACTATGAGCGACATCATGAGGCCGATCCCGTTTTCGCAGCTGATGAACTGGATCATCGAGGAGCATAAGACCCAGGACGCCATCTTTGGCGTGCGCAAGATGGTCACGACCAACCAGGAGGGTGCGCTTCCCATTTTTGACGAGCGCATCGAGACTCCGTTTGGCCCGGCCGCCGGTCCCAATACGCAGCTGGCCCAGAACATCGTGGCATCCTATGTGGCTGGTTCCCGCTTCTTTGAGCTCAAGACCGTCCAGGTTATGGACGGCGAGGAGCTCTCCAAGTGTGTGAACAAGCCCTGCATCGTGGCGCAGGACGAGTGCTACAACTGCGAATGGTCGACCGAGCTCGAGGTTCCGCAGGCCTTTGCCGAGTACGTGAAGGCATGGTTCGCCTGCCACCTGATCGCTCGCGAGTACGGCCTGGGTAGCCCGGACGGCTTTGTCTTCAACATGTCCGTGGGCTATGACCTCGAGGGCATCAAGAGCCCCAAGGTCGACGCCTACATCGAGGGCATGAAGGACGCCAGCGGCTCCGACGTCTGGAACGAGTGCCGCGCATGGGCACTCGCCAACCTGGACAAGTTTGAGCATGTCGACGCTGCGTTTGTCGAGTCCATCCCGGCGCGCGTCTCCAACTCCATCACCGAGTCTACCCTGCACGGCTGCCCGCCTGCCGAGATCGAGCGCATCGCGACCTACCTCATCACCGAGAAGGGCCTTAACACCTACATCAAGTGTAACCCCACGCTGTTGGGCTATGAGTTTGCCCGCCAGCGCCTCAACGAGCTGGGCTTTGATTACATCGTCTTTGATGACACGCACTTCCGCGAGGATCTGCAGTGGGCCGATGCCGTGCCCATGTTCGAGCGCCTGATTGCCCTGTGCGCCGAGCGCGGTCTGGAGTTCGGCGTCAAGCTGACCAACACGTTCCCCGTCGACGTGACGAGGAACGAGCTGCCTTCCACCGAGATGTACATGTCCGGCCGTTCGCTGTTCTCACTGACCATCGAGGCCGCCCGCCGCATTACCGAGCAGTTTGACGGCAAGCTGCGCATCAGCTACTCCGGTGGTGCCACGGTCTACAACATCCGTGCCCTGTATGACGCCGGCATTTGGCCCGTCACCCTGGCGACCGACGTGCTCAAGCCCGGTGGCTACGAGCGCTTTAGCCAGATGGCCGGCGAGTTTACCGATCTGGACGGCAAGCCGTTCGCGGGCGTCTCTCTCGAGGCCGTGACCGCGATCCAGACCGACTCACTCACCAACCCGCTCTACAAGAAGCCGCTGCGCCCGCTGCCCGACCGCAAGGTCGCTGGCAAGAGCCCGCTTTCCGACTGCTTTACCACGCCGTGCCGTACGAGCTGCCCCATCCAGCAGGATATCCCTGCCTATCTGGCGGCTGTTGACGAGGGCCGCTACGAGGACGCGCTCAACATCATCATCGAGCGCAACGCCCTGCCGTTCATTACCGGTACCATCTGCCCGCATCCCTGCGGCCGTGCCTGCGAGCGTGCATTCTACGAGCCCGAGGGCGCCCAGATTCGCGCCAGCAAGCTCAAGGCCGCCCGCGAGGCCATGACCGCCGTGCTGCCCAAGCTGCGCGCCCAGGCCATTGCCAACGACGCCGAGCGCAATGTTGCCGTTATCGGCGGCGGCCCGGCCGGTCTGGCGACGGCGTTCTTCCTGACGCGCGCCGGCGTGCCCGTCACTATCTTCGAGGCCCGCGACTCTCTCGGCGGCGTGGTCCGTCACGTGATCCCCGAGTTCCGTATCGCGAGCGACGATATCTCCCACGATGCCGAGCTCTGTCTGGCCTTTGGCGCCAAGGTGCAGCTCAACGCCCGCGTGGAGTCCATTGACGAGCTCAAGGCCCAGGGCTTTACCGATGTAGTCGTGGCCACTGGTGCCTGGATGCCCGGCTCTGCGGGCCTGGGCGAGGGTGCCGAGCTCGACGTGCTGGAGTTCCTCGAGGCCGCCAAGAAGGGCGAGAAGCTCGAGCTGGGCGAGGACGTCGTGGTCATCGGCGCCGGCAACACCGCCATGGACGCGGCCCGCGTGGCCAAGCGCCTTGCTGGCGTGAAGAACGTGCGCCTGGTGTATCGCCGCACCAAGAAGCAGATGCCCGCCGACGAGGAAGAGCTCGATCTTGCTCTTGCCGACGGCGTTGAGTTCTGCGAGCTGCTGGCGCCCAAGGCGCTCAACGGCGCCGTGCTGACCTGCGACGTCATGGAACTTGGCGAGCCGGATGCAAGCGGCCGTCGCAGCCCCGTCGCCACGGGCGAGACCGTCGAGCTTTCCGCCACCACGGTGATCTGCGCCGTGGGCGAGGGCATCGATGCCAGCCTGTACGACGCCGCGGGCGTCGAGCACGACCGTCGCGGCCGCCTTGCCGCCACCTCCACCGGCGTCGAGGGCGTCTGGGCTGCCGGTGACTGCCGCCGCGGTCCCGCTACCGTGGTCGAGGCTATCGCCGACGCCGCCGAGGTCGCCCGTGCCATTGCCGGCGTGGACTTTAACAAGTACGCCGACTGCAACGAGCAGGCCGGCCGCGAGGACACCTGCTACGAGCGCAAGGGATCGCTGTGCCGCGACAAGCGCAACTGCACCAAGACCCGCTGCCTGGGCTGCGGCTCGGTGTGCGAGGTCTGCTGCGATGTGTGCCCCAACCGCGCCAACGTGGCAATTAAGGTGCCGGGCCTGGCCAAGCATCAGGTCGTCCACATCGACGGCATGTGCAACGAGTGCGGCAACTGCGCCGTGTTCTGCCCCTACCAGGAGGGTCGTCCCTACAAGGACAAGCTCACCCTGTTCTGGAGCGATCAGGACATGGAGAACTCCGAGAACGAGGGCTTCCTGGCAGTGGACGAGGACCACTTTAAGGTCCGCGTCGCCGGCACGGTCCGCACCGTCTCGGTCGATGCCGTCAACACCGGTCTGCCCGAGGCCGTCCGCCTGACCATCAAGGCCGTGCGCGACAGCTATCCGTATCTCCTTAAGAAATAGGCGAGTCTCTTATGGCCAAATCCATTCAACATAACGTGGCCTACGTTGCCTGCGGAAGCGGTTGCGCCTCCGCAGGCGGCGACGCCCGCTGCAGCGAAGGCTGCATTGGCTGTGGCGCCTGTGTCACGGCCTGTCCCCACGGCGCCATTGCACTGATTGATGGCATCGCCCGCGTGGACCGCTCCAAGTGCACGGGCTGTGGCCTGTGCGGCATGGCGTGCCCGCAGCGCGTGATTGCCTTTGTTCCCGGCTACCAGAACATCCTGGTGCGCTGCAACAACACCGATAAGGGCGCCATCGCCCGCAAGATTTGCGACACGAGCTGCATCGGTTGCGGCATGTGCGCCAAAAAATGCCCTGCCGGCGCTATCCGCATCGAGGACAACTGTGCCCACATCGACGGTGCGGACTGCCTGTCGTGCGGCATGTGCGCCGTCGTTTGCCCGCATGGCGCCATCCACGACCGCACCGGCATCGCCGCCGGCGTGTAGAAGGGAATCACCATGGCACAGGAATTCACTTTTACCGTTAACGGCGTCGAGCACACGACGACCCAAAACAAACCGCTGCTGCGCTACCTGCGCGACGACCTGCACATCCATTCCGCCAAGGACGGCTGCTCCGAGGGTGCTTGCGGCACCTGCACCATTCATGTGGACGGTGCGGCCGTCAAGGCCTGCGTGCTGACCACCGCCCTTGCCGCCGGCCGCAACATCGTGACTGTCGAGGGCCTGCCCGAGGACGTGCGCGAGGCCTTTGTGTACGCCTTTGGCGCCGTGGGCGCCGTGCAGTGCGGTTTTTGCATCCCCGGTATGGTCATGGCAGGCGCGGCGCTGATCGCCGAGGACCCCGAGCCCACCGAGGAGCAGATCAAGTACGCCATCCGCGGCAACGTCTGCCGCTGCACCGGCTACAAGAAGATTATTGAGGGCATTTCGCTGGCCGCTGCGGTGCTCCGCGGCGAAAAGCAGATCGACGAGGACCTGGAGCGCGGCGACGACTACGGCGTGGGCAAGCGCGCCTTCCGTATCGACGTGCGCAAGAAGGTGCTCGGCGAGGGCAAGTACCCCGATGACATCGACGAGCTCGATCAGCCGGGCCTGACCTATGCCAGCGCCGTGCGCTCCAAGTATCCGCGCGCCCGTGTGCTTTCCATCGACACCTCCAAGGCCGAGGCCCTGCCCGGTGTGGTGGGCATCCTGCGCGCCGAGGATGTGCCGGTCAACCAGGTCGGCCACCTTATCCAGGATTGGGACGTCATGATCGCCCAGGGCGATATCACCCGCTGCGTGGGCGATGCCATTGTGCTGGTGGTTGCCGAGGACGAGGCGACGCTCGAGAAGGCCAAGAAGCTCGTAAAGATCGATTACGAGCCGCTGGAGCCCGTGCGTAACATTGTCGAGGCCAGGGCTGCCGACGCCCCGCGCCTGCACGACAGTTTCTTTGCCTTTGGCAACACGGTGGAGCTCAAGGACAACGTGTGCCAGAGCCGTCACGTGACGCGCGGCGACGCCGCCAAGGCGCTGGCAGAGAGCGCGTTCACCGTGACGCAGCGCTTTACCACGCCCTTTAGCGAGCATGCCTTCTTGGAGCCCGAGTGCGCCGTCGCCTTCCCGTACAAGAACGGCGTCAAGGTGCAGTCGACCGACCAGGGTGCCTACGATACGCGCAAAGAGTGCGCCCACATGTTTGGCTGGGATAGCGAACCCGAGCGTGTGGTCGTCGAGACCATGCTCGTGGGTGGCGGCTTTGGCGGTAAGGAGGACGTTTCGGTCCAGCACCTGGCCGCGCTCGCCGCATATAAGTTCCAGCGTCCTGTGAAGTGCAAGCTCACGCGTGCCGAGTCGCTCGCTTTCCATCCCAAGCGCCATGCCATGGACGGTACCTTTACGCTGGGTTGCGACGCCGAGGGCAACTTTACCGGCCTGGATTGCGAGATCAACTTTGACACCGGCGCCTACGCGTCGCTGTGCGGCCCGGTGCTCGAGCGCGCCTGTACGCATGCCGTCGGCCCCTACAAGTACCAGAACACCGACATTCGCGGCTTTGGCTACTACACCAACAACCCGCCCGCCGGCGCGTACCGAGGCTTTGGCGTTTGCCAGTCCGAGTTTGCGCTCGAGAGCCTGATCGACCTGCTGGCAGAGAAGGTTGGCCTGGATCCGTGGGAGATTCGCTACCGAAACGCCATCGAGCCGGGCGAGGTTCTGCCCAACGGTCAGATTGCCGACTGCTCCACGGCGCTTAAGGAGACGCTGCTCGAGGTCGAGGATGCCTACTACGCGCATCCCGGACACGCCGGTATCGCCTGCGCTATGAAGAACGCCGGCGTGGGCGTGGGCCTGCCCGATGCCGGCCGCTGCAAGATTCGCATCGAGGACGGCGTGGCTGTGGTCTATGCCGCCACGTCCGACATCGGCCAGGGCTGCAACACCGTCTTTTTGCAGGATGTTGCCGAGGCATGCGGTCTGCCGCTGAGCTGCATCGCTAACGGTGAGTGCTCCACCGAGAACGCTCCCGACTCCGGCACCACGTCTGGTTCGCGTCAGACGGTCGTGACCGGCGAGGCCGTGCGCGGTGCCGCCTTCCTGCTGCGCGATGCCATGGTTGGCATCGAGGCTGGCAAGCCCGCGCCCGATGCTCCCGTGAGCGCGCATGGCGACGGCGTCAAGATCGAGTACGACGACGGTCGCGCCTACCAGCTGCGCACGCAGGAACTCGTCGCCGGCCAGGGTATGCATCCTCAGGACCCCGTGACTGCCATCAAGGCGCTCGAGGGCTGTGAGTTTGGCTACGTGTACCTGGAGCCGACCGACAAGCTGGGTGCGGATGTTCCCAACCCCAAGAGCCACATCTGCTACGGCTTTGCCACACATGTGGTCATTCTGGGCGACGACGGCCGCGTGAGCGAGGTCTATGCCGCGCACGATTCCGGCAAGGTGGTCAACCCCATCTCCATCCAGGGTCAGATCGAAGGCGGCGTGCTTATGGGTATGGGCTATGCGCTTACCGAGGACTGGCCGCTCAAGGACTGCGTGCCCCAGGCAAGGTACGGTACGCTCGGGCTGTTCCGTGCGCCCGAGATTCCGGATATCCACGCCATTTACGTGGAGAAGGACGAGCTGCTGCCCGTGGCATACGGCGGCAAGGGCATCGGCGAGATCGCAACGATCCCCACGGCGCCCGCCGTGCAGAACGCCTACCGCGCGTTTGACGGCAAACTGCGTCCGGATCTGCCCATGGTGGATACGCCGTACAGCCGCGCCCGTCACCGCGGGTAGGGTAGAGCGCGGACAGCCATTGCTGACGGGCTGTCCATGCTCAGCATCAACTGCATACGCTGCGCCTTTGGCCCCGGCTCCATCGCGAGCCGGGGTCTTTTGTTTGGAGCGCCTCCGCATGCGGAAACTGTGTCCCAGATTTCGGCTCCAGAATGAGACGTACTTTCCGGACGGGGCTTCAAACGGAAACCGTATCCCGGATTCGACGCTCAGAATGGGACACACTTTCCTGGACAGCCCTCAACCGGAAACTGCGTCCCAGAATTTCGCTTCAGAGTGGGATGCCGTTTCCGGCTGAACCCTCTGCGGAAAGTTCATCCCAGAATTGACGCTCGGAGTGGGACACGGGTTCCGGATCGGCCCTCAGCGGAAAATGTATCCCAGTTTGAGCGTCTATTCCGGGATGTAGTTTCCGCTGGGCGTTCAACCGGAAAGCGTATCCCGGTTTGGTAGGCAGGCGGGCATAAACTCAGCGGCCCCTACGGCTCCACGTCGTTAAGCCATGCCGGCAGAGCGGTCTGCCGGATGCCTGCCGTCTGCAGCTTTTTCGCGAGCAGTCCTGCCGAGCGGACTTCGCTCATGGTAAAGCGCAGCAGAGGGTGACCGTAGAGCGATAGGTGCGCCTCGCGCTGTCGTTCGGCAACGAGCGCCTCGGCGGTGGTGCGTCCGGCCAGCATGGTCTGGTCGGTATATTTGATGAGCCCGTCGAGCTCGCCCAGCGTGAGTTCCCGCGCCTGGCGCTCCCAGGCAAAGTCCGTTCGTATGGGCTTGGCCGAATCGAAGGGGTCCGTCAGCTCGTATTGAAGCCAGTCGGGCGCAAAGCCTGTCTCGATCATGACGGCTCGGGCGACCGATTCCCCGCCGCTCTCGGCGCGGGCGTCGGCATATCGAAGCGTTGTGAGGGCGGTGCGAATCGCGCGACCATTGCGCGCAGTCGCTCGTTGCTCAACGGCCTCCATCAGCTGTTCCGGCGCAAGGCCGAGCTTTGAGATCGCCGAATCGGCAATGGACATGCCGTCGGCAAAACCAGTTTGCAGCAGGCAATCTGTGGCCGTTTGGATGGGCGGTGTTACCGATACGCCGGCTCTGCGTATTGCTCCGGCCGGCTCAATCTGGTGCCGCTGAATATGTGCGCCCGGGCGAGCCGACGGCTTGGTGGCGCTGCAGACATGCACGACGTTCAGGTGTCGCCACGAGACCTCGAGCCCCAGCAGGCAAGCTGCCGAAAACGAGCAGAACGTCCAATCAGGGTGGATGATCGCAAGGGCGCGAATAATCTCGCAATGACGCTGCGCCCGGTTGAGTCCATCCCAGCGCGTTTTTCGCGCAAACAGCCCCGGCATGGGCGAGACAACCGTGCCGCCGGTGCGCCGAAGGAGCGCTTTGCGGATTGCCGTGCTCGGGGGAATCAGACAGCGCCCCTCTTGTTCGGCTTGAGTGAGCAGTTGGTCGATGAGTTGGTCATTGCAATGGGTCATGAGCTACCGCCTCCTTTTGGGTAGCAAAAACGTATCAGCCGCAACTTGCCGCTCAGCTGACCAAAAGCTGACCAAAATCTAACCATGCAGGTAGATGGCCTGTTTTCGGCGACTTTTTTACATCCGAATCGGTGGGCGGTAATCGGCGACCGTGAACGGTAGCGAGTTATGAAGACTGGGTAAGTTTCAGGTCGTGTACTTTTTAGAAAAATGGTTGTTTATCTGCTATTTTGCAGCTCTGGATTGCGCGTTTGAGGACGTGTGATGTGAGCGGTTGATCGGATTTCAACCGGAAACTGCGTCCCAGAATTCGGATCCAGAGTGGGAGGCCGTTTCCGAATCGGCCCTCAAATGGAAATTGCATCCCGGAACGAGCTCTCAGAGTGGGATGAACTTTCCCCAGCGGGACTGCAGACGGAAAATGCGTCCCGGATTCGACGCTCAGAATGGGATTCGTTTTCCGGTAGAAGTTTCAGTGGAAACCGCATCCCAGAATTTAGGCTCAGAACGGGACGCGCTTTCCTGATGGCATGCTTGGCGGAAACTACGACCCAGTATTTGGCTCCAGAACGGGATACATTTTCCGGAACGGTCCCCAAACGGAAACTGCGTCCCGGATTCGACGCTCAGAACGGGATGCCGTTTCCGGCTGAGTCTTCGAGTGAAAAGCGCGCCTCAGAATTCGGGGCCTGCGATATCGGTATAGTCCATTTACCGATGCTTGTCTCAGTTTAATTGGGCGGGTAGAATAAAGTCGACGGCAGCCCAAGTAGTGAAGAGCTGGGCAGCGCCGTTGCTTGGTCAAGAGGTCAGTGCCTTAATGGCAGCGACTTGTTAGGCTTCGAATGCTGCTTGAGTGCCTCGGAAAGTTCGATAAGCGCCGTGAAGAGCAAGACCAAAGCAACCAAGAGCTCTACGAGCTCTGATGGGCCCGGGATGACCGCTGATTCAAGTCACCGGGCCTAAATCTTTTTCATGCATTTGAATAGAGCGGGCGACTCCCTTGGTGCCGTCTGTGTGGCGAGTGCCTGGCGCATGGCATTGCGTCCCGCTTTCATGTCCGCGCGAGCGCCTATCCTTACGGCAATGTAGCCGCCTATGTAGCAAGCGGCAGGCAACGGAGAAAGGCCCTAACCGTGTCAGCTGAAAAGACGCCGGGTATCTTGGCTATCGATACGACGAACTTTGCGCGCCAGATTGTGCTGGACTTTGAGTTTGCGCCGGTGCCAAAGCAGCGCCAGCGCCGTGGACTGCGCAACGAGATTATCGAGGTCGGCGCCGTCAAGCTCGATTACCACGGCAACGTTATGGGCGAGTTCTCGCAGTTTGTGCAGACGGAATTTACCGAAGGCGTTGCGTTTCCCGTCCGCGAGCTTACGGGGATATCGGCTGTGGACACCGCGATGGCCGATCCGCTCTACGTGGTGATCAAAAGGCTCAGCGATTGGATCGGTCGCTACTCCGCCCAGGTGGTTTGTTGGAGTGGGACGGATCGTCGACAGCTTTTGACCGAGCGCCAGGCAAAGCACATCGATCTTTTTGCATTTCCTACGGACTGGGCCGACCTGCAGGCGTTTTACACCTCGATCATGGACGTGGGAAGCCACGGGCGCGTCTCGTTGGGCGACGCGGCAACGTGGTTTGGCATCGAGTTCGACGAGTCGACGGGCCACGCCCACAGCGCCCTGGCCGATGCGCGCGTAACCGCCAAGCTGCTCAAGCGGATGATGGAGGGGGACTATCACGTGAGTCCACACGCCCAGGAGATCCGCCAGCGGTGGGGGATAGGCGAGCGAGCCCAGACGCGCCTTTCCAGCAAGTGCCCCGAGCTGGGCGATCTGCTACTGAAGCTGAAAGCGGAGGGGAGGTAGGGGTGCTTATTTGGCGACAAGCAGAATGAATGGTTGCGCGAGGGATTCCGGAATCAGCATCAGAGGGCTGTGCTTGAGATGCTATTCAAGGACACGCTGACATCCGCCGAGACCAAGCAGGTCAAGAGTATGGACATCGAGATGGCATCCATTGTTGAAGAACGGCTTGCAAACATGATTCGCTGGATGGACAGGCATAGACCCGTGACGCTGCGCGCGTTATCGTGCACAATGAGGCATACGGGCTGCCAGAGGCGAGCTATCCCGACGAGGTTATGAACAACTGTATCATCGAGATTATCGAGTACTTCTACGAGAGGGATTTGGCGGCGTAGAGCAACCTGATTTTACGCGTTTGCAGGAGGAAACCGGTATGGCAGACGAACTTGTTTTTAGTGGCGGCGAGATAGTTTACGCCATGCCTCAACTGCCCAAAGTTACATCTGTGCCGCTGAACGGTAGCGCCGTGCTGGTTGGTTTTAAGGACGCTCCCGATGGGGAGGAGGTCCTCTTTGATTTTGACCCTCGGGCTGAAAAGGCTACGAAGCTCGACTATGAACTTGCAGCCGTTAGCGGGCTCCTCACGGGTGCGTTGAATATCCTTTGGCAGAAAGACTTCAACCTAGAGGGTGCCAAAGAGTGGGGCGACGAGAAGGTTGGCAAATTCGTTCTTACGATTGCCAAGTCTGCGGGTATGACAAAGGCGGATGCAACTCTAGAAGACGCTATTCGCTTTCTAGAGAAAGAGTTTTCTCTTGCCGCGGACAAGCTGACTGCCGAGTTTGGCGGCGGGCTCCAACACCATCTGCGGGATTTCTCGCACCACCCGAGCTTGGTTGGCCTTGCGTGTTCGATTCTCTCGCAATTCACGTGCAAAGGCTATGGTACCGATACGGCCGGCCGGTTTGTCGCCTTTGACCTGCCTGCCGCCGCCTTCGATCCCGACTGCCCTCTTGTAGGCAGGAACGTTCCAGAGAAGATCGCGTTTGGCACTCTGTTCTGGGCGATGCATCTCGTGAGCGACATGGCGGGGTCTAGTTCAAACCCCGGTAAGGGGACGGGCATTCCCGGCGTCGTGCTGTCCCTGCTAAAGGAGCTCTCCTCCCTGCCTGTTTTTCAAGACATGCAGATTGCTTATAAGGGCGAGGATATTCGCATTCAGCAATGGATCTCAAAGCTGTTTAACGGAACGGCGTTCAAAACCGAGGACGGCAAGCCCATTCGCTTCGACCTTCGGACGGAAGTCGGCCTGCTCGATCAAGCTTTAAGCCAGGTGCCAGCAGTCGTGGCCAACGAGGTTATCGTTCGTTGTCTCTACATGCTTTCAAGGCTCAAGGCCGAGCTGGAACGTTGCGAAGTGAGCAAGGTTTCCGGCTTGCACAAGCTCAAGGCTTCGCATTTTATGCCCTATAACAGCAGGGTTCTCACTCGCATGGTCACGGTTTCGAGCACTTCGTTCGTTTTGGTGAATCTAGCGACGGCGGCGGTCAGGGCGGGTATCGAATGCGAGGGGAACAAGGTCGTGTTCGCTCAGAAGTTCTTCTTGCGAATAAACTACGTTGGAGTTGGACGCCTTGCGTTTGCCCTCCATGCCGACTGGGGCTATATGGCGGAGGAAATGTCCGAGGCTTGGACTGAGCGCGCCAGGCGCCGCCAGGATATCTTCGATGGATTTCACTTTTATAGCCTAGATAGAGAAACGACGAGGATTGCCTTCTCGCTGAAGCTTGCCGCCATCAACTACGACTGCGGGAACGAGAAGAACGAAGCGCGCAAAGGGCAAAAGAGGAGCTGGGCCCGCGCGTGGCAGGATTCGGTCGCGGATGGCCTAGGCATTGATGCAGACGGCTACTTTTTGAGCGAGGAAGATGCGTACGGAGCCCTTGAGACAGTTTCGCGGCGGCGAGGCGGTAAAGTGCGTGCCTTGCTTGTTGCACAGGAGTTGGTTGAGTTTTGCCCCTATTCGCAGTTAGGAGATGAAGAGAAGAAGGAATACAAAGGTTTGAAGGAGAGTGGATCTTGGGTTAAACACGAATTTCCCAGGAGACAAGACGCGGTTGATTTGGACGCCGTACGTTCCCTCGAGAAACGTTGCGGGACACGCTTCCGCGAGCTTTCAGGTGCATTGCCAAAGCTTTTGGTGGGCGGTGCCATTGTCGTGGTGGCGGCCGTAGGCACAGGAGGAGTGGCCGCGGCATTGGCTCCGGATATTGCTGTCGGTATCTTTGGAGGCTCGTTTGTCGGTCTCCACGGAGCAGCGCTTGTTAATGCGAGCCTTGCTGTGGCTGGCGGCGGTGCCTTGGCCGCTGGCGGCATGGGCATGGCCGGTGGCACTGCTTTGATTACGGGCGGCGGCGCCGCGCTTGGTCTATTGGGTTCCGGCGGCGTTGCCTTGGCGGCATCGATGGGGGAGAACTACGCGCAGTTCGTGCTCGTCGAATGTTCGAGGCTCCTTGCTTTTCTTGATGTGGCAACTGACCGCTGCCCGCATGAGGGGGCCATTTTGGTGCGGAAGGCGGCCGAGGCCGTGCGGCGCAGCATCGCTGGTGTTGAGGAAGATATCGGGAAGGAGAATGGAAAGGGGGACCGCAGGGATAGCAGGTTGCTTAAGCAGTTGAAGAAGGGGCTTGGGTATTTGGTTTCATCCCTTAAGCTGATCGAGAAGATGCAGAAGCGCCTTGGTGCCGTCGGTGAGAGCGAACCGCTCAACAGCTTGCCGGCATCAAGTGATGAATAGGTTCGGGCGGTCTGGCTGCAATTCTATGCCATCAGCGCCCTCGCTCAAGCTGGCGTCATGCTTACCCATCTCTTTGTGGAATGTGATAAGTGCGTCAGCGGCTTGCTCAGTTTCTTTTTGAGTTGCCGACTAGTTCTCGTCGAGCTCTTTCAGGCGGGGGAGACGACGGTTCAGAATGTTATTCCTCCTTCTTATTGGCGTTAATTACTTGTCTATCCATCTGTGCTAGACGGTAATTAGTTTTCAGTCCTTTGCTAGAATCATAGGCACATTTGTATTGCATCATGCAATCGCGGAGGTTGCCAATGAAATACGCCGAGCTTGTCGACGGAGAGGCCAAGACAAGCGAGCTCAAGAGCTTTCTTGTGGACGGCGAGAACGTTGCCGTGACCATTCGCATACCTAAAAACATGCGTGATGCGGCGAAGGACGCCGCTGCGCTTTCTGGCATCAGCTTTACCTCGCTGGTAAAGATGAGCCTCATTGAATACCTGACCAAGAAGGAGAAATAGCAGTGGCGGATAGCGACGATCTCATCAAGGCCGTTGGCGCCAATATTCAAGAGAAGGCATCTCTCATTTGGAGTGCCGCCGATACCCTGCGTGGCCCCTACAAGCCTCATGAGTACGGCCTGGTCATCCTTCCTATGACCGTTATCAAACGCTTCCACGACTGCCTTGAGCCCACGCACGATGCCGTTCTCGCCGCAGCTGAGAAATACAAAGCCTTTTCCGTGAAGGACGGCTTTTTGCGCGATGCCTCCGGCTACCCCTTCTACAACACCTCTAAGTTCACCTTCGAGACGCTCAAGGCCGACCCGGAGAACATCGAGGACAACTTCAAGGACTACATCAACGGGTTCTCGGACAATGTGCAGGACATCCTGGCGCGCATGAAGTTCGCCGACCAGATCGAACGCCTCTCCGACCCAGACGCCCCGCTGCTCTACCAGGTCGTCTGCGACTTCTGCAAGCCGCAGGCTGACATGTCTCCCGACAAGATAAGGGCGGTGGACATGGGCTACATCTTCGAGAACCTCATTCAGCGCTTCTCCGAGTCCTACGACGAGGACGCCGGCGCCCACTTCACGAGCCGCGACATCGTGTACCTCATGACCGACCTGCTCATTCAGGCGGACCCGCACGTCTTCGACGGCGACCGCATCACCAAGACGGTCTACGACCAGACCATGGGCACCTCGCAGATGCTCGGCTGCACCGAGGAGCGCCTGCGCCAGCTCGACGCCGAGGCCCGTGTAACCTGCTACGGCCAGGAGTTCAATCCCTTCACTTTCGGCATCGCGAAGGCGAGTGCGCTAATTCGTGGCGAGGACGACGCCAACATGCGCTTCGGAGATACCCTCTCCGCCGACAAGTTCGATGGCTTCAAGTTCGACTACTGCATTTCCAATCCGCCCTTCGGTGACCCGTGGAACCCGCAGGCAGCCGCGGTGGAGAAGGAGTTCAAGACTGCCGGCGGCGGACGCTTCCCGGTCGAGAAGCTCCCGGCAAAGGGCGACGGGCAGATGCTCTTCGTGCTCAACGGCCTGTCGAAGCTCAAGGACGACGGCGTGATGGCGATCATCCAGGACGCCAGCCCGCTCTACAAGGGCAAGCCCGGCAGCGGTGAGGACAGCATCCGACGCTACATGCTGGAGAACGACTGGCTCGACGCCATCGTACAGCTGCCCTGCGACTCGTTCTACAACACCGGCATCGCCACCTACGTTTGGCTCTTCAGCAAGGCGAAGGCACCGGAGCATCGCGACCACGTGCTGCTCATCGACGCCTCCCGGTGCTTCGAGAAGCGCCGCAAGGGCATCGGTGACAAGAAGAACGACATCACCAAGTCCTGCCGCGACCTTATCGTCCAGGCGTACTCCGAGTATCGCAACGGCACTTGGACGGGCGCCGGGTCCAACGGACTGGAGGTCTCCGTTGAGGCGCGCCTGATGGAGACGGTCGAGTTCGGCTTCAACCGCGTTGCCGTGGAGAGCCCCGTCGTCGACGAGGATGGAGATCCCGTCCTTAACAAGCGCGGGAAAATGCAGGCGGACAAGGCCAAGGAGGACACCGAGGACATCCCGCTCACTCAGGACATTGACGCCTATATCGAGCGCGAGGTACGCCCGTATAACAAGTACGCCTGGGTGGACAAGAAGAAGACCAAGGTAGGCTACACCATCCCGTTCACGCGCGTGTTCTACAAGTACGCCGAGCTCGAACCGGCCGATGAGATCGCCAAGCGCATCCTCGAGCACGAGAAGACGCTCGAGAAGAGCCTCGAAGCGCTCTTCGGAGAGGTGCGTTAGCGATGCGGGAGATGAAGGACAGCGGATGCAATTACCTTGGGATGATTCCGTCATCCTGGTCGACAAGTCGCCTGAAAGGCTATTTCAAAGTATCGAGAACAACGGGCAGGCCTGACGCGACGGTCCTGTCACTGTACCGTGATTACGGAATAGTGCCAAAGGACAGTCGAAGCGATAACCATAATGTGACGTCGCTCGATACGAGCAAGTACAAATTCGTTGAGGTTGGAGACTTTGTCGTTAACAAGATGAAAGGTTGGCAAGGCTCTATGGCCTTGTCTGCCTACGAAGGCATAGTCAGTCCCGCTTACCATGTG
This sequence comes from Collinsella sp. AF15-51, assembly GCF_003462845.1. Taxonomy (NCBI): domain Bacteria; kingdom Bacillati; phylum Actinomycetota; class Coriobacteriia; order Coriobacteriales; family Coriobacteriaceae; genus Collinsella; species Collinsella sp. AF15-51. The sequence goes on along the minus strand of NZ_QRYG01000003.1, from coordinate 90,287 downwards.
TTTAAGTTCACCAGCCCTCTGTTGCTGCCGAAGTATGCGCACTATCTGCTGCGCTGTCGTTCTTACGCTGACGAGTGGCACAAACTGTCAACTGGCCTCAGGGTGGGCCAGTGGGATCTTCATGTTGAGGATTTTCTCAACACGCGGATTCCGATTCCTTCGCTCGACGAGCAGCGCCGCATCGCGGACTGTCTGGACGAGGAGTGCGCCGAGATCGGCCGCGCCGTCTTTGCCGCCGAGCGATCCGTTGAGGAGTACAAGGCATATCGCCTATCGGTCATTTCGACAAAGATGCCCACAGGATGCATTACTATCCCCATCAAGTACCTCTGTGACTTGCTCCCTGGATACGCCTTTGAAAGCGGGAAATTCGTTCAAGGGAATGGCGTGCGCCTCCTTCGTGGCATCAATGTCGGCGTTGGAGAGACTCGGTGGGCGGATGCTGCCCATTATCCTGAGGAAGACCTTGACGGTCTTGAAGCCTATGCTCTTGAACCTGGGGACTTGGTTATCGGCCTGGATAGACCTTGGATTAAGGACGGGCTCAGGGCGTCGTTTATCACTGAGTCCGACTTGCCTTGTTATCTTGTGCAGCGCGTTGTTCGCGTTAGGGTGCCGGATAACTTGGAGCCTCGTTATCTTAAATATGGGCTCGATTCCGGAATTCTCGAGCGCTATGTGGCGTCTGGCACTACGGGAATCAGCGTTCCTCATATTAGCCATTTACAGATTGCGAACTGCAAAGTTCCTCTTCCATCTCTCGACGAGCAGCGCCGCATCGCGGACTATCTGGACGAGAAGTGCGGCGAGGTCGATGCCGCCATCGTCACCAAGCAAGCCATCATCGCCGATCTCAAGGCGTACAAGCAGTCGCTCATCTACGAGACCGTCACCGGAAAGCGGGAGGTGTAGCCAATGGGTGATTCCTATCGTCTTCCGGGCATCGTGCTTGAGGCGTCGTCGTCGAAAACGTGGGATGCGGCCGTCTCCGAACGGCACGTGGTGGGATGCCATGACAATGGGGATGCTTCCGGAGATTGCCTTTGTGGACACGAGGGCATTAGGTATGAGTTCACTATCAAGAACTCCGTCAACGGGAACGAGCTTTCGCCAATAGGCTCAACCTGCATCCTGAAGTTCGAAAACGATGAGCTCAAGAACGAGGTTGAGGGCTGGAAGGCAGCGATCAAGCTGCTGGAAGCCCTTGAGGCGAGGAAGCCGGGCACGCAGCTCGACGGCATTAACAGAGAACTGTTCTCCCGACGACTCTATGCCTTCCTTTATGAGAGGGGTGCTTTTCCGCCTAACAGATACAACGGTTACGACGGTTGGAATGACTACGAGTTCATGGTGGATATGTTCAACAAGAGAACGGCACCGACAGAAAGACAGCGCGCGAAGATGTACATGGTGCTAAACAAGAGCATCTTTCCCTGGCTCGTTCTCTTTGGTCGCGAGTTGAGAGAGATGAGGTTGTAGCATGCCTGCGCAGACCAAGGAAAAGAACCTCGAAGAGGATATCGAAGCGTTTCTCTGCTCGCCTGCTGGCGGCTTCCTCAAGTGCGCCGATAAGCATTCGCTCCTCTACGTCGAGGACGGTACCTATCAGATGGTCGGCGGCGGCTACATGGAGCACCGCGACCGCGCGCTCGATGCTGCGACTCTGGTCAACTTTATTCAGACGACGCAGCCCAAGGCTTGGGAGCGCTTCGAGCGCATGTGCAACTCCGATTCCACGGCGAAGTTCGCCAAGGTATTCAACGACGCCGTCGACCGCCTGGGTATGGTCGCGGTGCTCAAACACGGCTTCAAGCACCGAGGAATTCCGTTCAAGGTTGTATTCTTCAAGCCGGAGAGCGGGCTTAACGAAAGCGCCGCCGACCGCTATTCCAAGAACGTCTGCCGCTGCATCCGCCAGTTCCACTTTGCCGAGACAGGTAACCAGACCATCGATATGGTCCTGGACGTGAACGGCATCCCCCTGGTGGGCATAGAGCTCAAGGACCAGTTCACCGGACAGGACGTCGAGAACGCCATGCGCCAGTGGCGCGAGGACCGAGACCCGCGGTGCCGCTGTCTCAAGTTCATCACGCGCATGGTGGCGTTTTTCGCCGTCGACCTCGAGAGCGTCTACATGACTACCAAGCTGGAGGGCGCGAAGACCTTCTTCCTGCCCTTCAACCAGGGTTCCGCCGGGGCGGGAAACGACGGCGGCGCCGGCAACCCCGCAAACCCCGACGGCTATGCCACGAGTCACCTGTGGGAGGTCGCTCTACAGAAGGACAGCCTGCTCGACATCGTCAACAAGTTCCTCCACCTGGAGGTCAAGGAAGAGACAGAGATCGATGCGCGCGGCAACGAGGTGAAGCGCAAGAAGGAGCGCATCATCTTCCCCCGTTACCACCAGCTCGACTCCGTGCGTAAGGTCATCGCTGACGTGCGCGCGAACGGGACGGGCAAGAACTACCTTGTGCAGCATTCGGCGGGGTCGGGCAAGTCGAACAGCATCGCCTGGACGGCCTATCGCCTGGCATCCCTCTTCGTGGATGACACCCCGCTGTTCGACTCCGTGGTCGTCGTCACCGACCGCCGAGTGCTCGACAGCCAGCTGCAGGAGACCATCTCGGGCTTCGACCACGCCATAGGCTCGGTCGTGACCATCGGCAAGGACAAGACCTCGGCCGACCTGCGGGACGCCATCAACGGCGGCGCTCGTCTCATCGTCTCGACCCTGCAGAAGTTCCCCGTGATCTACGAGCAGGTCGAGAGCGAGGGCAAGCGCTTCGCCATCATCGTCGACGAGGCGCACTCATCCCAGACGGGAACGAGCGCGCTCAAGCTCAAGAGCGCCCTTGCCGACAAGCGTGACGCGCTCGAGGAGTACGCCGAGATCGAGGCGGAAGCCGAGGAGGCCGCAGCCGATTGGGAGGACCAGCTCGCCGACGAGCTCGCGAGCCACGGCCGTCACAAGAACCTGACCTTCGTTGCCTTTACCGCCACGCCGAAGGAGCAGACGCTCGAGATGTTCGGCGATGAGTGGCCTGACGGGTCCTTCCACCCGTTCCACGTCTACTCGATGCGCCAGGCGATAGAGGAGGGCTTCATTATGGACCCCCTCGCCAACTACGTGAGCTATTCGGAGGCCGTCGAGCTCGCGCGCACGGTCCCCGACAACCCCGACGTACCGAGCAGCCCCACGCTCAAGCTGCTCCGCAAGTATAAGGAGCTGCATCCCTACGCCCTCGGCCAGAAAGCCGAGATCATCGTGGAGACGTTCCGCAATGTGACACACACCAAAATCCGCGGCAAGGGCAAGATGATGGTGGTCACTGCCTCGCGCCTCGCGACGGTTCGCTACTACCACGAGATCAAGCGCTACATGCAGAAGAAGGGCTACGATGATATCGAGGTGCTGGTGGCGTTCTCGGGTGCCATTAGCGACCCGGCTGACGGTCCCGACGGTCCCGAGTACACCGAGCCGGCCATCAACGTCGGCCACGATGGGCAACGCGTCGCAGAGAGCCAAACGAAGGCCGAGTTCCACAACTATGGGGACGTGCTTGTTGTTGCCGAGAAGTACCAGACGGGCTTCGACGAGCCGCTGCTGCACACGCTGGTGGTGGACAAGAAGCTCAAGGACGTGAAGGCCGTCCAGACGCTCTGCCGCGTCAACCGCATCCACCCGGACAAGGAGGACACCTACATCCTCGACTTCGTGAACAAGCCCGAGGACATCCAGAAGGCTTTCGAACGCTTCTACACCGAGACGTCGCTTTCCGAGCAGATTAACACCGACCTCCTCTATCAGGTGCAGACCGATATTCGCGGCTACGGGCTCTATGACGAGTCTGACATCGAGGCCGCTGCCGAGATAATCTTCACCGATGGCAAGGGTAAATCGCAGAGCAACGTGCAGGGTAAGCTCGCGGCCGTCTTGAAGCCGGCGGTCGCGCGTTATAACGAGTTGGACGACGATGAACGCTATCAGGTTCGTCGCAAGGTGCGTAGCTTCTGCAAGTGGTACACCTACATCACCCAGATCGTGCGCATGTTTGACCGAGACCTGCATAAGGAGTACGTGTATTTAAGCTATCTGCGTCACCTCCTCAAGGTCGAGAAGATCCCCGTCGAGGCTGTGGACGACAAGGTCGAGATGCGCTTCTACAAGCTCAAGCAGGAGTTCGAGGGCAGCATTTCGCTTGAGCCTGGCGGCGGCGTGCTCGATCCCGGTGGCGCGGCCAAGACCGTGACGCCCGACAAGAAGCGCGACCCACTGCAGGTGCTCGTGGATAAGTTCAACGAGCAGTGGGCTGGCAACTTCACCGAGGGAGATCGTGTGGTTATCGACACGCTGTGGAAGCGTATCGCCGAAAACCCGCAGGTCGCCGACACCATCCGTCGCGACGGCAGACAAGTCTTCGAATCAAGCCTGCTGCCCAAGGTGTTCGATGAGGAGGCTCGCCGCGCCTATGTGGAGAACACGGACTCCTTTACCAGCCTCTTTGAGGACAGTGAGAAGTATCGCGCCATGATGAGCGCCATCGGGCAGCTGCTGGTGGAGAAGTTCAAGTAGACGATGAGGACTAAGAGCAAGGTGGGCTTAGCATGGCAAAAAATCAGTCAGATTACTTTCAGGCAAAACATCCGTGGTCTGAGACTAAGGATGATCTTCTGGCATGCTATCTAACGCCTTTTTTCACTAAAGTGTATCGACCTTCACGGAACGGCATTCTTTATATCGATGCTTTTGCTGGTGCGGGTTTATTTGCCGATGGCAGTAAAGGATCTCCCTTGATTGCCCTTTCTAAGTATTTTGCAATTGCAAAGAAAAATCGTTCAAAGACGCCCATCCAGTTCATTCTTAGTGAATCCAACGCGGAATCTAGAAAGCATCTCGAATCGACATTTAACGAAGCAAAGGGAGCTAGCGGCTATATCAAGCCGCCAATTATCGTTTCCAGTTGCGAGGATGCTATAAGACGGGCACAACAAACTAGCGTTTGTGGGGGCGGTAAGCCCTCAACAGTCTTCTATTACATCGATCCATTCGGGGTTAAAGACCTACGACTCGATCTTCTAACTAATTCGCCGAATATGGCTCACACGGAGGCCCTGGTCAACTTCAATAGTTTTGGCTTATTCCGCGTTGCCTGCGCTGCCATGAAAGTGCCACTGTCACTTCCAAATGAAGTTGAACTGCCGGAAGACGACTTTAATGAGCTCACGAAAGCCAGCGTTTGGGTTGAACGTCTGAATGCCTGCATCGGAAGTGGTGACTGGAAAGAAGTGGTCGTTCGTTATAAGGCTGGAAAGATCGACGCTTGGCAGGCCGAACATGCGCTCTCGGAACTCTTTTGCAACAACGCGCGTTCTTACTATAAGTATGTAACGAATATGCCTATCAAAGATATGAGTAAACGCGTTAATGTCGGTGGGCTCGTCAAATATAGAATGATCCATATGACCAATAGCCCAGACGGTTGCGTTCTGATGAACGATAACATGATTAAGCGCAACCTCGACCGGCAATGCAAGCAGTTGGGATTGTTTGCGGTGGATGTTGATGGTCGCAATGTTGAGACTGCCGTAATTGCGGCCAAGGCCAGTGATTTTGTCCAGCATATGCCCGTTCACCAAAACATGAAAATGGGCGATATTGCTGCCACGTTGATTTCCGAGTGCGGAGTCTTTGACAGAAGCAATACTATTTTGAAGACCTATGTGGGCCCAATGATTGAGGAAGGTGTTCTTGAGCGTGCGGTCAAGTTCACTTTGAAAGGAAAGCCAAAAAAGAGCTTTGCGCTCAAAGACGAGGTTTATCGAGCAAGATGAGTGCTTAGGTCGGTCGTATCTTTGGTGTGAGGAAGTTTAGCGAGAAGAGAATTAAAGAACAATGGAACAACTTGGGCACATATATCGAAAAAGTATGCTCTACCGTACAAAAGTTGAATATGGCGATTGGGCGATGAATCATGTGCAAGGCTGTTCGCATGGATGCAATTTTCCATGCTATGCATATTTAATGGCAAAACGTTTTGGGCGTGTCAAAACATACGAGGAATGGCGGCGGCCGAGCCTTGTCGACAACACTTTGGATCTGCTGCGCAAAGAGTTGCCGCGTTATTGTGATGAGATAAAACAGGTTCAACTGTGCTTTACAACCGATCCTTTTATGCTCGGATATCCAGAAGTTGGCAGTATGAGCTTGGGTGCAATTGAGCTCATTAACGAGTACGGTAAGCCGTGCAGCATTCTAACGAAAGGAGAGCTTCCCGTTGAACTTGCGGCGTTGCCTAATGCGGCGTTGAACACCTATGGAATTACCTTGGTGTCACTTGATGAGGACAATCGGAAAAGGATGGAACCCGGTGCAGCGGCATACTCAGTCAGGCTTGCCGCTCTCGAGTCTCTCCATAAGGCTGGCTGTAAGACTTGGGTTAGCATGGAGCCATATCCGACTCCAAATATCTGTGAGCAAGATTTGGATGCGCTGCTGCGCAAAATCTCTTTTGTCGATAAAATTGTTTTTGGTAGGACGCACTATGACAGGCTAACAAGCTCCTACGGCGACTGCGCCCGCTTCTATCGTGATAGTGCAAGGGAAGTTCGTGATTTTTGTTTTGATCACGGCATCGAGTGTCACATTAAAAAGGGGACTGTCAACTAGTGCTGAGCCTGCTGCGGTTTGGTAGTCATGGTATCGGGTTTCACTATGGTCCTGACTGCATTCGTGCAGCTATGTTTTTCAATGCGTCCTTAAGCTAGTTGCAATTTGGGACCATTGAGAGCTGCTATCCACGACCTTATTTGCGCACCTCTGTCATCGCTATTTCTCGCATAACATCTTGTACGCCCATTGCTCTGCTTGCCAAGAAGCCGACGCACACGCTTGATCCCACCTTATTTGGGATGCAGGCTTTTACGTCCTCACACGTCAAGCGTTTAGTCACTTTTTATCAACACTCCCTGACCGTACATCGATTGCAATGTCGATGCGGGCAATCATTAATGTGGAGCTTTTGGCAACCAGATTGCGGAAAGCGGGCTCATCGGGATCGGTGAGCCCGCAGACGTTGTGCATGCCGTTGTGGTTGCCTAGTTTGAAGGCTGAGGCTGAATCTGCCGAGGGATGGGTGCGAGGTATTTGATGGCGAGCTAAAGCCTGATGCTGATGATGCCAATGGTGCTGGCGAGAAGAATGAGGGCTATCAACGCAATCACAACTGCCAAAACTGCATACAACCGCTTCATGTTTGCCTCCTGCCGAACTGGAAGAAATGAGTTCAATAACTGCTGGTAGAATTCTACCAGCAGATTACTACTCAATGGTATGAGTGAGGCTTGTTTTGAAACATAGCAAACATGAGAGGGGCATTCAGCCCGAATGTACCTCCGGGCATGATGAGCGTGTGGAAGTGATCCAAAAAGAAGCGGTCGAGGTGAATGACAAGCGGGGCAAGAAGGTTGTCGAGTTTTTCGGAAAGCTATCATTTAAGGTAAAGATTGTTTTTCTCGTGGTTGTGGCGGCTGTCCTCTTTGTCTTTTTTCTCGGCGTCCTTCCTTGGATAACCGATAACCATGAAACTCAGTATCTCACGACATCGGATCTTAAGTCTGCTGTAGATATCGACAGTCTTTCTACGGTTGATTACATCTACCACGGCATCGTCGAGAAGCACGGCAGGTTCCTCTGGATGGATCGCGTGGACTATCGCGTTAAATACGAGGCTCATATTCGTGCATCGTATACGATGAGCGACATCCAGTTTGGCATTGACAAAGAGAATAAGGTCGTTACCGCCTATCTCCCCAAAGCGCAGGTTGGCGAGCCTCAGCTAGACAATAGTAAGTTTGGCTACCTTCCCGAAAACGCAACTGCAGATATGAAAGATGTTCTGTCACTTTGTCGCAAAGATGCCGCAGATGAAGTCGATAAAAAGGAGATTAAAAAACAGGCGGACACGAGCTTGCGGGATACCGTGAAGGCGCTGACGCTCCCGCTTATTGACGGTGAGTACGAGCTCAAATTCAAGCCGTTGGCTGAGTACAAAGAGGGGGCTGATTCTAATGCGTAGGCCGTGGCTGGTTTGTTTTGTCCTCGTGGCGACGCTGTCGTTTACCGGGCTTTCGGGTTGCGCAAAAAAAGACGAGGAGCCCGATTTCTCTGGCTATACGAAGATTGCCGAGCTTGCTACCGTTGAGTGCAGATTTCATAATGTCGCGGAAATCTACAACGACGGCACCAATATGCTCTTTGGGATAAACGTGGGATATAAAAAGGCGTGGTTCGAGTATGACGGGACGGTGCAGCTGGGCGTTGATGTCGCTAAGGTAAATGTCAGTAATCCGGATGAGAACAACGTCGTGACCATCACAGTTCCTGACGCAGAGGTTCTCGGCCAGCCCCAAGCCGACGAGAGCACCTTTTCTGATATCTACAGCGATACCGGGTTGCTAACTCCTATTACGACAGTTGACCAGTCTGCTGCGCTTGAAGAAGCCCAAAACGAAATGATAAAAAGTGCCGAGGGCAATTCAGCATTGATGAGCAGCGCCCGTGAAAGAGCTAAAACTCTCTTGAGCCAGTACGTCACAAAGATTGGTGATCGGACGGGCAAAAAGTACGAAGTTCAGTTTAAGGATGCTGAATAGACCGACTTACAATTGCCTTGCTTGAGAGCGGCTTCGGATATGAAGGGCCTCCCATTTCTGGTTGTGTTAGAGATGGGAGGCCTCTTTTTGTATTCAACATCTCTTTACTGCTGCGTATCTAGCCGCGGCATCAATGAACTTCGCTAGCGCTTTCGGACTGTCAAAGGCATATACAAGTGCCAGTCTTTTGACATCGTGTGATTTGAGGCGCGGCATGCAACGAGTGCACGCCGCTATGGCACCGCCTGCGTTCGTCTACGCCCCCCGCAATCCCTCGCGCTGCACTCAGCAGCTCGTACTCCCTCTCGCTCCACTGGCGCAGCCCGGCAGCCTCGACGGCGTCGCGGCACAGGTCCAGGAATACCTCGGCTCTCTCGTAGAAGCACTCGCGGGCAAAGGCGCCGGATCCGTCCGCAACGCACGTGCCGTCGGCAAAGAGCTTCCAGCCAGACGGCTCGCGAGAGTCGTCTCCAAGCAGCTTGATCTGCAGCACGTGCGGATTGCCGGCAGCGCAGAGCTCTTCCTCGAGCTTCTGTACTGTGAAGCGCATCTGGTGGGAGAGGCTGCTCTTGACCATGGCCGAGGCGTAGCCATTTGGCTTATCCAGAAGATGCATTTGTTTTGGCTTGACGATCAGGTTGTGGAAATTGCGCTCGCTGCGCACGGAGAAATTGTCCATACGGACTCCTTTCATCGATGTTGGCAGGGCCACCGTGCCTCTTGGCCGGTTGGCGTCGGGATCGTGGAGCCAACTCTCTACCCCGACTCTGGATAAAACGCGCCCGCTCTTTGCGGGCACGATGGAGTCTATCAGCGAGCGCGGACACAAATCAAGCGCGCTTGCGAAATGACGCGCGGATGGCGTTGGTTTCCCAAGTGATTATTCGGCTTTCATCCGAAAAAGTGTCGAAATCAGTCGTGTAAAAGTACGGAAAAGTGTCGAAATCGGCACCTCAAAATTAAGGAAAAGTGTCAAATTCGATAGGCAAATTATCCGGAAAAGTGTAGCTGGATGACAAAACAGCACTTAGAAGCCGGTGCTGGATGCGGAATCCTGTGGCCGCCTTAACCCCCGCTACTCGTCCCCGTCGTTGGGGTCGCCCTTGAGGGTGTTGATGTCCAGGTGCTGATTGTCGTTCTCTTTTTGCTGCGTTGCCGATTCGGACGCGGTGGGGCCGCGGAACAGCTGGAATCCCTCAAACGCAATGACGCCGAGCAGGGCAATGACAATGGCGATAAAGGCAACCTTGACTGCCTGCGGAAATTCCGAGAAACGCAGCGCCTTTTCCTCGGCGTAATAATCGGCAAAGCGCTCTTCGCCCGTGCTCTTGGTATACGCCGGCGCGGACGCGGCCTCCGGGTCATATTCCGGTGCAGGCGTGGCAGCGTACGGATCGTTGAGATAATCGCTCGATGCAGTGCCATAATCCTCGGTCTCGATGCGACCGGTGCCAGTATAGCTATCGGAATAATCGGAATATGCCGCACTGCCCTCATAGTCCGCGGCGCTCGTGTTGGCGGCAAAAAGCGGGTTAACTGGAACATCGAGCGCCGGCATGCCGGTAGAGGTTTCATCCAGATCGGCTGCAGCCCAGGAATCGTGGACAACCTGACGGACAACGGGCTCATCGAGCCTTGTGACCGGAGGCTTGCGTGCCGCAGGAACGGGCAACTGCTGGGCGTTGTACATAACGGTGCTGTCGGCCGATTTGCCCTGCGTCGCTGCAGCGAGAAATGCCGCCGTCTCGGACGGGTCGCTTGCGGGGCGGGGAGCGGTCGTGGGCGCCGAAGTGGGTGCGGGTGTAGGCGCGGGCGTCGAAACAGGCGACTGCGCAGGAGTCGGCGCAGATGCGGGCTTGGGCGCAAGTGCGGGATTGGGGCTTGACGGGCGAGCCCCGCCACCCATGAGTTCGTCGGCGGTCCACGGGCGATCATCCATCACGTCGTCAAGGCTCAGCGAAAACAGGTCGTCTTCGCCCTCATCGAACATGCGGTGCACATGTCCACCAATTGCCGGAATCAATCCGCGACCGGTGCATGATGCCTTGCTCAACGCCATTCTGTTCCACCCTTTCGAAATGCTAATGACATCGATTATATGGAACTTCCCAAGCGGCTCGGTCTTGGATTCGAGCTTTCCAGAACTCGCGCCCAAAAGGGGAGGGGCAATCTAGGCGAGTGCCTACTTGTCGTCGGCCGCCGCCTTGGCCTCATTGAGGTAGCTATAGAAGCTGTACTTGGAGATGCCAAAGAACTCGCAGGCGCGCTCGCTCGACTTGGAAATGAGGAAGGCGCCGCGACGGTCGAGGTAGCCAATGGCGCGAATGCGCTCATCTTTGGTCATGAGCGCCGCGGGCTTGCCCACAAACTGCTCGCACTCGTGCAGCAGGTCCTCGAGCAGGTCGCCGATGTTCTTGGTAATGGGCTCGGGCTCGGTGTAGCCCGTGCCGCCGGTGCCGGTAAAGGCGTCGAGCGAACGCTCAAAAGCCTTCATAAGCGTAATGTCAAAGTTGATGCCCAAAATGCCGACGGGCTTGCCCTCGTCGTTGCGGATAAAGATCGTCGACGATTTGAGCAGCTTGCCATCGGCGGTTTTGGTGAGGTACGGCTCGCGGTCGTGCACGTCGGCGGTGCCCTCGTGCATAGATTCAAGCACAATATGGCTGGGGCCGTCACCCAGTTTGCGCCCGCTGACGTGGCCGTTTTCGATCACTACGATGGAGCGGTCCACGTCCTCGGTCTCCAGGTCGTGGACGACGACTTCGCAGTTGGGGCCAAATTGGAGCGCCAGGCCGTGTGCAAGGCGCTTGTAGAACTCAATCTGTGCGGGGGTCATGGGTGCCTTCCTAAAAATTAGTTTGGGCTCACTGTGCCATAAACCCCACTTGTTCGCAAATAACGAAAGCGTCGCCGTGTTATGTGACCGTTCGGCGGCGAAAAGGTACCGATTACGGCAACAAACAATTTGTTAGGTTTTCCAATCAAAAAGTGTGATAGAACAGTGCTAACAAACTTATTGTTTGGCATCCACATAAAAGTTCAGCCGTGTGAATGGGATCAGGCTGAAACGCGTATGCGGGGGCCGGCAAGAGAGAACTTAAGGAGTTCGCCGTATGGCCGATAAGATCCAGTGGGCGGGCAACACGATGCCCAAGAGCGATGACAAGCACTTGGGAATCATGAGCCTCGACCACGTGAAGAAGGCCCGCGCCTTCCACCAGTCGTTCCCCCAGTACACCGTCACTCCGCTTGCCCGCCTGGATGGCCAGGCCGCGCGCCTGGGCCTGTCCAACCTGTGCGTTAAGGACGAGAGCTATCGCTTTGGCCTCAACGCCTTTAAGGTCCTGGGCGGTTCGTTTGCCATGGCCAACTACATTGCCGACGAGACCGGCAAGGACGTTGCCGAGTGCACCTTCGATTACCTGACCTCCGATCAGCTTGCCAAGGACTTTGGCCAGGCCACCTTCTTTACCGCCACCGACGGCAACCATGGCCGCGGCGTGGCATGGGCTGCCAACAAGCTGGGCCAGAAGGCCGTCGTGCACATGCCCAAGGGTTCCACCAAGCCCCGCTTCGATAACATCGCCGCCGAGGGCGCCACGGTGACCATCGAAGAGGTCAACTACGACGAGTGCGTGCGCATGGCCGCCGCCGAGGCTGACGCCTGCGAGCGCGGCGTCATCGTTCAGGACACCGCCTGGGAGGGCTACGAGAAGATCCCGTCTTGGATCATGGAGGGCTACGGCACCATGGCTTCCGAGGCTGCCGAGCAGCTGCGCGAGATGGCCATCAACCGCCCGACGCACGTGTTTGTCCAGGCTGGCGTGGGTTCGCTCGCTGGCGCCGTGGTGGGCTACTTCACCAACCTGTATCCCGATAACCCGCCCACCTTTGTCGTGGTCGAGTGCGCTCCTGCCGCCTGCCTGTACAAGGGCGCTGCCGCCGGCGACGGAGATCCGCGCATCGTAGACGGTGACATGCCCTCCATCATGGCCGGCCTGTGCTGCGGCGAGCCCAACATCTTGGGCTGGGATATCCTGCGCAACCACACCACCGCCTTCGTGTCCTGCCCCGACTGGGTCACCGCTCGCGGCATGCGCACCCTGGGCGCTCCCGAGAAGGGCGACCCGCGCGTCATCTCCGGCGAGTCCGGCGCAGTGACCACCGGTCTGGTCGAGACCCTCATGCTCGACCCCGAGTACGCCGAGCTCAAGGAGCTCATCGGCCTGGACAAGACGAGCTCCGTGCTCTGCTTCTCCACCGAGGGCGACACCGATCCGGATCAGTACCGTCGCATCGTCTGGGAGGGCGAGTACCCGACTTGCTAGCAGACTGACCTGTCCGGAGGCAGCCGGAGGACTTTACTCCCTGCTCGGACAGTCCTGCTCGCACGGAGAGCACATTAAGTGCTCTCCGGCTCGTGCGGAACTCGCGACGGAGCAAAGTCCTCCGTCCGCCTCCTATGGTTACTTGCTTGTGGGGTACTCGACCTCACGCTGCTTGGCACAAGTGATCTATCTGAAATATCTACCTGTAGGTAAACCCTTGTAGAAAGGTTGACTGTTATGACTAAAGAACTCGATTTTGATGCCATCAAGGCTGCGGCTGAGTCCCATCGTGCTGATATGACGCGTTTTCTTCGCGCAATGATTAGCCACCCCTCTGAGTCTTGCGAGGAGGGTGAGGTTGTCGCTTGCATCAAGGCCGAGATGGAGAGCCTTGGCTATGACGAGGTCAAGGTCGACGGCCTGGGCAACGTCATGGGCTTTATGGGCGAGGGCGACAAGATCATCGCCATCGACTCCCACATCGACACCGTCGGTATCGGCAACATCGAGAACTGGGACGCCGATCCCTATGAGGGCTACGAGACCGACGAGATCATCTACGGCCGCGGCGGCTCCGACCAGGAGGGTGGCATGGCTTCTGCTACCTACGCTGCCAAGATGATGAAGGACATGGGCCTCATCCCCGAGGGCTACAAGATCATGGTCGTCGGCACCGTCCAGGAAGAGGACTGCGACGGCATGTGCTGGCAGTACATCTACAACAAGGACGGCATTAAGCCCGAGTTCGTCATTTCCACCGAGCCCACCGACGGCGGCATCTATCGCGGTCACCGCGGCCGCATGGAGATCCGCGTCGACGTTCACGGCACCTCCTGCCACGGCTCCGCTCCCGACCGCGGCGACAACGCCATCTACAAGATGGCCGACATCATCGCCGACGTCCGCGCCCTCAACAACAACGGCTGTGACGAGTCGACCGACATCAAGGGCCTCGTCAAGATGCTCGACCCCAAGTACAACCCCGAGCACTTCGAGGATGCCCGCTTCCTGGGCCGCGGCACCTGCACCGTCAGCCAGATCTTCTACACCAGCCCCAGCCGCTGCGCTGTCGCTGACTCCTGCGCCATCTCCATCGACCGTCGCATGACCGCCGGTGAGACCTGGGAGTCCTGCCTGGACGAGATCCGTAACCTGCCGGCCGCCAAGAAGTACGGCGACGACGTGAAGGTCTCCATGTACATGTACGACCGTCCGTCCTGGACCGGCGAGGTCTACGAGACCGAGGCTTACTTCCCCACGTGGATCAACAAGGAGACCGCTCCGCACGTCAAGGCCCTCGTCGACGCCCACAAGGCCATGTTCGGTGACGAGCGCATCGGCTGCGAGCCCAGCATGGACAAGCGCACCGGTCGCCCGCTGTGCGACAAGTGGACCTTCTCCACGAACTGCGTTTCCATCCAGGGCCGCTATGGCATCCCCTGCGTCGGCTTCGGCCCGGGTGCCGAGTCTCAGGCTCACGCTCCCAACGAGGTCACCTACAAGGACGACCTGGTCACCGCTGCCGCCATGTATGTGGCTGCCCTGAACCTCTACGATCCGAGCCAGGCCGATGGCGACGCCACCGTGTTCCGCGCCGGTCTGACCAACAACAAGATCGATTAGTCCCATTCCTCGATCTTGTTGAGCCGGGGACAGCTCGTGTCCCCGGCACCCCCTGTTGACTTGGGGCCCGCGGTCGTTATCTCCCATGCTTCCTCAACGGTAGCGGATCCTCGTCATAGTGCTCTGCATGTTCTAGCCGCACGCGCATGCCGGAGCACATCTACTCATTGCAATCGTTTCATCGTTGGAAAGGATATTTACATGGACGCCAAGTTTACCGAGCTCGTCGAGCAGCTGAACGGCCTCGATTTTAAGGGCATGTACGGCAGCGACTTCCTGCACACCTGGGATAAGACCACCGATGAGCTCAAGGCGCTCTACATCGTCGCCGACGCCCTGCGCGAGCTGCGCGAGAACAACGTTTCGTCCAAGATCTTCGATTCGGGTCTGGCCGTCTCCCTGTTCCGTGACAACTCCACCCGTACGCGCTTCTCCTTCTCTAAGGCAGCCAACCTGCTCGGTCTTGAGCTGCAGGACCTGGACGAGAAGAAGTCCCAGATTGCTCACGGCGAGACCGTCCGCGAGACCGCTACCATGATCTCCTTCATGGCCGACGTCATCGGCATCCGCGACGACATGTACATCGGCAAGGGCGACGCCTACATGGCCGAGGTCTCCGAGTCTGTCCAGCAGGCCTACGAGGACGGCGTTCTGGATCACCGTCCCACGCTCATCTCCCTGCAGTCCGACTCCGATCACCCCACGCAGTCCTCTGCCGACATGCTCTACCTCATCAACGAGTTTGGCGGTCTTGAGAACCTCAAGGGCAAAAAGGTTGCCGTCACCTGGGCCTACTCGCCCTCTTACGGCAAGCCGCTGTCCTGCCCGCAGTCGCTGATCAGCCTGCTGCCCCGTTTTGGCATGGACGTCACCTTGGCCCACCCCGAGGGCTACGACCTCATGCCCGAGGTCGTCGAGCGCGCCAAGGGTTATGCCGCCGAGTCCGGCACCACCTTTAAGCAGGTCAACACCATGGCCGAGGCCTTCGAGGGCGCCGACATCGTGATCCCGAAGAGCTGGGCTCCGTTTGCCGCCATGGAGAAGCGCACCAACCTGTACGCCGAGGGCGACGACGCCGGCATCGCTGCACTCGAGAAGGAGCTGCTCGCTCAGAACGCCACGCATCAGGATTGGTGCTCCACGACCGAGCTCATGGAGAAGACCGCCAACGGCCAGGACACCATCTTTATGCATCCGCTGCCCGCCGACATCTCCGGTGTCTCTTGCGAGCACGGCGAGGTCAACGCCGACGTCTTCGACATGCACCGCGTGGGCATGTACAAGGAGGCCAGCTACAAGCCGTACGCCATCGCAGCCATGATGTTCCTGCAGAAGGTTGCCGATCCCGCCGCTACCCTCAAGGCCCTCGACGAGCGCAACACCGCCCGTTGGTTCCAGGCCTAAAGCTGGGTTGAGGTAAGCCATGTAAAGGGGGCGCTCTGCCAACCGGCGGGGTGCCCCTTTTTGCATCGTGGGCGTGCGGGATAAGCGCTTTCGATGTAGATGCCCCGCGACGCGAGTTATGGGTACGATGGTTTCAGGGGAGGTATCGCCATGAAACTTGGTTGCGTCATTATGGCTTCGGGCGAGGGCAAGCGATTTGGCTCTAACAAGATGCTCGCCGATATCTATGGCGAGCCGCTGATTGCCCGGACCATTGATTCGGTTCCCCGGGGCTTTGACGTTGTGGTTTCGACGCGTTGGCCCGAGGTCGCCCAGATTTGCGAGGACAAGCATTGCCCGTGTGTGCAGCACGATGGCAAGCTGCGCAGCGAAAGCGTCCGTGCGGGCCTTTCGTGGGGAGTCGAACGCAACTGGAAAGGTTGCCTCTTTTTGCCGGGCGACCAGCCGCTCGTGAGTTCAGATTCTTTTGAGGCTATGGTTCGTGCATTTGACGAGCGTGGCCGCAAGCATCCGGTGCGTCTTGCGTGCAACGGTGAGCCTTCGAGCCCGGTGCTCTTTCCGGCGGAACTGTTCGATGCACTTATGTGTCTTGAGGGTAAGGACGGCGGCGGTTCGATCCTCAAGGACCGTACCGACGTGGTGCTGGTCGAGGCGCGTGCCTACGAGCTGTGGGACGTCGATACCGTCAAGGGACAGCGACGCATAACGGAGCATATCGCCGCCTGCTCGTATTTTGATCGCGTGGCCAACTGCATCAATCAATAAGGAGCAATTATGATCATCATCAAAAACGGCGCACTCGTGACGCCCCAGGGGCTTCGCCGCGCCGATCTTGCCATGGATGGCGATAAGATCGTGCGGATCGCCGCGGCGATTGAGCCGGCCGAGGGCGATACCGTCGAGGATGCCGCGGGCTGCTGGGTGTTTCCCGGCTTTATCGACGGCCACACGCACATGCAGTGCTGGACCGGCATGGATTGGACAGCCGATAGCTTTGAGACCGGTACGCGTGCGGCTGCCTGCGGCGGCACGACGACTATTGTGGACTACGCGACAGCCGATCGCGGCGTGACCATGCCCGATGCCTTGGCCGAGTGGCATCGCCGCGCCGACGGAACCTGCACGGCTAACTACGCTTTTCATATGGCACTCGCCGAGTGGAACGAGCGCAATCGCGCCGATCTTTCGGCCATTCGCGAGGCGGGCGTGTCGTCGTTTAAGACCTACTTTGCCTACGATCATCTGCGCCTGGACGATGCCGAGACGCTCGAGGTGCTCGAGGAGCTCAAGCGCCTGGGCGGTATCCTGTGCGTGCATTGCGAGAACGGTACGCTGGTGAATGAACTGCAGAAGCGCGTGTTTGAGCAGGGTATCCACGGGCCCGAGGGCCATGCGCTCAGCCGTCCGGACGTGTGCGAGGCCGAGGCAGTGAGCCGGCTGCTGTATCTGGCGCACTTGGCCGGGGATGCTCCGGTCAACGTGGTGCACCTTTCGACCAAGCTGGGGCTCGAGGCCATTCGCGCTGCCAAGGCGCGCGGGCAGAAGAATATTTATGTCGAGACCTGCCCTCAATATCTGATGCTCGACGACACCTGCTATCTGGAGCAGGGAGAGGACGGCTTCGCGGGTGCCAAGTATGTGATGAGTCCGCCGCTGCGCCATGCCGGCGACCGTGCGGCCCTGCGCGAGGCGCTTGTGGCCGGCGAGATCGATACCATCGCCACCGACCACTGCAGCTTTAATCTGCACGGGCAAAAGGACCGCGGGCGCGACGACTTCCGCGCGATTCCCAACGGCGGGCCCGGCGTGGAGCATCGTCCCGTCGCGATTGCCACGAGCTTTGAGGGACAGCTGGGCCCCGAGGACCTCTGCCGCCTGATGAGCGAGAACCCGGCGCGCGTGTTTGGCATGTACCCGCGCAAGGGCTGTCTTGCCGAGGGCTCCGATGCCGACGTGTGCGTGTGGGATCCCAAGGCGCGCTGGACGATCAGTGCCGCGACGCAGCATCAGGCTGTGGACTACACGCCGCTCGAGGGTTTTGAGGCACATGGCCGCGTCAAGGCCGTGTTTGTGAACGGCGTGCTGGCCGCGCGCGACGGCGAGCCCACCGGAGCCCAACCCGGCCGCTACGTCCCCCGCTAACAGGAAGGCCGCCGGGGTAGCTAATTTGGGACGGGGCTCTTTTAGCTACCCCTTGAGGCTGGTGGCGACGATGGAGCGGCCGAGGGCTGCCTCGAAGCGATCTGCCATCGTTGGATCAGCAAGCGTGTCGACTTGGTTGAGCATGATACGGGCATTGTTGAGGTTCAGCATCTGCAGCTCGGCATTGAGCACCTGGGCGACGCGCTCTGGGGTGGCAGCGTCGGTGGGCTCGCAGCCGCAGCGCTCGCAGAAGAGCTCGGGGCGGTGGACAACCTCGGCGACGGGCTTGCCCAGCCCCGAGGCGCCGACGACCCAGACAAAGTTTGCCGTGGCGGCGGGAATTACCGGCTCCCAGGCGGCATGCGCCTTGAGCGGGAGTCGCTTGCTGCCATCTGCCTCGGTCAACACATAGTCAAAGCGCTGTGCCAGCTGGTCGAGCGGCTCGGCAGGGGAGGAGAGCTTGCCTGTCTCCGGGTTCAAAACACCCGCCTGGCAGATACTTCCGCGGACAAGTCCCGCGCATGCCTCGCAGGTGCAGCCGGGAACATGTAGGGTCCCCGGCTTCCAAGGCGCGGCGTCCAGGCGACGGCTCGACCCGTCCCATGGCACGCCGGCGACGGGAAACATGTGCGTGGTGGTACAGAGGAGCACGCGGCCGACAGTGCGCATGAGCTCGAGACCCAGCGTCTTCAGCAGCGTCGACTTGCCGCCACTGCCGATAATCGCGGTAATGCCCGGCTCGATCCTGAGCGCAGAGGCAAGATTGCCGCTAACCGTTTCCATCTGTTCACCGCCGTATAATACTGTGATAATAAATAATCATCAGAGTAGCGGTCGGACCGCTTTTTCTCTGCTCAAACCGTAGCACAGGGAGGTGCCCCGGGAATGCTCGTTTATGTTCGCGGCGCCGGTGATATCGCCACGGGTGTCGCTGCCCGTTTGGTGCGCGCCGGCGTGTCGGTCGTTATGGCAGATATCGCGGTTCCCACGTGCATCCGTCGCACAATCAGTTTTTGCGAGGCCATTCGCTTGGGCGAGGTCGAGGTCGAAGGCATTCGCGCTCGCTTGGCGCAGACGCCGGCTGAGGCGCTTGAGATTACCGAGGCTGGAGACGTCGCCGTTGTGGTGGACCCTCAGGCCAAGATGCTCGATGAGCTTAAACCCGCGGCTGTGGTCGACGCGATTTTGGCTAAGCGCAACTTGGGCACCACGCGCGACATGGCGCCTGCCGTCATCGCTGTGGGGCCGGGCTTTACCGCGCCGGTCGATTGCGACGCCGTGGTCGAGACCATGCGCGGGCATTTTCTCGGCCGTGTCATTACCCAAGGTTCGCCCCAGCCCAACACGGGCGTGCCGGGCATTATCGCCGGCTATGGCAAGGAACGTGTTATCCACAGCCCCGCCGCCGGCGTGTTTCGGTCCGACCGCGCAATCGGCGACATCGTGAGTGCCGGAGACGTGATTGGCTACGCGGGCGATACGCCCATGTGCACGCAGATCGATGGCTGTCTGCGCGGGCTTTTGGCGAACGGCGTGCGGGTGACTGAGGGCTTTAAATGCGCCGATGTCGATCCGCGCGGCGACGCCAACTATATCAACTATATTTCGGACAAGGCGACATCGGTCGGCGGCGGCGTGCTCGAGGCGCTTGCTATGCTCACCGATGTCTTTAGAGGATAGAAGGCGGCAATGGAAAAGCTCGATGTGGTGAATGCGGCGCTTGCCGCCCTGCGTGCTGACGAGACGTGCGAGCTGGTGGTAGTGGCCGGTACGGCGGGGTCGTCCCCGCGCGGTGTGGGCGCATGGATGACTGTCTTTGCCGATGGCAGCCAGGCGGGCACTATCGGCGGCGGCAAGATTGAGCTCTTTGCGCTGGACGAGGCGCGCGAGCTGCTGGCCGGGGGTAAATCGCGTCTGGTCCGCTACACCATGGGCGGCGAGAACTCCGATACCGGCATGATTTGCGGCGGAGCCATCTGCCTGTGCTATCTGCACCTGGATGCGACCAAGGCGCCGTTGTTCCAGTCGGTTGCCGACATCTTGGCCTATCGGCGCATCGGCGACTTCGTCATCGACTTTGAGCCGTTTATCGCGGGCGTGCTCGAGGGCGATGTGGCCGAGTACCATGGCGAGGAATCGCGCCGCACCATTGCGGGCTGCCCCGGGCTTTCGCTGGTGGAGGAGGGGAGTAAGGTCACCTACACCAACGCGGCCTCCGAGATTCCCCCGGCGCACATCGAGACGCTCTGCCCCGAGGGCCTGGCCTATATCTTTGGCTGCGGCCACGTGGGTGCTGCGACGGCGCGGGTGCTCACGGCGGCGGGCTTTGCCGTCGTGGCTTGCGACGACCGCCCCGGCACGCTGACCCCCGAATGGGTGCCAGGTGTCTACGACCGTCGTCTGGTCGACTACAAGAACCTGAGCAAGCAGTGCCCCATCGGCCCGCGCGACCTGGTGGTCGTCGCCACGGCGGGTCACAAGTCCGATATCGACGTGGTGATTCAGGCCATGCGCGCCAAACCCGCCTATCTGGGCTGCTTGGGTTCGCGCCGCAAGACGGCCTTTGTGCGCGCCCGCCTGGAGCAGGAGGGCTTTACGCAGGAGCAGATCGACGAGCTGCACCTGCCGATCGGCGTTTCCATCGAGGCCGAGGACCCAGAGGAGATCGCTATCTCCATCGCCGCCGAGATGATCCACCTGCGCCGCACCAAACTCGTCCCCCGCAAGCGATAGTCTCATCCCCATATATGAGTTGCGGTGAAATACGGACTGTTTATGCCTGTTAAGCCATCAAACAGTCCGTATTTCACCGCAACTGCTGTTTGTCCCCGGGGGATGCAGGATAGCGGGTCAAAATGCTACCTGTGTCATATGCCCTATAATGTCCGACCGTTGAGCGGCATGGGGCCGCTGCTTAGGGTATGGGAGGCGCAAATGGCAGAGTCGGCAGCAGGGGATGCCCTGTTCGAGCGTACGGGAAAAGTTTCGTTTGTGCAGGTATTACCCCATGCACTGCAGCATGTGCTGGCGGCATTCGCGGGTATCGTCACGCCCGCCATCATTATCGCGTCGGTCTGTGGCTTTACCCCTCAAGAGGAAGCCGCTGTCATCCAGGCGTCGCTCGTCCTCTCGGCGCTCGACATTTTCCTTCAACAGTTCCCCATAAAAGGTGTCGTCGGTTCGGGCCTGCCCATCGTGATGGGCGCGAGCTTCACCTTCGTGCCGGCGCTCAAGGCGGTCGGTCTCGAGCTCGGCTTTGAGGCCGTGCTGGGCGCCCAGGCAATCGGTGGCGCGCTCGTCGTGCTCTTCGGCCTGCTGTTTAGGCGCGTGAGCTTTCTGTTCCCGGCCCCGGTGCTCGGCACCGTCATCTTTGTCATTGGCCTGTCACTATGCCCAGTGGCGGTTGCCTCCATGGCGGGCGGGGAGGGCGCGGCCGATTTTGGCAGTGTCACCAACTGGGCCGTCGCGCTCGTGACGTTTGTCGTTACCTTTATGGCCGGCAACTACGGCAAGGGCGCGCTTAGACTGGGCAGCATCCTGGCCGGTATCTGCGCGGGCTTTGTTTTGGCTGCGGTGTTGGGCATGGTCGATTTCTCGGCCATCGCGACTGCCAGCTGGTTCGCCCCGCCGGCTCTGGGCGCCCATCGCCTGGTGTTCGACCCGGCCGCGTGCGCCGTCGTGGGCGTTGTCGCCATTGTCAACGCCGTGCAGGTCATGGGCGAGTTTGCCGCCGTGTCGTCCGCTGCGCTCGATATCCCTGCGACCGATAGCCAGATCTCGGGTGGCCTGATCGCCAACGGCCTGGTCGGTATGCTGTCAGGCTTTTTGGGCGGCGTCCCCACGGCAACCTTTGGCCAGAATGTGGGCATTATCGCCGAGAACAAGGTCGTCAACCGCATGGTCTTTACGCTTGCCGCCGCCATCTTGCTCATCGCGGGCCTGCTGCCCAAGTGTGCGGCGGTACTCACGTCCATTCCGCAGCCGGTAATCGGCGGCGCCACGATCGGCGTGTTCGCGACCATCGGTATGAACGGTGTGGTCATGTTTGCCCGCCACGGCCTGCCTCAGCGCGATACCACGCTCATGGGTCTCTCTATCGCCTTTGGCACGGGCATTGAGCGCACGGCCGGCGCGCTTGCCGGCGCTGGATTCCCCGCATGGGTTGGCACCGTCTTTGGCGGATCCTCCATTGCCGTCGCCGCGCTCGTTGCTGTGATCCTCAACCTGGTCCTCCCGCGCCAAAAATAACGCCCCATATATGAGTTGCGGTGGAATAGGGACTGTTTAAGCCTTTTAAGCCATCAAACAGTCCCTATCTCACCGCAACTGCTGTTTTCCTCCGTGCCCTAGGGATCAATTTGTGCGGGGGAGTTGTGGAGTTGTGCAGGCAGACGAGGTTTTTCTGGAAATACGCTCCCGATGCGCGTATAGTACCGATTGTTT
This sequence comes from Collinsella sp. AF15-51, assembly GCF_003462845.1. Classification (NCBI taxonomy): domain Bacteria; kingdom Bacillati; phylum Actinomycetota; class Coriobacteriia; order Coriobacteriales; family Coriobacteriaceae; genus Collinsella; species Collinsella sp. AF15-51. The sequence continues at coordinate 67,695 of NZ_QRYG01000003.1, read as the reverse complement.
TGTCGGCTCCTGCTGCGTCGAGTCCAAACCGCGAAATGCCATGAGCGGCGCGGATGCAGCCAGGAGGCACGAGGACAACCCATCGTGGCCACGCCCCGTGCTTAAAACCCCAAGAAGGAGTGAACAATGGCAGAAGAGAAGTATGTGCCGCGTCTGAAGACCAAGTACAACAACGAGGTCAAGCAGCAGCTTCAGGACAAGTTCCAGTACGAGAACGTCATGATGATCCCCAAGTTTGAGAAGATCGTCGTGAACATGGGCGTCGGCGAGGCCGCTACCGATTCCAAGGCCATCGACGGTGCCGTGCGCGACCTGCGCGCCATCACCGGCCAGCAGCCGATGATCACCCGTGCCCGCAAGTCCATCGCTACCTTCCGCCTGCGCGCTGGTATGCCGATCGGCTGCAAGGTTACCCTGCGTGGCGACCGTATGTGGGAGTTCTTCGATCGTCTGACCTCCGTCGCGATTCCCCGTATCCGCGACTTCCGCGGCATCTCCGCCAAGAGCTTCGACGGCCGTGGTAACTTCTCCATGGGCGTCACCGAGCAGCTCATCTTCCCCGAGATCGACTTCGACTCCGTCGATCACCAGCGTGGTATGGACATCACTTTCGTGACCACCGCCAATACCGATGAGGAGGCCAAGGCCCTTCTGGATGCCTTCGGTTTCCCGTTCAAGAAATAGGTTCACCTGCCCTATGAGCGCCGTTCCCAGAAGGGGGCGGCGCTTGGGGCGAACAATACTCTATGTGAGGAGGATATAAGTGGCTAAGACATCGATGATCGTCAAGTGCAATCGCAAGCAGAAGTTCTCTACTCGTGAGTACACGCGCTGCCAGCGCTGCGGCCGTCCGCACTCTGTGTACCGCAAGTTCGGCCTGTGCCGTGTCTGCTTCCGCGAGCTTGCACTCAAGGGCGAGCTTCCCGGCGTTAAGAAGGCCAGCTGGTAAGTCACTACCAGCGTTTCAAGCATCCGTTTGGAACAGGGAAAACGCGCTAGTTAGGCTTTGCCGTTAAGGGCGGCGAAGAACCAAGAGCACGTGTTCATCAAGAACGAAGGAGAATCTGTATGAACCTTACAGACCCGATCGCAGATATGCTTACGCGCATCCGTAACGCTAACTCTGTGAACAAGGCCACGGTCTCCATGCCGAGCAGCAAGAAGCTCGTCGAGATCGCTCGTGTTCTGCACGAGGAAGGCTACATCGAGGGCTACGATGTCGAGGACACCGTTCCCCAGAAGACTCTGCACATCACGCTTAAGTATGGACCCAAGAAGGCTAAGGTCATCAACGGCATCCGCCGCATTTCCAAGCCGGGCCTGCGTAAGTACACCGGCGTTGCCGACATGCCCCGCGTCCGCGGTGGCCTTGGTACCGCCATTATTTCCACCAGCCATGGCGTCATGACCGACCGCGATGCTCGCAAGCACAACGTCGGCGGCGAGATCATCGCTTACGTCTGGTAATTCGCTCGGTAGGTAGAAGGAAAGGAGATCACCGTGTCTCGTATCGGTAATAAGCCTGTCCAGATTCCCGCCGGAGTCGAAGTGGCAGTCAACGGCAACAACGTTGTCGTCAAGGGCCCCAAGGGCCAGCTCGAGCTCGATGTCTTTGAGAAGCTCGCTATCAACGTCGAGGACAACGTCCTCACCGTTTCCCGTCCCGACGACGAGCGTGAGACCCGTGCCCGCCACGGCCTCACCCGCGCCCTCATCCACAACATGGTGGTTGGCGTTTCCGAGGGCTTCGAGAAGAAGCTCGAGCTCGCCGGCGTCGGTTACCGCGTGCAGCAGAAGGGCAAGAACCTCGAGTTCTCCCTGGGCTTCTCGCACCCCGTGATCGTCGAGGCTCCCGAGGGCATCACCTTCGAGGTTCCCGACAACACCCACGTGAACGTCAAGGGTATCAACAAGCAGCAGGTCGGTCAGATCGCCGCTGAGATCCGCGGCCATCGTCCTCCCGAGCCTTACAAGGGCAAGGGTATCCACTACGTTGGCGAGCACATCCGCCGCAAGCTGGGTAAGGCCGCCAAGTAGTCGTAACCGACTCACTCGCATAAGACCAGCACCCCGTCAGGTGCTGGCAAGATCAACCTTTTTAGGAGTTTACGTATGAACAAGCATAAGGCGAAGCTGGAAGGCCTCAAGCGTCGTCAGCGTCGTGTTCGCGGCAAGGTCTCGGGTACCTCCGAGCGTCCGCGTCTTCGCGTGACCCGTACTAACGCCAACATCTATGCCCAGATCATCGACGACAGCAAGGGCTCCAGCCTGACGCTCGTCTCTGCCTCGACCCTCGAGGCCGAGTTCAAGGGCACCCACACCTCGAACAAGGAGGCTGCGGAGAAGGTCGGTCAGCTCGTTGGCAAGCGTGCCATCGAGGCCGGCATCACCAAGGTCGCCTTCGATCGCGGTGGCCGTATCTACCATGGCCGCGTCAAGGCCCTCGCCGACGGTGCTCGTGCCGCCGGTCTCGAGTTCTAGGAGGTATGTAGCACATGGCTCGTAATCAGAAGCAGCAGCGCGAGGCCTCCGAGTTCGAGGAGCGCGTCGTTTACATCAACCGCGTGTCGAAGACCGTCAAGGGTGGTCGTCGCATGAGCCTCGTCGCTCTCGTCGTCGTTGGCGACGGCAAGGGCAACGTCGGCGTTGGCATGGGCAAGTCCGCTGAGGTGCCCCTGGCCATCTCCAAGGCGTCTCTCGATGCCAAGAAGAACATGTTCCACGTGCCGGTGACCGAGCAGGGCACCATCCCGCACGAGGTTCTCGGCCACTTTGGTGCCGGCCGCATCATCATCAAGCCCGCTGTCGAGGGTACCGGCGTTATCGCCGGCGGCGCTGTGCGTCCCCTCTTCGAGCTTGCTGGCATCAAGAACGTCCTGTCCAAGTCCCTCGGTACCGACAACGGCCTCAACATCATCAAGGCTGCCGTCGAGGGCCTCAAGGAGCTCTCCAGCCCTGAGGACGTCGCGGCTCGCCGTGGCCTGACGGTCTCCGAGATGTTCGTCGGTAAGGAGAACTAAGCATGGCTGACACCATCAAGATCAAGCAGGTCCGCAGCACCAACGGTTGCAAGCAGGACCAGGTCCGTACTGTCCGTGCCCTCGGTCTCCACAGGATCCGCGAGGTTCGCGAGATTGCTGACAACGAGTCCGTCCGCGGCATGATCTTCAAGGTCAAGCACCTTGTCGAGATTGTAGAGGAGTAGCAAATGCAGCTTCACGATCTTACTCCCGCGCCCGGTTCCACCAAGAACCGTAAGCGCGTCGGCCGTGGCAATTCTTCGGGTCACGGCACCACTTCTGGCCGCGGCCAGAAGGGCCAGGGTTCCCGCTCTGGCGGCACCAAGGGTGCCGGCTTCGAGGGTGGCCAGACTCCGCTGGCTATGCGCCTGCCCAAGCTTCCGGGCTTCCGCAACCCCCGTCGTATCGAGTACACCGCTGTTAACGTTGAGCGTCTCGAGCGTAAGTTCGAGGATGGCGCTGTGATCGACGGTGCCGCTCTTAAGGCCGCTCGCATCACCAAGAGCGAGTTCGAGCCCGTCAAGGTGCTCGGCAATGGTGAGCTCACCAAGAAGTTCACGGTCAAGGTCGACAAGGTCAGCGCTTCTGCGCAGGCCAAGATCGAGGCCGCCGGCGGAAAGGTCGAGCTGCCGTGCTAAATGGTCTTAAGAATGCTTTCCGCATCAAAGAATTGCGCGAAAAGATTCTTTTTACCATAGCTATGCTCGTCGTGTACCGCATTGGTGCGCACGTTCCTGTGCCCGGCATTCCCTTCCAGGGGATGCTGGGCCTTTTCTCGACCGATAACAATTCGGTCGCCGCAGGTGCTATGGCCCTCCTGAATCTTTTCTCTGGCGGCGCGTTGAGCTATGTGTCGGTGTTTTCGCTGGGCATCATGCCTTACATCACCAGCTCGATCATCCTCCAGATGCTCCAGGCCGTCGTGCCTTCCCTGCATGAGCTTGCCCGCGAGGGCGAGGTCGGTCAGACCAAGATTACGCAGTATTCGCGTTACCTCACCTTGGCTCTGGCAATCCTCAACTCCGTGGGTTACCTCTTCCTCTTTAAGAGCTTCGGCATCAGCTTTAATGGCGCCGGCGCTCCCGAGATCATCTTCGACCTCATGGTCGTCGGCACGCTCACTGCGGGCGCCATGCTGATCATGTGGATTGGTGAGCTCATCACCCAGCGCGGTATCGGCAATGGCATGTCGCTGATCATCTTTGCGAACATCATGGCCGGTCTGCCGCAGGCTATCTTCTCCAGCACCGAGGGCAATGCCGGTGGCATCATCACCATGGTGATCATCTGCGCCATCATCCTGCTGGTTATCCCGCTGATCGTTTTCCTTGAGCGCGGCCAGCGCCGCATTCCGGTCTCCTACGCCAAGCGCGTCGTGGGCCGTCGCATGATGGGTGGACAGACCACCTACCTGCCCATCAAGGTCAACACCGCGGGCGTCGTGCCGATCATCTTCGCTTCGGCGCTGCTGTACTTCCCGGCTCAGATTGCCGTGTTCTTCCCCGGCATCGGCTGGATTCAGGCAGTTGCCTCCGCGCTTTCGACCGGTTGGCTCAACTGGGTGCTTAACGTTGTCCTCATCGTGTTCTTCGCGTACTTCTACACCTCCATGGTGTTCAATCCCGATGACACGGCCGACAACCTTAAGAAGCAGGGCGGCTTTATTCCGGGCGTGCGTCCGGGTAGGGCTACCGCGGCCTACATCAAGAACGCGCTCAACAAGATTACGCTTCCCAGCGCTGTCTTTTTGGCGCTCATCGCCATCGTGCCTTCGATCATCTTCTCCTTCACGGGTAACCATCTGATCCAGGCTTTTGGCGGAACGTCCATCCTCATCATGGTCGGCGTCGTGCTCGACACGGTCGATAAGCTCGAAGGCCAGATCAAGATGTATGATTACGATGGATTCTTTAAATAGGCTAGAGGAGGATTGCTCATGAACCTCGTATTGCTCGGAGCTCCGGGTGCCGGTAAGGGCACCGTCGCACAGGAGCTCGTCGCCGAGTTTGGCGTCGCTCACATTTCCACGGGCGACCTGCTGCGTGCTGCCGTCAAGGGTGGCACCGAGCTTGGTATTCAGGCTAAGAAGTACATGGACGCTGGCGAGCTCGTTCCCGACCAGCTCGTGATCGACCTTGTCAAGGAGCGCCTTGCCGCCGATGACGCCCAGCAGGGCTTCATCCTCGACGGCTTCCCGCGCAACACCGCCCAGGCTGTGACGCTCGATTCCGAGCTCTCCGCCATGGGTCGCGAGATCGACTGCGCCCTTCTGGTCGACGTTGCCCCCGAGGTCATCATCGATCGTCTGTCTTCGCGTCGCACCTGCCGCGCCTGCGGTTACACCGGCACCGCTGCCGATGCTACCTGCCCCAAGTGCGCCGGCGAGATGTATCAGCGCGACGACGACAAGCCCGAGACCATCAAGAACCGTCTCGACGTCTACGAGAAGTCCACGAGCCCGCTCGTCGACTACTATCGTGGCCAGGGTCTGCTCCAGTCGGTCAACGGTGACCAGGCTCGCGAGACCGTGTACGGGGATGTCAAAGAGGCTCTCGGTCTATGATCAAGATTAAGTCTGCAACGCAAATCGAGCAGATGAAGAAGGCAGGAGCGCTATCTAAGATGGCGCTCCGCCACGTTGGAGCCATGGTGCGCCCCGGCGTTTCGACTTTTGAGCTCGATCAGCTCGCGGAGCAGATTATCCGCATGCATGGCGGCACCCCGGCCTTTAAGGGTTACGGCGGGTTCCCGGGAACCATTTGCGCATCGATCAACGATGCCGTGGTCCACGGTATTCCCAACCCCGACATGATCCTGCGCGATGGCGATATCATTTCCATCGATACGGGAGCCGTTGTCGACGGTTGGGTCGGCGATAACGCTTGGACGTTTTTCGTTGGCACCCCAACGCCCGAGGCCAAGGCCCTGTGCGAGGTTACGCGCGATTGCCTTAAGGCTGCCATCGAGCAGGCTGTCCCCGGTAACCATATCGGGGATGTTGGTTATGCCGTTCAGTCTCTCGCCGAGTCTCACGGCTATGGCGTTCTTCGTGACTATGTTGGCCATGGCATTGGCCGCGTGATGCACGAGGACCCCAACGTTCCTAACTATGGAAAGAAGGGGAGGGGCGTTCGCCTCCAGGCCGGCATGGTCATTGCCATCGAGCCGATGGTTACGATGGGTTCCAACCATGTGAGCACGGGCTCCGACGGTTGGATTGTTACGACCAACGACCACCTGCCCGCCGCGCACTACGAGAACACCGTCGCCATTACCAATGACGGTCCGGTGATTCTCACCACGGATGCCCAAGGTGCTTGGTGTTCGCTCCAAGGCGGAGAAATGTAACAAGTTCCACTTAGTTGTGGAGCCATTACGAAGTTATTACGATACGTGCATACGTGTTGTAGAATACTCAATCGCTGTCGTTTTCTAGAGAAAGATGATTGCTTGTGAAGAAGGAAGACGCAATTGAGCTCGAGGGTACGGTAAAGGAACCGCTGCCCAACGCCATGTTTAAGGTCGAGCTCGAGAACGGTCATTCGGTTCTATGCAACATTTCTGGCAAGATCCGAATGAATTACATCCGTATTCTCCCCGGTGACAGGGTTGTCGTGGAGCTTTCCCCGTACGACCTGACCCGCGGCCGCATCACCTATCGCTACAAATAGCGGCACGCATACACGCACTCCATTTCCGGCTGCAGGCTTAGCTCAACCTACGGTCGGATTGTGTGTGAAGACCAGCCATAGTTTTAAACGCCTGCGGCTGGGCGAGTAGATAGTAGGGAAGTAGTTTGAGCGCTACCGAAAGGAAGAACGATGAAGGTACGTCCTTCGGTCAAGAAGATGTGCGATAAGTGCAAAATCATTAGGCGCCATGGCAAGGTCCTCGTCATTTGCGAGAACCCCCGTCATAAGCAGCGTCAGGGTTAAGAGAGGAGACTACGTTGGCCCGTATTAATGGTGTCGACCTCCCGCGTGAGAAGCGCGTTGAGATCGGTCTGACCTACATTTACGGCATCGGCCGCACCACTGCGACGAAGATCTGCGTCGAGTGCAACGTTAACGTGGATACGCGCGTTAAGGACCTCACCGAGGATGAGGTTAACGCCATCCGCGATTATATCGATAAGAACCAGATCATGGTTGAGGGCGACCTCCGCCGTGAGCGCAACCAGAACGTCAAGCGCCTTATGGACATCGGCTGCAACCGCGGCCTTCGTCACCGCAAGGGCCTCCCGGTCCGCGGCCAGCGCACCCACACTAACGCTCGTACCCGCAAGGGCCCGAAGCGTCAGATCGGTGCTAAGAAGAAGAAATAAGGAGCGCTAGATAGATGGCTACTGCTAAGAAGAACGTTCGCGCTGCCCGTCTGAAGCGCGCGGACCGTAAGAACATTTCCGTGGGCCAGGCTCACATTCGTTCTACGTTCAACAACACGATCGTTTCGATCACCGATCCCCAGGGCAATGTCATTTCCTGGAAGTCGGCTGGCCAGGTGGGCTTCAAGGGCTCCCGTAAGTCCACGCCGTTCGCTGCCCAGATGGCTGCCGAGGCTGCTGCCAAGCAGGCCATGGAGCACGGTATGAAGAAGGTTTCCGTCTTCGTCAAGGGCCCCGGCTCCGGTCGTGAGACCGCCATCCGCTCCCTCCAGGCTGCTGGCCTCGAGGTCTCGAGCATCCAGGACAAGACCCCCATTCCGCACAACGGCTGCCGCCCCAAGAAGCGTCGCCGCGTGTAACTGAAAGGATCGTATCAATATGGCAATCGACAGGACTCCTGTTCTTAAGCGCTGCCGTCAGCTCGGGATCGATCCCGCTGAGCTCGGTTACAGCAGCAAGAAGGAATCTATCCGTCAGCCCAAGCGCCGTCGCAAGGAATCTGAGTACGGCATGCAGCTGCGCGAGAAGCAGAAGGTCAAGTTCATCTATGGCGTTCTGGAGAAGCAGTTCCACGGCTACTTCAACAAGGCCCGTAAGATGAACGGCGTCACCGGTGAGAACCTCATGATCATCCTTGAGTCTCGCCTCGACAACGTCGTCTTCCGTCTTGGCTTCGCCCGCACCCGCAAAGAGGCTCGTCAGTCCGTCCGTCACGGTCACTTCACCGTGAACGGCAAGCGCGTGGACATCCCGTCCTACCGCGTCAAGGCCGGCGACGTCGTCGCTGTCGGCGAGAAGTTCCGTGACCTCCTCCCCATCAAGGAGGCCCTGATTTCCTCCGAGCGCTTTGAGGTCCCTGGCTGGCTCGAGGTCGATATCGAGAAGCTGTCTGGTAACGTGCTCGCTCTGCCGACGCGTGAGCAGATCAGCGGTGATATCAACGAGCAGCTCATCGTCGAGCTCTACTCTAAGTAGTCCATCCGGGCTGCTGAGGCTGGAGGTAATACATGTCAGAATTCATTAGGCCTCAGGTTCAGGTCGAAGAGATCAACGAGACGTCTGCTCGTGTCTCCGTCGAGCCGCTCGAGCGTGGCTACGGCGATACGCTGGGTAACTCCCTTCGTCGCGTACTTCTGTCCTCGCTCGAGGGTGCCGCCGTCGAGGCTATTCAGATCGATGGTGCACAGCACGAGTTCATGACCATCCCTAACATGGTCGAGGATGTCACCGACATCGTCCTGAATGTCAAGGGTCTTGTCTTCAGGGCTCTCGGCACGACCGACGAGGCGACCGCCACCATTTCTGTTGACGGCCCCTGCGAGGTCACCGGTGCGGACTTCTTTATTCCGTCCGAGTTTGAGCTGGTCAACCCCGAGCAGCACATCGCTACGCTTACCGAGGGTGGCCATCTCACCATGAGCATGCGCATCGGCTATGGCCGCGGCTATGTCTCTGGCGAGGCTAACAAGCGCGACAACGATCCCATCGGTGTGATCCACGTCGACTCGCTGTACTCGCCGGTGTCCCGTTGCGCCAAGCTCGTTGAGGCTTGCCGTGTCGGTCAGCACACCGACTACGACCGCCTTGTCCTCGAGATCGAGACCAACGGCTCCATCGCTCCGCGCGACGCCGTGGTCCAGGCTGCCAATATCATCAACCAGCATATGGCTGCCTTTATGAACCTTGCCGAGACCCCCGAGGTCGAGGAGGAGGCTTCGATCTTCGCTCCCGAGGTCACCAACGACAACGCCGAGCTGGACAAGCAGATCGAGGATCTGGACCTTTCCGTCCGTTCCTACAACTGCCTTAAGCGCGCCAGCATTCACTCGGTCCGTCAGCTCGTTGAGTTCTCGGAGAACGATCTGCTCAACATCCGTAACTTCGGTGTTAAGTCGATCGAGGAAGTGAAGGACAAGCTTGAGTCCATGGGCCTGAGCCTGAAGGCTTAATGCTTCGCATATTTGAGGAGAAACTAGACCATGCGTCACAACGTTAAGAAGGGCCTGAAGCTCGGCACCGATGCGAGCCACACCAAGGCCATGAAGAAGAGCCTGGCCAAGGCCCTCTTCGAGAACGACCGCATCAAGACCACCGAGACCCGCGCTAAGGCGCTGCGTTCGGTCGTCGATCCGATCATCACCTGGGCCAAGAAGGGCGACCTGCACTCTCGTCGTCTGGCCATCGCCAAGCTCGGCGATAAGCAGCTCGTTGCCGAGATCTTCGACAAGGCTGCCCAGGGCATGTGGCAGGACCGCAACGGCGGTTACACCCGCATCATGAAGCTCGGCAACCGTAAGGGCGACAACGCTCCTATCGTTATCATGGAGCTCGTCACCGAGCCTTGCACGCCTAAGGCCAAGAAGGCTGCTCCGGCCCCCAAGAAGGCCGCTGCTCCCAAGAAGGTCGAGGCCGTCGAGGAGGCTCCTGCTGAGGAGACCGCTGAGTAGACAATCCGTCTGCATAGGCTATATTCGAGGGGTACGTTCGCGTACCCCTCTTTTTTTTGTCGCGATACCGTTGATTGTTTGTTGGGAGCGCCCATGACCGCGCCGTCTGATTTCAATTCGATTCCTGAGCTCGATGCCACGCTTGTATTCCGTGTTGCCTATGATGGCTCGTCCTATAGCGGATTTGCCGAGCAGCCGGGCCAGACGACCGTTGCGGGCGAGTTACGCCGCGCTATCGAGACGCTGCTGCGCCGCCCGATCGATCTGACGTGTGCGGGTCGTACCGATGCCGGCGTGCATGCGGTGGCCCAGTACATTAGCGTGCCCGTAACGGACGCTGAGCTTGCTCTGACGCGCCGTAGGTGGCTGAGGGCTATGGATGCCCTCCTGCCCAAAGATATTGCCATAAACGAGGTCTACAAGGCCCGTAGGGGCTTTTCTGCCCGCTTTGACGCGCGGTCCCGTACGTATACGTACCGTATTGCCGATCGCGATGCGCGCCCCGTGCTCTCGCGCGGTGCGGTGTGGTGGCATCGCTATCCCCTCGACGTCGATGCGATGGCGGCCGCCTGCCCTGCGCTTTTGGGCGAGCAGGACTTTAAGAGCTTTTGCAAGGTTGCCTCGGCCGTTGGCAAGCCCACGCATCGCTGCGTGATGCGTGCCGAATTTGGCCATGAGGTTGCGTTTGGCGAGGACATCCTGACGTTCACCATCGAGGGCAATGCGTTTCTGCATTCGATGGTCCGTACGATCGTGGGCACGCTTGTCGAGATTGGCATGCATCGCCGTGAACCCGAGTGGATGCGCGAGGTTATCGATGCTTGCGACCGTACCGCTGCGGGCCCCACGGCTCCTGCCTGCGGCCTTACGTTTATGGGCGTGGATTACGATCCCGCCGAGCTTGTCGTGCTCGACTAGGGGAGGGCTCGACGTGTCGTGCGTCGACACCTGTCATCTGTGGGCTGCGCGTGTGCAACATCTGTTCTTGGCGTGCAATGCAACCGGTGTCTCATTGCTTTTATTGCCGGGGTGTACCATGAACCACGGTTTGATTCATTACTGTCGAGAGGACGGATAATTTGGTTCGACGTGGCTCGCATCCGCGACTTTCGGTGATCCTTGTGGTAGAAGGTTCGCCCAGCTATGCGATGCGTGCGCTCGAGAGTATCCAGAACCAAGACCTCTACGATTTGCAGATTGTCGTTGTCTGTCGCGATACTGCGCCCGGTGTGCGCCATTCGCTTCAAGTTGCTGCCGACAGGGACATCCATATTGATTTGATTGACGTCGAGGACGCGACGCGCGGCGCGTGTCTTCGTGCCGGTTTTGCTGCCTCGCGCGGCTCTCAAATCATCGCCATGAACGCCGATGAGTGGTTTGCTCCGCAATCCCTTTCCAAGATGGTCGATATCGCGTGCGATACTGCGGCAGACATAGTGTTCCCCACGGTGTCGCTCGACCGCTATGATGCACATCGAGAGCGCCATTCGCGTGTCTTGGATGCTGCCTCTATTGTCATTGAAGACAAGTCTTCGATGGTGGCCGGGCTGCCTCAGTTGATTTTAGGCGGCTTGGTTGCTCAAGTCTCTGGCGTGATGTATAGCCGTCCGCTGTTTGAGGCATGCCTTTTGTGCGACAAGGCGTTTCGCACAGTTGGGTTTATGGCATGCGCGCTCTCGCAGGCGCAGCGCGTCTCCGGATGCGGCGACGCTTGTTTCCACGCGGTGGCGCCTAAGCTTACAGATGCCTTTGATCCCACCATGTATGCCAGGGTATCCGATGACACCCGAGCACTCGACGAGCTTGCGGACTCACTCTCGGAAGCAGATAGCGGTGGCCGGCTCAAGCTGGCAAGCCAAAAGTTCTACTTTGCCGGACTGGTCGCCTGCATCGAGAATTTGTGTCTGAGCCCGCATGGGGTGTCGTCAATCGAGCGTTCCGCCCGCATGCGTGATATGCTCGAGGCGCCTCGAACCCGTCAGATGGTCGCCGCGCTCAAGGATAACCATCGGGGGCTCGGTCTGTTGTTTGGGCCGATCGCTAGCGCCAAGCCCGCGCGTTGCGTGATGTGTACGCATCTGGCAGCTTTTCTTAACCGGACGGGCGCAAAAACCGCCTAAACGGCTCATTACGAAACAAACTTGCATAGAATTGTTTCGAAATGCGTTCTTATACACAAAAGCCTTCAAATAGCGTTAAACTATTCAATCACTGATTGATTGTCTCCGCCATCTTTTGGAGTGAGGGTTTGTATGGCTAAAAAACGCAATGGGCGCCAGGATGCCATTAGAGATATTGTGCGCAATAAGGACGTCCGCACGCAGCGTGTGCTGGTCGATGAGCTCCGTGCTATGGGCTTTGATTGCACGCAGGCGACTGTCTCTCGCGATATTGCCGATATGGGGCTGCGTAAGCTCCCTGAGGGCATCTATGTTCTGGCAGAGGACCTGCACCTGCAGCGCATGGTTTCCGAGCTCGTAACGGGCGTTCTGCGTACCGATAATCTGGTTATGATCAAGGCTCAGCCTGGCACGGCTTCCGGCATCGCCGCCGCCGTTGATGCGGCAGAGTTGCCCGATGTGCTTGGCTCGCTTGCCGGCAACGATACGATTTTGGTTATTGCCCAGACGGCCGAGGACGGCGAGCGTCTCGAGGCGCTGATCAATAAGCTGAGCAATTCTCGCAAGTAGGCGTGCGGGTCGTGCGCTCGGCACTGCGTGCGCTTACATAGTGGCTTGTAAGGGGTGTCGACGTTGGTCGGTATCCCCTTTTTTTGTTTGCTGGTATAACGACCGCCCAGTCGCTTCAAACTAAAAGGCCCCGAGCAGTTCAATAAGCTGCTCGGGGCCTTGTTGGCTTTAGTCGCGTACTTCTTAGCCGACCGTATCGTCAGGCGTGGGCGAGGGGTCGGGAGTGGGAGTGGGCGTAGGCGTAGGCGTGCCGCCATCGCCGCCGGTCGAACCACCAGTGGAGCCGCCCGTCGAGCCACCGGTCGTACCGGTGCCGCCGGTGGTGTCGCCGCCCGTGGTCTCGGTGGTCGTGGTCGTCGTGGTAGTCGTTGTGGTGGTTTCCTCTTCCTCTTCGTCCTTGTCCTTGTCGTCGTTCTCCGACTTCTTGGTGTTATTGGTGCCGTAGAACTTCCAGACGCTGTTGTTCTTGTAGGTGGGCGCCGTTCCGGTCGCAAACTCCTCGCGCTCGGTACCGGTCAGAACGGTGTTCATAAACCGCTTAAAGACAGGCAGGTTGGTGCTGTCGCCCAGCAGGTCCGTGCCGTACTTTTGGATGGGGATCTCGCCCGCGGAATAGCCGGTCCACAGGGCGCACGCCAGCTGCGGGGTATAGCCGCAGAACCACAGGTTGGTGGTGTTGTCGGTGGTGCCCGTCTTGCCGGCATAGGGCTGGTTGACACTCAGGGCGCCGGCAGCACCCGTACCGCTGCCCTTCATGACGCCGGACAGAACATCGGTGACCGCGGCGGCCTCGCCCTCGGTAAGCACCTGTGAGGGATTGTCGGTGTGCTGGTACAGCACCGAACCGGTACGAGAATCAATCTCGGTGATGGCGATCGGCTGGCGATAGTAGCCGCCGTTGGCAAACGTCGCGTAGGCGGCGGCCATCTCGAGTGGCGAGATCGAGCCGGTGCCGAGCGTCATGACGGGAACGTCCTCGATGTTGTCCTTGGCGGGGTCGATGCCGAGCTTTTTGACGAGCGAGATGATCTTGCTGTTGCCGACGGCTTCCGCCACCTGGATGTAGCCGGTGTTGGAGGAGTATGCCGTCGCCTGCTTAAGCGTGATGCTGCCGTAGCTCTGGTTGGCGTAATTTTGGACCTCGGTCGTGGTGCCCTTGGCCTTGAGCGGCGAGTTGCAGTTGAGGGTGACGTTGGGGTTCATGCCGTTTTGGATGGCAGTTGCCAGCGTAAAGGCCTTAAAGGTGGAGCCGACGGGACGCTTGGCCGTGGCATGGTTTACGTGGTTCTCGTCGGCGTTGTAGTCGTAGCCGCCCACCATGCACTTGATGTAGCCGGTCTTGGGGTCGACGACGACCATGCCCATGTCCAGGCCGTCAAGCGAGAGCGTGTCGAGCTGCTCGCGGACGGCATTCTCTGCCACCTGCTGCATCGTGGGGTCGATGGTGGTCTTGACGGTCAGGCCGCCCTTAAAGAGCACGTCGGTCGAGAACTCCTGCTCCAGCAGCTGCTTGACGTAGGAGACAAAGTAGGGCTGCGAGTATACGTCGACGCCGCTGCCCGAGATTTCGGTCACATTGAGGGTGATGGGCTCGGCCTGTGCGGCATCGTGCTCCTCCTGGGTGATGTGGCCCAGGCGCAGCATGTTGTCGAGAACCTTGTTGCGGCGAGACAGTGCCAGATCGGGATTGACCGTGGGGTCGTACTGCGAAGGCGAGTTGGGAAGGCCGATGAGTAGCGCGGCCTCGCTCAGGGTGAGGTCGGCGGCGCTCTTGGACAGATAGGTCTCGGCTGCGGCCTCGATGCCGTAGGCGCCGTGGCCGTAATAGATGGTGTTGAGGTACATCATGAGGATCTCGTCTTTGGAGTACATGTCCTCCATCTTGATGGCGATGTAGGCCTCGCGCACCTTACGCTCAATGGTCGAGTCGAATTGCTCCTCCTGCAGGATGGTGTTGCGCACAAGCTGCTGGGTGATCGTCGAGGCGCCTTCGTGCCCACCGCCGAGGGTTGCCACCGCAGCACGCGCGATACCCCACAGGTCGATACCGCCGTGCTCGTAGAAGCGCTCGTCCTCGACGTCAACGGTGCCCTGCAGCACGTAGGGGGAGACCTCGTCCTTGGTGATAGACTTGCGGTTTTGCGTGTAGAAGCTCGCGATCTTGTTGCCGTTGCAGTCGACGATCTCGGTGGGCTCGCTCACCAGATACGCGTTGGCGTCGGTGTAGTCGGGCAGATCGGACAGCCAGCGGTTGACGTTGCCGACCATGCCGATGCCAAATGCCACGCCCGCAATCAGCAGAAAGCCCAAAAACGAGAGCAGGATTATGGGCAGAGCATGCGTCTTTGAACGGCTGCGTCCCTGTCGTTGGCGAGGACCCATATATTGACCTCCAGGTATGTCGTGCCGGACGGTGGATGTGCCGTCGGGGCAGGATGGACATAAGTTATTACACGATAAACCAAACGGGGCGCGCGAGGCCTCGTGTATGCTGGAAGACGGCATTTTTCAGAGTGAATGCATACCTTGGTAAGGAGTTTGCCGATGGCGATTCGGGCGATGGGGCCGAGCGGACAATACGAGACTGGATTGGATGCTGCCGGTGCGGCGCTGCCCGAGTTGCTGGCGCCGGCGGGCGGACTCGACCAGATGCTTGCGGCCATCGCCGCGGGCGCCGATGCCATCTATGCGGGGTTGGGCGGCTTTAACGCCCGTGTGGGCGCCCATGGCTTTACGGATGACGAGTTTGCGCGCGGCTGCGCCGTGGCGCATGCCCATGGCGTGCGTGTGTACGTGACGCTCAACGTGTTCGTGTTTGACGATGAGTTGTCCGACGCGGTGGCGTTGGGAGCTCATGCACTGGAGCTGGGCGCCGGTGCTCTGATTGTCGCCGATGCCGGGTTGGCCTGCGCGCTGCGCGCGGCGATTCCCGGGGTCGAGATTCACCTGTCCACGCAGGCGGGCGCTCATAGCGAGGGTGCCGTGCGGCTTGCCGCCGATGAGCTGGGGGTCGAGCGCGTGACGACGGCACGCGAGCTGACGGTCGACGAGATTGCGGCGCTATGTGCCACGGGCGTGCCCATCGAGGTATTCTGCCACGGTGCGATTTGCATCGGCTATTCGGGGGCGTGCGAGTTCTCGGCCTTGCGGCGTGGGCGCTCGGCGATGCGCGGCGACTGCACGCAGCCGTGCCGTCTGGCGTACGACCTAGTGGACGAGGCGGGGCAGAGTGTTGTTGCCGTCGAGGGAGACCGCCTGCTTTGTCCGCGTGACTATCTGGGTATCGCGCACCTGCCCGAGCTTGTTGCCGCCGGCGTGGCATCGCTCAAGATCGAGGGGCGCATGAAGAATCCCGATTACGTATTCAACGTGGTGAGGGTGTGGCGTCGGGCACTCGATATGCTGTGCGACGGCGCGTGGGACTCCGGTGCCGTGGAAGAGCTTGAACGCGAGCTGGGAAGGTCGTTTAACCGTGGGTTTACCGATGCTTACCTGCGGGGTCGTTCGGGTGCCGAGCTCATGAGCTTTGAGCGCGCGATCAACCAGGGCGTGCGCGTGGGCCACTTGGTGGCGGTGGGTCACGAAGAGGTGACGGTTGAGCTTGATGCCGCCGTGGCGGCGGGCGATACGCTCGAAATCCGATTTTACCCGGGTGCCGACGCGCGTCCCGATGTGCCCAAGCGCTGGCCACAGGTGCCTTGCCCCGTGGATGCCGCTGCGGGGGAGCGCATCGTCGTGCATTGCAAACGTAAGGTGGACGCGGGCTGCGAGGTCTATCTGATTCGCAGCGCCGGCGTGTTGGATCAGACGGCGGCGGTGTTGGAGCGCATGCGGGCCGAGGCGGATGCGATTGCGCCCGTTGCGCGTGCCGTTGAGGTGCTGCCCTTTGAGGGCGCTGCGGTGGATGGCGGTGCGTCGACGGAGTTGGTGGGGTCGGCGGGGCCGGCAAAGCGCGAGGATTTTGCTCGTATGGTCTTTGCCTGGGAGCTGATGGATGTGGGTCCGCGCGATGAGCGAGATCTGTCCGATACAACGGTGGTGCTCGACGAAGTGTGCCGCGCGGGCGACGCCGAGCGGACTCGGGCGCTTATGCAGCGTGCCGGGCGCGTCGTCTGCCGCAATCTGGGACAAGTGGCGATGGCCCGCGAGCTGGGCACAACGTTTGACGTGGCGGCGCCGGTGTTCTGTGCCAATCGGGCCACGCTTACCTGGCTGCGCGGACTCGGTGCGGGGCGGGTGTGCTTGTCGGCCGAGTTGCTCGGCAATGATGCGGAGCGTGTTGCCGAACTTGCCGCTTGCCCCGGTGTCTTGGGGCCTGTCGATGCCGACCGTCCCGAGCTCATGGTGTGCGAGCACTGCTTGCTGACTGCCGAGGGCGCCTGCGCCACGGATGCAACGGGGCAGGTCCGTTGCCGTGACTGCTCGCGCCGTCAGCAGGCGCGCTTTTTGGTCGAACGTGACGGCACGCGTTTGCCGGTCGTTATCGACGCGTGCGGCAGGACGAGGATTTTCCTGTCGTAGGTGCCGCGTCGCGCTGTTTTGGTTATTATTAGTGGGTTTATGAACTTCCAGCACCGCCGTATCCGGTGAGGGTGCTATAGCAAAAGGAGGATACCCAATGCTGTCTGTTGACGAGCAAATGCGTATCATCACCTCGGGTGCAGCGCAGATCGTCCCCGAGGCCGACCTTCGCAAGAAGCTTGAGAAGGGCGAGCCCCTCAACATCAAGCTCGGCGTCGATCCCACCAGCCCCGACCTGCACCTGGGCCATGCCGTGCCCCTGCGCAAGATGCGTCAGTTCCAGGACCTGGGCCACAACGTCACCCTTATCATCGGCAACGGCACTGCGCTGATCGGCGACCCCTCGGGCAAGAACTCCACCCGCCCGCAGCTTTCGCAGGAGCAGATCGAGGCCAACGCCGAGACCTACGTGAGCCAGGCCATGAAGATCCTGGACCCCGAGAAGACCACCATCGTGCACAACGGCGACTGGATCCTTTCGATGGACCTGGCCGGCCTGCTGCAGGTGTGCTCCAAGTTCACCGTCGCCCGCATCCTCGAGCGCGACGACTTTACCAAGCGCTACCAGTCCCAGACGCCGATTGCCCTGCACGAGTTCCTGTACCCTGTGATGCAGGCCTTCGACTCCGTGCAGATCAAGGCCGACGTCGAGATGGGCGGCACCGACCAGCTCTTTAACCTGCTCGCCGGCCGCGAGCTCATGGAGAAGATGGGCATGGAACCGCAGATCGCGCTCACCATGCCGCTGCTCGAGGGCACCGACGGCGTCCGTAAGATGTCCAAGTCCTACGGTAACTACATCGGCCTGACCGATGCTCCCAAGGATATGTTCGGCAAGACCATGTCCATCCCCGACGAGATGATTGGCAAGTACTATCGTCTGGCCAGTTCGCTCACCCCGGCCGAGGTCGACAAGATCGATGCCGCCCTGGCCGATGGCTCCGCCGACCCCTACGAGCTCAAGCGCGCTCTAGGCCGCGACCTGTGCGACACCTACCACGGTGCTGGCGCCGGCGACGAGGCTCAGGCCGAGTTCGACCGTGTGTTCAAGGAGGGCCAGCTTGCCGACTTCCCCGAGAAGCACGTTGAGCTGACCGTCAACGACGAGGGCCAGATTTACCTCGCTGGCCTGCTCAAGGACCTGGGCCTTTCGGCCAGCGCCGGTCAGGCCCGCCGCGACATCGACGGCGGCGGCGTCAAGATCAACGGCAAGGCTGTGGCTCCCAAGAGCTACAACATCGATCCGAGCGCCCTCAAGCTGGGCGACACCCTCTCCGTGGGCAAGCGCAAGGGCTTTAAGTTGGTCTAACGAGCGAGTTGACCTCACAAGTGCAATAAGGCCGCAGCCGGGAATCCCGACTGCGGCCTTTTTGGTTGCGACGATCCCTTGGGGACGGAGGGATCATTTGGCGGTGCCGTTAAGCGGAAGGGGTGTTAGCGGGACTTTCTTTTTGGCATACAATGGCTATTGGCTTGCTGCGGTGAAGGTCTGTCCGCTCCGCAGCTTTTTTCTACGGTTAAAGGAGTATGTATGTCCGTTGAGGTCATGAGGTCTGTGATCGATGCTGCCGAGGGGCGCGTGCCCGTCGACACGCTGTTTACCAATGCGCAGATCGTCGACGTGTATGGCCAGCGTGTGGCGCCCGGTAGCGTTGCCGTCAAGGACGGTGTGATCGTCGGCGTGCTCTACGATGGTCGCGACGATGCTGCTGGCACCTACGAGGCAACTGAGGTCATCGACTGCCAGGGTCGCTATCTCGCTCCCGGTTTTATTGACGGGCATTTGCATATCGAGTCCTCGAACATCCGTCCCGCCGAGTATGCTCGCATGGCCGCGACGCGCGGTACTACCACCGCCATTGCCGACAGCCACGAGATTGCCAATGTTGCCGGTCTCGACGGCTTGCGCTTTATGATCGAGGACGGCCGCCGCGCACCCATCTCCATCAAGTACATGATGCCTTCGTGCGTGCCCGCGCTGCCCGACGAGCAGGCCGGTGCCGTTATTTCGGCTGCCGATATGCAGGCGTTTTTTGCCGAGCATCCGGGCGATGTCTTTGGCCTGGGCGAAATGATGAACCTTCCGGGCGTTTTTATGGCCGATCCCGAGACCTGTGCTCGCATCGATGCCGCTAACCAGACGCCGTCCAAGCAAGTCGACGGTCATGCGCCGCTCGTTGCCGGCAAGGACCTCAATGCCTATGCCGCGGCGGGTATTATCGCCGACCACGAGTCGACGATTCCCGAGGAGGCGCTCGATAAACTGTCCCGCGGCATGTATGTGATGCTGCGCGAAGGTACGTGTAGCCACGACTTGGCCAACCTGTCGCCGATGCTGCTAGAGAATCCCGCGCGCGCCCGCCGCTGCTGCTTCGCGACCGACGACCGCGCCCCTTCCGATGCGCTTGCGACCGGCATGATCGACAATGCCTGCCGCGCGGCTATCGAGGCCGGCATCGACCCCGTGGTCGCTATCTCTATGGCGTCCCTCTCCACGGCCGAGGCGTTTGGCCTGGACCACGGTTGCCGCGACCCACACGAGCTGCGTGGTGCGATTGCCCCGGGCAAGCGTGCCGACCTGCTGGTGCTCAACGACCTGACGTTTGCCACGGCTCCGCATCGCGTGTATGCCGCCGGCGCGCTCGTGGCACAGGACGGCACTTTTGTGGGCGAGATTGCACCCGAGATGGCCGAGGTCGCGGCCCTTGCCGATGAGCTACGCGCCTCCGTTAAGCTGCCGAAGCTTTCGCTCGACGTATTCGACTATGCCTTTAAGCCGGGCGAGGCCGTGATTGACGTGGTGCCGGGCAAGGCCATCACGGGCATGGTTCGCCCCAAGAACACCGAGGGCCTGCGCCGCATTATGCTGATTGAGCGCCATGGCCGCGGCGTGTCGCTGCAGGCCGAGGGCGCCGACGGCGACGGCCCCGCTGGCCTGGGCCTGGTCGGCAAGCATATCGGTCGCGGCTGGGTGCGCGGCTTTACCATCACCGGTGGCGCCATTGCCTCCACGATCGGCCACGACTCGCACAACGTGTGCGTGGTGGGCGACAATGCGGCGGATATGATGGCTGCCGTTGAGGCCGTGGGCCAGGGCGGCCACGTGCTGGTGCGCAACGGCGAGGTCGTGGCGCGCATTCCGCTGGCGCTCGGCGGCCTGATGAGCGAGGGCGCTGCCGAAGACGTTGCGGCGCAGCACGACGACTTTATGGTCAAGGCGCGCGCCATGGGCATCGAGCCGCCGCTCGACCCCATCATGGGCATCATCTTCCTGCCCCTGCCGGTGATCCCGACGCTCCGCATCCGTCCCGAGGGCATGTTCGACGTCACAACCTTCACCTACGCCGACTAGTCATCAGGGACGTTCTTAAACGACTAGCCGTTGGGGACACTCTTTGGCGGGCTGCCTGACGTCGCGACCGTGGGGCCTCTGGCGCGCGTGAGCTATTTGCTAGGTCCATGTAACGTTTATAACTACGGGGTCTTATTCGAGCTCCCTTTGGGTACGGTGTTTTCAGATATACATCTGTTTTCACTACTAAGCCCGAAGGGAGCTTTTCTATGTTTAAACTGATTGCATCCGATATGGACGGCACACTGCTTGACGAAAACGGCCAGGTGCCTCCCGAGACCTACGAACTGATTCTGGCGCTACACGAGCATGGCGTGCATTTCGCCGCATCGTCAGGTCGTCGCTACGATCGCCTGTGCGAGTTCTTTGCGCCCGTTCGCGACAAGATGGACTTTGTCGCCGCTAACGGCGCCCAAGTCTACGCCGACGGTAAGATGGTAGACCGTGAGGTGTATTCCCACCTGGCGATTCGAAGGCTCGCCCAAGCCGTCAGGACGTTTCCCAATCTGCATCTTGCGCTCTTTGACCGAACCAAGTCCTTCCTGCTCGATGACGAGTGCAAGTTCGTGCGTGAGGTCGATAAGGACCTTCCCAATGCCGAGCGTATTTGGGAGCTGCCCGATCCCAGCGTAAATATCATCAAAGCGAGTATCTTTTGCGACGACAGTGCGGTTATGGACAGTGCGTACGTGCTACAGCGCGAACTTGGTCAGCTCTTTACTTTTGCGCCTTCGGGCAACGCGTGGATCGATGCCATGCAGCCTGGTGTATCGAAGGCCTCGGGTATCGCGCAGCTCGCGGAGCATTACGGCATTGATCGCGACGAGGTCATAGCGTTTGGCGACTCGATGAACGACTACGAGATCATTCGCTTTGTCGGCACGGGCTGCGCGATGGAAAACGCGCGCCCCGCGCTTAAGGCGGTGGCCGATCGCGTGGTGGGTTGTAACCGCGACCACGCCGTCCAGCAGGAGCTCCGCCACGTTCTGGAGAGCCTCGCCTAATCCGGCAGTTGGGGACGTTCCTTTTCTGCCGGCAGCTGGGGACAGTCCTTGCAGCTTTTTCGCGAAGAGTGTCCCCAACGACTACTGTGACTGGGGCAGCTAATTTGGGACGGGGCTATTTTAGCTACCCCACACAAGCGGGCAGCTAAAATAGCCCCGTCCCAAATTAGCTGCCCTGCCGGGTTGCTGCTGCTAGGCGAGGGCAGCCATGATGGTGCGGGCGACGCCGTCGTGGTCGTTGTCGAACTCGGTGATGGCGTCGGCGGCGTCGCGGTCCTCGGGCTCGGCGTTGATCATGGCCATGCCGTGGCCCGCTGCCTGCAGCATGGGGATGTCGTTGATGTTGTCGCCGAACGCCCAGGCGTCGACGAGACGCTCGCCCAGGTGCTCGCATAACCACGTGAGGGCCGTTCCCTTGGTGGCGCCCTCACCCATGACCTCGATATTCATGGCGTAAGAACGCGTGACCTCAATGCCTCCGAGCGTGTCGAGCTCAGCCGCGATGGCGTCGCGATCGGCCGGGTCGTGCCAGTACATGGCGATGCGTTCGAGCGTCTCGACCCCGTCGATCTTACTGTCGATATCCATGTCGATCGGTGTTCGTGTGCGCTTGAGCGAAGCCGCGATGTGGGGGTCACCGCCGCAGAACTCATCCAGGCGCCCGTAAAGCGAGCGGGGGAGGAAGCACTGCCCATCCGCGAAGATATCGAAGGTCACATCGTGGCCGGCGGCGATGCGATGGACGCGATGGGCAATGCCGCGATCGAGCGGACGGCTCAAAATGCGCGTGGCGCGCGAGGCATCGTTGGGCACATCGTCGTCGAGCTGCCAGACGCTGGCGCCATTGGCGCAGACCGCGTAGTGCACGGCAGGATGGGCGAGGATGGGCTCAAAGACGCCCGACAGCGGACGCCCCGTGCACGGTACAAACTCAATGCTGCGACGTGCGAGCTCGTCGAGCATCGCCCAGGTGGCGTCGCCCATCTGCTTGTCGCTCGTCAACAGTGTTCCATCCATATCGGAAAAAACAATCATTCGATGCAGCCCTTTCTACTGGCATAAAAAGCGTGGCCGAGGGCGGTGATGCCCTGGCCACGCTCGAGTTCTATAACGGTCCGCGTCCTAGCGGTCGGCGATCGGCTTGTACTCCAGCGGCTCGATCACCGGACGATAGGCCGGGCGAATAATACGGTGCGCGCAGAAGAGCTCTTCCATGCGGTGTGCCGACCAGCCGGCCATGCGGGCGACGGCGAATAACGGCGTAAAAAGCGTCTCGGGCACGCCGAGCATCTTGTAGATAAAGCCCGTGTACAGGTCGATGTTGGCGCAGATGGGCTTGGTCATGCCGTGGTCGCGCATGACCTGGGGTGCCAGGCGCTCGATGCGCTCGATGAGCGCGAACTCATCGCCCAGGTCCTTCTTGGCGGCAAGCGTGCGCGCGTAACGGCGGCAGACCTCGGCGCGCGGGTCGCTGAGCGTATAGACGGCGTGGCCCATACCGTAGATGAGGCCCGTGCCGTCGAAGGCCTGCTTGTCGAGGATCTTGCCCAGGTAGGCTGCGACCTCGTCCTCGTCCTCCCAGTTGGAGACATGCGCGCGGATGTCCTCGTGCATGGACACGACCTTGGCGTTGGCACCGCCGTGGCGCGGGCCCTTGAGCGAGCCGATAGCCGCGGCGTAGGCGGAATACGGGTCGGTGGCCGAAGACGACAGCACGCGGCAAGCGAAGGTGGAGTTGTTGCCGCCGCCGTGCTCGGCATGCAGCATGAGCATCACGTCGAGCAGCATGGCTTCGTCGCGGGTGAACGCCATGCCACCGCGCAAGACCTGTAGGATGGTCTCGGCGGTGGAGAGACCGGGCGTGGGGTGCGGCACGTGAACCTCGGAGCCGCGAAGCTTGGCGACCGAGGCCATGTGTGCGAAGGCGGCGATGCGCGGGAGACGTGCGAGCATGGAAATGGCGACGTCGATTTCGTGCTCGGGCGTGATCACGTCTGGTTCGGCATCGAAGGCGTAGAGCAACAGTACGGCGCGCTGGAGCACGTTCATGATGCTCGACGACACCGTGGTCATAGGGAACTCTTTAACGTACTCGTCACTCAGGTGTCTAAAGGCGCCCAGGCGCTCGCAAAAGCCGTCGAGCTCTTCCTTGTTGGGCAGCGAACCCGTGATAAGCAGATAGGCGACTTCCTCGTAGCCGTAGCGATTCTCGGCCTGGGCATTGTTGACCAGATCCTCGATGCTGTAGCCGCGAAGCGTGAGCTTGCCCTGATCGGGCACGACCTTTCCGTCGACCTTGTTGTAGCCGTGCACATCCGAGATACGAGTGAGGCCCGCGACCACGCCCGAGCCGTCGGCATTGCGCAGGCCGCGCTTGACATTGTGCTCTTCGAACAAGCCCTCGTCATAAGGGTCGGTCGGCAGGCCGTGGTAGAGGCTTTCGCTCTCAGACGAAATCTGGCGGCTTGCTTCGTAATCCAGAACCAGTCGGCTCAAGTGGTCATCGAAGCGGTAATAGATTTTCTTGGCGTCGTAGGCCATGTGCGCTCCTCTCCGGGCCGTGTGGGGGCGGCGTGCTTGAGTGCAGATGCGCCGGCCTGTTCCTGCACGGCCTGTTCGCTACAGGCGGTACATAAAGTTAAAGACGTCCTCGCGCTGGATGGACACGTTGACGCCCGAAAGCTCGCCGGCCTCGGCCAGGGCCTCCTGCAGCTCAGCGAAGTCGAGCTTGGACTCGGCGGTATCGGCCAGCATGGTCATGGTGAAGATGTCCTCGATAATGGACTGCGTGATGTCGCGGATGTCGACGTTGGCCTCGCCCAGGACACGGGTGACGCCGGAGACGATGCCGGGGCGGTTCTTGCCAAGGACGGTGATGACGATACGGGAGGACGAGATCTCGGCCATGGGAAACCCTTTCGCGTGATTGCGGCGCGCGCGGGGCGCTCCGCTACGGTACAGTGTTCATCATTGTACCTGTCTGGCGCAAAAAAGGCGCGCTCGCTGCGGCGTTACATGCCTGCAACATGAGCGTAAGGGGGAAGGCCGTACGGGGAAGAGCCGTCTGGCGCGTGTCCGGCTCGTGTTGGGTTGATTTCCGATCTCAGCCGAACACATTGAGCGGACAGGCCGTTCCCGCAGTCAGCCGAACGCCTCCGACGGCTGATTCCGAACTGGAAGCGGAGGGCATCCCCGCCCTTCGGTAGGGGATACCGCTCCGCGGCGCATGCCGCGGGCGGCGCCCCTATCGGACCACCGTGACCTCAGTTGGGATGGGCCCAGCACTGCCGCGTACTCGGTGAGCTAGAGCCAACTGTTCGTCTTCACGTCGCGTATGGCGATATTTCGGTCGTCCGGCTCGGTGATGCCGTAGCCGAACGCCTGGAGCGTCTCGATGGACTCCTGGATCCTCTGTTGGAACATGGGACCCGGATCGACCCTCGGCCCGAGGTGCCCGCGCCAAAGGCACGGCGTGGCGCGCAGCATGTTATGGATTTTGGAGATGGGCTCGATGTCGGCGTAGACGTTGAGCGTCGCCATGGCGTCCTTGTGGCCGAGGATCGATTGGAGCGCCTTGATATCGCCGCCTTGGCGGATCCACTGCGTTGCGAACGTGTGGCGAAGGCCGTGGAACGTGATCAGCTCGTCGTTGGTGCCCATGAGGCCGTTGGTCTCCGAGAACGTCTTGAACGCCCTGCGGATATAGCTTGTCGTCGCGAAGGTCGCGCCCGGCTCCGACAGGATGTAGCAGTCCCCGATCTCGACCGCCCCGGTAAGGCCGCGCAAGCGCAGCTTTCCGCAGTCGATCTCGTGGGTCTCCTTCAGGAAGGGGAGTAGGCCGACCGGGTCGATGGGGATACCCCTGGCGTCATGGGTCTTGGTGTCCTTGATGAACGAACCCATTCCCTTCGCGTACGCCACCGAGTGTCTGATCGAGATCAGGCCCGTCTCGAAATCCACATCGCACCACCGAAGGCCGCAGACCTCGCCGATTCGCATCCCCGTGTGCAGGGCGAGTACGACCGCCCTCTAATCCTCGGCGGACCAATCGAGTCCGAACTCCTTTCGGGCATCCTCTTCGCTCATGACTTCGAGAAGGTCTCCGGGTTGGCAACGAAGGGCGAGGCATAGCTGCTCGAGTGTGTTGAAGCGAATGCCGCGAATATGCCCTTTTTTAATACGGGACAGGTTCACGGGCGTGGTTCCAATCCTTTCGGCAAGTTCGTTCGAGGAAATCTTTCGCTCGGCCATGATCTTGTCGAGGCGAACAATTACGGGCATGGCGTTTCCTTACGCAATCTCGTCGGAGTCGAGGTACAGCTCTCGGGCGTACAAGAAGAGCTGGGAAAGCATGAACAGGACGATGCCGAGAACCAGAGAGGTCCAATCGAATGATGAAGCGATCTCTTGGGCGCCGACGGCCCCCTCGCCGCCAAACATCGAAACGGAGGTTTTGAGTGAGCCGGCGTAGAGGCTGGTGGCAGCTTGAACAACGAAGAGAATGCCGAGCACCTTCAAGCATGTCGCAGACCCTTTCTTGAAGGGGTCTCCGCTCTTGATCGTCCACACGAGAACGGCGCTGAGGATGGTCGTAGCGATACCGATGACGGCAGGGACCAATGTCGAGATCGCAAGGGCTGGATACGCGGGGGAGTCTGCAATTACAGGGTTGTCGAGCACTTCGATTGCTGGCTTTAAGGAGAACGCCACTTGTGCGATGGCGGTGGCGCAAAGGGTCGCAGAGGCTATCGCACATGCGATGCGGAAGGAATGAAGCCGGGGAGTGCGATTGTCGGAACTCATAATAACCTCCGAAGAATTTAAAAAACTCAGGTTACTTTTTAACAGTTTATGTTAAATTGACTTTGCAGGCAAGTAATCACAGCATGCTGCAACCGAAACCCCTCTAGATTGGAGAGGATTATGTTCAGTACTGTTAAGTCGTGTAAGCTCTTGGTTTTCCTCGGCCTCGCTCTTTGTCTGTTGCTGCCGGGAGCTCCCGCTTTTGCGGATACCCCGATGCCTCCTTCCCAGGAGAGCAGCCAGTGTGCCCTCGTTGAGCCCCTCGGGTATACGGACGACGTCGTCGATACCTACTGGAGCTACAGCTGTCCTCGCGGCGTAAGCGGGCACAGCATCTCGATGTTCAACATCTCTTACAAGACGATCTCCTACCGAAATGGCTATCGCCGATCCGCGCATCATAGGGAATCCCGCCTCGCTGCAATGTGCTCCTGTGGTGTTCTTGGCACAACTGATAAATGGCAATTTGTCTATAGCACCTACTAGATGCGAGGAAGGGCCGAGCATTTTGTTCGGCCCCTCTGTTCCGACTGGATGAGGTTAAGGTTGGCGATGAATATGCTCAAAATCTCGAAGGCGATCTTTAGGTCGCTTCTCTCCTCCAGGTCGCTCTGTGTTGTCGTTGTTGCGTTGATGGTTCTTTGTGCTCTGCCCGTCTTCAGGAGCGCGGCTGGCATCGACGGACGGGTCGAATACCTCGAGTCGGGAATAACCCGTGTTGAGCAGGAATTGTCAGCATCCTATGCGGATGCGCTTGTGAATGCGGGGGAGGACGGTGTCTATACCTCTTCATCAAGCATGCCCGCGCTTCTGTACCCTCTTGCCGCGGGACGTCTTATCTTGGCACCGCTCTCTCCCCTACTTCCGTTTCTGCAGATATCGGATGGAGAGTACACCTATTATGACGGATCGAAGGAGTACTTGCTATGGGTCGCAACGGCCGTTGCCGTCTCGTTCCTTGCCGCGCGTCTTAACAAACGTGAAAAGCTCATCATCCAGGCACCGATGGGCGAGCTGGGTAGACTTGTTGCATCGAGCGTATGGGCGAGTGTTTTTGCAATGCTTGCCGTCCTCGCCATCAATCTTCCAGGGATAATCGCCGCGCTTGTGAAGAATGGCCCGGGCTCGCCGTTCTATCCGATAGGCTACATTCAATATGCGACTCCGGTTATCAAACCGGCTTGGCTGGTGTTCGCGCAGACGGCCATCTTGCAATTCTTGGTGGCAGCGTTCATCTCGCTTGTCGTTCACCTTGCCGTGAAGATTGCCAATAACCCTACGCTTGGAATCGTGTTCGTATGTGCCCTGATGGGGGTGACGATGGTTCCCGGGTATTACGGAAGATCCATCGCTTTACGTGAGTTCGCCCTGTTGAATCCCCTTACGTATGCGAACACTGAGTTGACCGTCGGCGCCTATAGCCCGTACCCGACAACGCAGATAGTGAATCTGCCTGGACTTTGCTTCGAGCGTGGCGCGATTGCCCTCGTATGCGCAATCGGGATCGAGGTGCTGGCAATTAGCCTGCTTTGCGTTGCTGGAAAGAGCGGCTGCGCGTGCCCGATATCCCCGATTTGTCTTGAGAGAGGTTCCTTCACTGCATCGAGAACGGCAACTCGTTCGAGCGCTTGTGCCTCCGCCGTTGCATACGTAAGAACGATGGGGAAACTGCTCCTGCGTTCTCCTACCCTCGCCGTATGCGCGATTGCAATGTCGACGACGATGCTGGCCCCGGCTCTGGTCGAGATGTTTCCTGACGCTGATAACGTTTCCGCTGTTCGGTATAGGGATGGGGAGCTCCGTTCAATAGATCGGTATCTAGAGCAGAACGCTGCGAATATGGACGTCGAGGGCAAAGCGGCCCTGGAAGACATGCGGGATGCTCTTTCGGGTTTCGTGTACGCGCCTATGCCTGCGGAGGGGTTTCGAAGCCTTGCGACGTACGAGCGCGCTCGAGGTGAGCTGGGCGCGGCAGATGCGACTCTCCTGCAATCGATCGGAATCGAGCCGGAGACTCCTTCTCGTGCGGAGGCGCGCGCCCTTCTGCTTGAGTCGATCGCGAGCTTGCCGGAACCCAAGGTTTACGAGTTAAGTACGAAGATGCCCCCATTAATCCTCCTTTCGTATCTCCAGGCAGCGCTTCCCTCCTTATTTTTGCTGTTGCCCGTGGTTGTCACATCGCTCGCGTGCACCCACCTGCAGTGTCGTTCCCTTCTGGTTCTCCAGATCCCCGCAACAGCGCATGTGCGTTTTCTGACGGCTGTTGCGCTGGCTCTCCTGCTTGGCTTGGTGCTGCTTTTGGTGTCGATGGTTCCCGCTGTCGTTGTGTCCGTGATTAAGAACGGTGCGGGTGGATCGGAGTATCCCGTCGCTCTCATTCGGGCGGGAGCTTCGACAACGTCCATGGTGGGGGAGGCGGTGTTGTGCAGTATTCCGTTGCTGGTCATGGCATACGGCGTGATTTCCGTCGTCGCTGCGTTGACAGCAGCGATTAGCCGCAACCCCGTTGTCACCGGAATGGTTTGCGCGGTTCTCTTGGTGTTGGGTTCGTTGAGCGCTCATGTTGAAAGCGTGGGCATGGGCGTCGCGCTGCTGGCTCCATTCGCCTCGTTTGATCCCGCTTCCCAGGTGGGGACGATTGGGTTCCTTGGGCGAGGGACGAACGCGATGCCTTTTGGAGAGGTCGTCGGCGCATCGGGCGCTCTGCTGGTGGTCTTGGGCGCCGTATCTCCGTTGATGGTGCGCCTGAGTGTTCCAAAGATCGAAAGGGGATGATCTCGATGATTGACCTTCGAACGCTGACGATCTCTTATGGAAAGAAGGTGCTCGTAGATTCGGTGAACGCTGAGTTTGCCCCGGGTACGGTCTACGGTCTCGTCGCTCCGAACGGGCATGGAAAGACGACGTTGCTGCGTGCGATGGCAGGTTTGCCGGGTCCTCGCGTGGACGGGAGCATCGTTCTGGATGAGGTGCAGGGTACGGGTGCGAGAGAGGTCCGTTCTATGATCTTCTATGCACCTGGTGAGGGGACGCTGCTGTATCCCGGATTGCGTGCGGAAGATCACCTCAAGATGGTTTGCGATATGTGGCCGCACGCTCGCGATATCGAAGAGATAGTGGAACAAACGCAGATAGGCGAGTTCGCGAAGATGAGGATCCGCACTCTGAGCCAGGGCATGAAGCAGCAGCTTACCCTGGCGATTGCGTATGCGACGGGCGCGCGGTACCTTCTATTAGATGAGCCCATGAACGCGCTCGACCCCAGCAGGGTGGACTTGCATTCCGAGATTCTCAGGAAGCTGGCCGATTCTGGTACGTGCATCATCATGTCATCCCACATCTTGGATTCGGTCGATAGGCTGTGCGATGAGATTCTGTTTTTGAAGGATGGGAGGCTCATTAGAAGCATTCCGCAAGATGATGCTGCGCCGAAGTCTCCTGGATCCCATTTCGCAAAGCCTGCCGGACGCGCCGAGGGTGCGCTAAGCACGTATCGGCGACTCTACGAAAAGGGCGGGTAGAAATGCAAGTTAAAAATCTATGTGGTCAATATGATGCCGTTGAACCCGCGTATCGATACCGCTCAGCCATTCGCCTCGCCCCCATCGCACGCATCTTCATTCGGTCTGTTACTTTTAATCTAACGATTCTTTGAGGAATGCAGGTGCTTCTGAATGTACTGTCGACTTCTTCTCAAACTAATCCTAAGAGACAAGGCCGTATGGATTTCCACGCTCGTTCTTGCTGCAGCCTTTTCCGTCCCCATTGCGTTCAATTCACCCATCTACGGCCCCTTCTTTATGAAGCAGGGCATGCAGGGCTTTGTCGACGCATTCAATACGCGCGCGCCCCAGGCCAGCGGCACAGACCTATCGCCAGAGCAGCAAGATGACGCTGAGCTTGCAAGATACGCGAACGCCGCCCTCGCCGCTCAAACCGACGCCGCCTTTCTCGACTCTGCCGAGAGCTACTACGCGCTCATGGACGAGGGCTTCCAATCCGGGTCCATCGTGGGGGACCAGGAGACCAATGACGCAGAGCTCGCATATTGCCGCGCTCTGAGCAGCTCCGGCATCGCGGATATCCCGGCCTCCGCAAACGACCTGCCGTTCCTCTCCTTCCTGCCCTACGCCATTGCCCAGGCGCCGTCCTTCCTTCCCTTCATCCCCTTCCTTCTCTCGTCGATACTCGTGCTCGGCGCCACAAGGCCCGGGACCCTGGCGGCAAAGGCGCCCGTGCCCAAATTCCGGCGCCTTATCCAAACCGTGTTTTCGATAATTGGCGCGGGGACCGCGATGCTCCTCGCCGGCCTTGCGCCCGGGAGTATTTACGCCTTGGCCCTAAACGGCTTCGGGCAGATCGGGTACCCGATCGCCTTCTTCCATAACGGCGCGCTCACTACCACGACCGCGGGAGACGTCTTCACGACCATACTTCTCGCGCTGCTCGCGGGTGGAACCTTGATATCCGTTTGTTCCGTCGTCCTATCGACCGCAACGAGGCGCGTCTTCGCGGGCCCCCTTACCTCCGCGTTGCTTGTCGCGGCCCCGACATTCCCGTTATTGTCCGATTCGGCACTGGGGCATAATGCCGCGCTCGAGCTCCTGCCGCTGGCCGTGTTCTCGCCTATCGAGGCAACGGGTTACGTAGGATGCTTCCCAACAGAATTCATTGACTCCGGTTCAAGCGGTGCATCGATGCTTGCCGTGGCCCTGATATACGTCGCGGTCTTTTTTGCGGTCGGCGCCGTTGCGACACGTTCGCCCAAACAGTCTGAACCCGCGAAAAAGCGCCATGGGCTCGAGCTTCTGGACGTGAGCGTGGGATACGGAAGCACGACGATACTTTCAATCGGATCGCTTTTCTTGAGCCCGGGAACGGCGGCGGGCCTCATTGCTCCCAACGGCTCGGGGAAAACCACCTTTCTTGAAGCGCTGTCGGGCCAATTTCCCACCCGTATCCACTCGGGAAGCCTGGTGGCAGACGGAATCAGCCAACGTCAATCAGCCGAATTTGCAGAACTCGTCTACCTGAGCTCTTCAGGCGGCACGGATCTTTACCCCACGCTATCAGCCCTCGAGCACCTTGCTTTCGTTAGGGATGCGTGGAAATCGGCCGCCGACATCGACTCGCTCTGCAGCTCCCTCGGAATCTCCCCATATCTCGACAAGCCGGCCCGTAAACTCTCGACGGGAATGAAGCAGCAGGTAAAGCTTGCCATGGCGATAGCGACCGATTGCCCGTACCTCATCCTCGATGAACCGCTGAACGGCCTCGATCCGGGAAAGCGGAAAACCTCCTGCGACGCGATGCGCAGCGAGGTGGCGCGGGGACGCAGCGTGCTCATTTCAAGCCATCTGCTCGACGACCTGGCAGACCTCACCGACTCGTTCTACTTCATCGAGGCCGGCACGCTCGTGGAAAAGATCAAGTCGTCCTCGCAGACGCTCAAGCAGGAATACCTCGATACATACGAAGGATGAATGTGGGGGAGTGTTCGGATGATAGTTGATATTCAAGGGCCAGCTCGTGTCGTGCCGAAAAGACCGTGAACCTTTTGTGGGACATGCGGCGCCGTGGTACCATAGCCGAGTTTGTTGTCTTGGTCGGAAACCAAGACGCCTTATGCGCTGATCGGTAACCAGCGCCTGACCAATAAGGAGTCCTACCATGAAGCAGGGTATCCATCCCCAGTATGTCGAGTGCACGGTGACGTGCTCCTGCGGCAACACCTTCAAGACGCACGCTACCGTGTCCGAGATGAAGGTCGAGCTTTGCAACGAGTGCCACCCGTTCTACACCGGCCAGCAGAAGTTCGTCGACACCGGTGGACGCGTCCAGCGCTTCGCCGACAAGTTCGGTGGCGCCGCTGCCGCCCAGCTCAAGAAGGCTGAGGAGGCCAAGGCTGCCAAGGCCGCCAAGGCTGCTGAGGCCGAGGCCGCTCGCAAGGCCGCCGCTGAGGCTAAGGCTGCCGAGAAGGCCAAGCGTGCTGCTAAGTTTGCCGAGGAGGCTGCCAAGCAGGCCGCCGAGGCTCCCGCAGAGGCTCCCGTCGAGGAGGCCGCTGCCGAGGCCGAGACCACCGAGGCTGCTGAGTAAATAGCTCGCCGCGGAATCACTCGCATTCATGGCATGAGGGCCGTGCATCCATTTGGGTGCGCGGCCCTTTTCTTTTTATTGGTGCAAGCTAACCTGTCCCCGTGGCACCAAATGGCAGAGAGACGGCGTTTGCTCAGATAAAACCTGCCAAAATAAACCCGTTCCATTGCGGCAGGTTGGTCATAGTTATTACGTGGCGGTCGAGCTCGACCGTATAGGCCGCGCCTTGTTTGGCTAAAGTACAATCATCTGTGTTTAACTCGCCCGCAGCTGCACGGCGTGGGCGATGGCCAAAAAGGAAAACCACATGGGATTCATGTCAAAGCTGCTGTCCTTTGGATCCGATAAGGACCTTAAGCGCTACTACAAGATCGTCGACCAGATCAACGGTCTTGAGCCCCAGTTTGAGAAGATGACCGAGGAGGAACTCCGCGGCCAGACCGATAAGTTCCGCGAGCGTTACGCCAACGGCGAGTCGCTCGACGACATGCTCCCCGAGGCCTTTGCCACCGTGCGCGAGGCTTCCAAGCGCACCATGGGTATGCGCCACTTTGACGTGCAGCTCATTGGCGCCATGGCGCTGCACGAGGGCCACATCGCCGAGATGAAGACCGGCGAAGGTAAGACCCTCGTCTCCACGTTGGCCGGCTATCTCAACGCTATTGCCGGCAAGGGCGTGCACGTCGTCACTGTCAATGATTACCTTGCCAAGCGCGACTCCGAGTGGATGGGCCGCATCTATAAGTACCTGGGCATGACCGTCGGTCTGCTCCAGAACAACATGCCGCTCGAGCTCAAGCGCCCGGCCTACCAGGCCGACGTCACCTACGGCACCAACTCCGAGTTCGGTTTTGATTACCTGCGCGACAACATGGTCACTCGTCCCGAGCAGCGCGTGCAGCGCGGCCACAACTACGCCATCGTCGACGAGGTTGACTCCATCCTGATCGATGAGGCTCGCACCCCGCTGATCATCTCGGGCGCTGGCACCAAGTCCGCCAGTACCTACAAGGACTTCGCGCGTGCCGTGCGTGGCCTTGAGCGCGGCGAGGACGTGTCGCACGACATGCTTACCGCCACCGAGGACGTTGAACCCACGGGCGACTACGTCATGGACGAGGCCAAGCACACCATCGCCGCCACCGAGCGCGGTCTTAAGAAGATCGAGCGCCGCCTGGGTATCGATGACATCTATGCCGATCTCTCCGGCCAGCTGGTCAACCACCTGCAGCAGGCGCTGAAGGCCCAGTACATGTTCCACCGCGACAAGCAGTACGTGGTCACCAACGGCGAGGTCAAGATCGTCGACGAGTTCACCGGCCGCATTATGGAAGGCCGCCGTTACTCCGAGGGCCTGCACCAGGCCATCGAGGCCAAAGAGGGCGTGCTCGTACGCGAGGAGAACCAGACGCTGGCCACCATCACCTTGCAGAACTACTTCCGTCTGTATGACAAGCTCTCCGGCATGACCGGCACGGCACTCACCGAGGATGCCGAGTTCCGCGAGATCTACAAGCTGCCCGTCGAGGTCATCCCCTCCAACAAACCCGTTCAGCGTGTTGATCACGAGGACCTGGTGTACCGTACCATTCAGGCCAAGTACAACGCCGTCGCCGACGATGTCGAGCAGCGTCACGCCAAGGGCCAGCCGGTCCTGGTGGGCACCGTCTCCATCGAGAGCTCCGAGAAGCTGTCGGCCGCCCTTACCAAGCGCGGCATCGCGCACGAGGTCCTCAACGCCAAGCACCATGAGCGCGAGGCTCATATCGTTGCCCAGGCCGGACGCTACGGCGCCGTGACCATCGCTACCAACATGGCCGGTCGTGGTACCGACATCCTGTTGGGCGGCAACCCCGACGAGCTGGTGCGCGAGCGCCTTGAGTACGAGGGCCTGACCATGGAGGACGTGACGCCCGAGCAGCTTGAGCAGTTTAACGCCGAGGCCAAGGAGACCTGCAAGGCCGAGCGCGAGCGCGTGCTTGCCGCCGGCGGCCTGACCGTTATCGGCACCGAGCGCCACGAGTCCCGTCGTATCGACAACCAGCTGCGCGGCCGCTCCGGCCGTCAGGGCGATCCGGGCGAGACCCAGTTCTACCTGTCGCTCGAGGACGACCTCATGCGCCTGTTCGGCGGCGACAAGATGGACCGCGTCTCCAAGATGATGGTCACGGCCGACATGGGCGACGACATGCCCATCCAGCACAAGATCATCTCCAAGGCCGTCGAGAGCGCCCAGCACAAGGTCGAGAGCATCAACTTCTCCATGCGCAAGAGCGTCCTTGAGTACGACGACGTCATGAACAAGCAGCGCCAGGTCATTTACGCTGAGCGCAATAAGATTCTGGACGGCAAGGACCTGACCGACCACATCACCGAGGTCATGCACGACACCGTGTACCGCTGCGTTCAGGAGTTCTGCACCAAGGACAGTCACGATGGCGAGCGCGACCTGGAGGGCCTGCGCAAGTGGGTTGTGGAGCTCACCGGCCACATCGATACGCCGAAGTTCCCCGACGAGGATTATGAGGCTCTGGCTGCCGATGTCCTGGCTTACGTAGAGAAGTGCTACAACATGAAGGCCGAGCGCTTGGGCGAGGACCTGATGCGCGAGCTCAACACCCAGGTCATGCTGCGCGTCATCGATACCCGCTGGATGAACTACCTGCAGGAGATGGACTATCTCAAGACCGGCATCGGCCTGCGCGGCTTTGGCCAGCGCGACCCGCTGGTCGAGTACAAGACCGAGGCCTACGGCGCGTTCCAGATCCTCGTCGACACCATGTACGAGGATTACCTGCGCACGGTTCTGCGCATCGAGATCAAGGCTGCCCCGCGTGCCGTGGAGCACAAGGAGGAGCCCGCGCTCGAGCGTGCGCACTTCTCCGGTCCTGCCGAGGTCGATGGTGACAACGGCGACTCGGTGCTGCGCAAGCAGGCGCAGGTGCAGGCCCGCACGGCTGTCCAGGGTGGTCCGGCTGCCGTCAACAACGGTGGCAAGGTGACCACCTATCGCAAGTCCGAGAGCGACGATCCGTACGTCAACGTGGGCCGCAACGACCCGTGCCCCTGCGGTAGCGGCAAGAAGTTTAAGTACTGCCACGGCAGGAATCGTTAATGGCTGAGGCTTTAGAGGTAACGCCCGCCGAGCTGGACGCGTTTGCGGACCGGCTCGGCGAGGTCGAGTCGTATCTCCACTTGGACGAAAAGCGCACGCGCGTGACCGAGCTCGAGGCCAAAAGCGTGGCCCTCGGCTTTTGGGATGACGCCGACGCCGCCCGTGCCACCATGGAGGAAATCGCGCGCACCAAGGAAGATATCGCTGCCGTGGACAACGCGCGCGGCGAGCTTTCCGATGCCCGCGCCGCGCTGGAGCTTGCCGAGGAGATGGGGGATGACCCCGATGCCGCCGCCCTTCGCGAGGAGGCTACAGCCACGGCTGAGCGCCTGGCCCGTGCCATCGATGAGTTTGAGCTTTCGAGCTGGTTTACCGGTGAGTTCGATCACGGCGATGCCATTGTGACCATCAAGCCCGGACAGGGTGGTCTGGAGGCCCAGGACTGGACCTTCATGCTCTTTAAGATGTACATGAAGTACTGCCAGCGTCGCGGCTGGAAGGTCACGATTAACGACTGCCCCGCTGCTGAGGTCATCGGCATCGACCGCGCGACCTTTACCGTCGAGGGCAAGGACGCATTTGGCATGCTGCGCGCCGAGGCCGGCGTCCACCGCTTGGTTCGCATTAGCCCCACCGACGACAAGAAGCGCCGCCAGACCACGTTTGCCGGCGTCGAGGTCATCCCCGTGCTACCCGATGATATCGACATCGAGATCAGTCCCGATGACATCCGCGTGGACGTGTACCACGCGAGCGGCCCGGGCGGTCAGGGCGTTAACACCACCGACTCCGCCGTGCGCGTGACGCATTTCCCCAGCGGCATTGTGGTCACCTGCCAAAACGAGCGCAGCCAGATCCAGAACAAGGCCGCGTGCATGCAGATCCTCAAGGCTCGCCTGTACGAGATTGAGCTCGAGAAGCGCGCCGAGGCCCTGGATGAGATTCGCGGACCCAAAACCACGATTGGTTTTGGCAACCAGATCCGCAGCTACGTGCTCTACCCGTATCAGATGGTTAAGGACCTACGCACGGGCGTTGAGACCAGCAATGTCGAGGCCGTTCTTGACGATGGCGACCTGGACCCGTTTGTTATTGGCTACCATCGCTGGGCCACTGGCAACGCTGACGCGGAGATCCCATCTGCATAAACCGCCCGGTTTATGTGGAAATGGATAAAACCCTCCGAGCAGGGTGGTTTTGTATCCAAAGCAAACCCTGCGCAGGGGTGGTTTTTGTTCGGCGAATCGGTAGAATCGAATACAGCAAGAAGTTCGAAGCGCATCCGTTTGGGTGCGCTTTTTTGAGGGAGGTAGCATGGCATATCGTCTGGACATCAAGCGCATTCTATCGATGAACTTCTTTCACGACCTGCCCCAGATTATGTTGGGGTGCGCTCTGGCCGCTATTGCGACCGACCTGTTTTTGATTCCCAACGGCCTTGCTGCCGGTGGTGTTACGGGCCTTGCCACCATTATCCAGGCGGTCGGCGCATCGCGCGGCATATCGCTTCCCGTTGGTATTCAGACGATCGTGATGAACGCCTTGCTGTTGCTGGTCGTTATGCGCGAGGGCGGCATGTTCTACGTGGTGCAGACCGCGACGGGCTTTGTGCTGCTGGGCTTCTTTACCGATCTGTTCGCCCCGTTTGTAGCACCTCTGGCGGATGCGGACCTGATGCTCCCTGCCATGTGGGGCGGCATTATTACAGGCATCGGTTACGGCATGGTGCTGCGCGCCGGCGCCAACACCGGCGGCTCGGACACGATTGGCCAAATCATCTCGCGTAATACCTCGCTGCCCGTGGGCTCGACCGTCATGGCGATCGATGTTGCCGTATGCGCGCTGTCGGCTCCGGTCTTTTCAATCGAAAATGCACTATATGCAGGCCTTTCGATGGTCATTAGCGGCTACGTGATCGATGCCGTGGTCGATGGTGGCAACAAACGCCGTATGGTACTCATCATCTCGGACAAGTTCCCTGATATCGCTGCCGATATCATGTATGGCCTGGGTCGTGGTTGTACCAAGTTTAAGGCGACTGGCATGTATTCGGGTGCCGAGAAGCCGGTGATCATGGTCATCGTGAACCGTCGAGAGCTCAATACCCTCAAGACGATCGTGCGCGAGCGCGATCCTCACGCCATTGTGACGGTCGCCGACGTTACGGAAGCTTTCGGCGAGGGATTCAAGGACATTAGCGCGTAGGGC
Source organism: Collinsella sp. AF15-51 (assembly GCF_003462845.1). NCBI lineage: Bacteria > Bacillati > Actinomycetota > Coriobacteriia > Coriobacteriales > Coriobacteriaceae > Collinsella > Collinsella sp. AF15-51. The sequence continues at coordinate 30,055 of NZ_QRYG01000003.1, read as the reverse complement.
CGACCGCGTCCCATCCAAAAGACGTTCACATTGATAAACCGTTTCATCAGCGGTTCTGCCTGCTAAATTGTTCAAATAATGATAAAAACTCTGGTAAAGCCATCAGTTTCCAGCATAATGAATGACGTACGTGCATTGCGGCTGTGTTGGGATTACCTTCGGTGCCGTGCGCATTTTGTCTAATGAGGATGAAAGGAAGGCACAATGAGCGACGAAGAGCTCAAAAAGGTTGCCAACGAGGTAAGGAAGGGCATCGTCACCGGCGTGCACGCTGCCAAGTCCGGCCATCCGGGCGGTTCGCTCGGCGCTGCCGACATCATGACCTATCTGTACTTTGAGGAAATGAACGTCGACCCGGCCCATCCCCGCAAGGCCGACCGCGATCGCTTTGTGCTTTCCAAGGGCCACTGTGCACCTGGTCTGTACGCTGTGCTCGCCGAGCGTGGGTTCTTCCCCAAGGAGGATCTTGAGACGCTGCGCCACATCGGCAGCCACCTGCAGGGTCATCCCAACATGAACGACACTCCGGGCGTTGACATGTCCACCGGTTCGCTCGGCCAGGGCATCTCCGCCGCCGTGGGCATGGCCGTTGCCGCCAAGCACTGGGGCGATACTTATCGCACGTACGCCCTGCTGGGCGATGGCGAGAGCGAGGAGGGCCAGGTCTGGGAGGCCGCCATGTTTGCCGGCAACCAGCAGCTCGATAACCTCTGTGTGATCGTCGACCACAACGGCCTGCAGATCGACGGTCCCGTCGAGGAGGTCAACGACCCCATGCCGCTCGCCGACAAGTTCCGCGCCTTTAAGTTCCACGTGGTGGAGCTTGCCGACGGCAACGATTTCGATCAGATCCGCGCCGCCTTTGCCGAGGCTCGCGCCACCAAGGGCCAGCCGACCGCCATTATCGCCGAGACCCTGAAGGGCAAGGGCGTGTCCTTTATGGAGAACCAGGTTGGTTGGCACGGCAAGGCCCCCAATGATGAACAGTTTGAGCAGGCCATGGCAGAGCTCACGGCCGCCGGAGAGGAGCTCTAGGATGGCAGACGTCAAGAAAATCGCCACGCGCGTAAGCTACGGCGAGGCCCTCGTCGAGCTCGCCAACGAGCACGATGACTTTGTGGTCCTCGACGCCGACCTGGCCGCCGCCACGCAGACCGGTAAGTTTAAGGCCGCCTGCCCCGACCGTTTCTTCGATGTGGGTATCGCCGAGAGCAACCTGATGGGTGTTGCCGCCGGTATCGCAACCACCGGTCGCGTTGCCTTCGCGAGCACCTTTGCCATGTTCGCCGCCGGCCGCGCCTTTGAGCAGGTCCGTAACTCCATCGGCTACCCGCACCTCAACGTTAAGATCGGTGCCACGCACGCCGGTATCTCGGTGGGCGAGGACGGTGCTACGCATCAGTGCTGCGAGGATATCGCCCTGATGCGCGTCATCCCCGGCATGACCGTTATCGTTCCGGCCGACGATGTCGAGGCCCGCGCCGTGACGCGCGCCGCCTACGAGTGCGACGGCCCCGTGTACATGCGCTTTGCCCGTCTGGCCTCGCCGGTTATCAACGACCCCGAGACCTACAAGTTCGAGTTGGGTAAGGGCATTGTCATGCGCGAGGGCGCCGATGTGACCATCATCGCCTGCGGCCTGATGGTCGGCGAGGCTCTCGAGGCCGCCGAGCAGCTTGCTGCCGAGGGCATCGATGCCGAGGTCATCAACATGCACACCATCAAGCCCATCGATGCCGACCTGATCGTCAAGAGCGCCACCAAGACCGGCCACGTCGTGACCGTCGAGGAGCACTCTGTGATCGGTGGCCTGGGCAGCGCCGTTGCCGACGTCCTGTGCGAGCAGTGCCCGACGCCGCTCAAGAAGATCGGTGTCAACGACACCTTCGGCGAGTCCGGCCCGGGTGCCGAGCTCCTGCACAAGTACGGCCTGGACGCCGCCAACATCGTGGCGACCACCAAGGAGTTCTTGGCATAAGGCAAGACGAGGCAAAGTATCGTCTCAACAACCACATCCAAGCCAGAACAGGGGTATCCCCAAAGAGGGCGCCCCTGTTTTTGTTGAATTTAAATTAGAGTCCTGCCAAGCAAAGGTCCCATGGGGAAACGGGCCCATCCCAACAAAGTGCAATTCAGACCCTTCCAACTTTGTATGCGCAGCATCTCAAGTTGGTGCGTCGGCCCCATAGTAGCCGCAGGCCGGGCGCAGGGTTACCTCCCAAATCTTTCCGCAGCGCATGGCCGGCGTTTGTCCGCAGCTCCGCAGGAGCAGGACAAATGCCGGCCATGCGCGAGGACGATTTGGGAGGTAACCCTGCGCCCGGTCGGTGAGACCCAAACCCCGCCATGCTTCTTATGTGCAGCAAAGCTAATGCTGCTAAAATACAAAGCGCTCATGTAGTTTAAACGCACGACGATAAGGAGCACCAGTGGGTAACCACTTCCGTACCTCCGGTGCGGGCGATGATGCCCCCAAGACGCAGACAGGCGTCCAGGGCAGTCGTTTCGCCACTCCGGATTCAGAGGGCCAGCCTGTTGCTCAGGCCCCCGCTCAGCCGGCAGATCAGGCACAGCCGGCATCCGATCCCTTTGCCTACAATCCCACCAGCGATGTCGCGCTTTCCGGCACGGCGGGTTTTGAGCCCGTTCAGGCCGTGACCGCTCGCGTGGAGCAGCCTCAGGCTGGCGCCGCCACGCCGCAGCCTACCATGGCCGGCATTCCCGACCCCATGGCCCCTGCGACGCCGGTTCCTCAGCCTGCGCAGTCCGGTCTCTTTGCCGCTATTCCCGATCCCACGCAGCCTGCTGCCCCGGTGGTCGAGAGCGATCAGGCCGCCGAGGTCGCAAGCCTCGATAACGCGCTCAACAACCCCGATTTTACGTCGGTGTTTGCGCCCATCGATCCGCAAGCCAGCCGCAAGAAGATGGCCAAGCAGGCCGGTGTCGAGCCCGTCATCCTTATGGAGCATGTCACCAAGATCTATCCGGCACAGCCCAACAAGCCTGCACTCGACGACATCAACATCGAGATCTATCCGGGCGAGTTCGTCTTCCTGGTCGGTCATTCCGGCTCGGGTAAGACCACGCTGCTGTCGACGCTCAACCGCGACGTCAAGCCGACGAGCGGCCGCATCTTGGTTGCCGGTCAGGACCTCATGAAGATCAAGAACCGCAAGGTTCCGTTCCTGCGCCGTCAGATTGGCGCCGTGTTCCAGGACTTTAAGCTTCTGCCTCAAAAATCCGCCTACGAAAACGTGGCGTTTGCCCTGCAGTGCATCGGCAAGCCCAAGGGTGTCATTCGCAGCCAGGTTCCCGAGGTGCTGCGTCTGGTCGGCCTGGCCGATCAGATGGACTCGCTGCCCGATCAGCTTTCCGGTGGCGAGCAGCAGCGCGTTGCCGTTGCCCGCGCCATGGTCAACCGCCCGCCGCTGCTTATCTGCGACGAGCCCACGGGCAACCTCGACCCGGCGATCTCGCTGGGCATCATGAAGCTGCTCGAGCGTATTAACCGCACCGGCACCACCGTGATCGTCGCCACGCACGACCGCGAGATGGTCGATAGCATGCACCGTCGCGTGATCGCCCTCGAGGGCGGCCACGTTATCCGCGACCAGGAGAGGGGAGGTTACGGCAACTATGGCACCAACTAACGTGGGCTACTCCTTCAAAGAGGCAATCAGTCACTTCTTCCGTAACTGGACTACCTCGCTCGGCGCCGTCATCACGATCTTCCTTTCGCTGTTTATCATCGGCCTGTTCATCATGGGCTCCGCGATGCTGAACTCCGTGATCGGCACCGTCGAGGATCAGGTCGTCATCAACGCCTTTATTAGCGATGACGCCGATCAGGCCGATGTTCAGGCTTTTGAGGCTGAGCTCAAGACGTGGAGCAACGTCAAGTCCGTGACGTACAAGGACAAGGACGACGCGCTGGCCGAGTATACGAGCAAGATGTCGGGCAACGCCGACGCCACCATGAGCGCGCTCGATGGCCAGAACCCGCTGCCGGCTTCGTTTGCAATTGAGATGGACGATCCGTCCAAGGTCGAGAGCACGGCCCAGAAGCTCAAGAAGAACGCCGACTTCCAGAAGATCGCGGATGACGGCGACGTCAACGCGAGCGTGCTGTACGGCCAAGAGGAAGTGAGCCGCCTGTTCCAGGTGACCAACTACATCCGCATCGCCGCCGTGGTGCTCGTTGGCCTTTTGACCTTTATCGCATTCATCTTCATCAACAACACGATTCGCCTGTCCATCACGGCGCGTCGTCGTGAGATTGCGATTATGCGTCTGGTCGGCGCCAGCAACGGCTTCATTCGCGGCCCGTTTATCACCGAGGGCGTACTGCAGGCCATTTTGGGCTCGCTGCTTTCCATCGGCGTTCTGGAGCTGCTGCGCAATCTGATGATTCCGCGTTTGCAGGAGAGCATCGGCTGGATGTCGTTTGCCCTGCCGATGCAGTACTACCTGGTGACCTATGCTGCGCTGATTCTGGTCGGTGTGATTATCGGTCTCTTTGGTTCTGCCATAGCCATGCGCCGCTACCTGCGCGTGTAGGCATGCCTGGAATTCATCCCTTCCAACGGGTCGTCTCTTATGGGGCGGCCCGTTTTTTGATCTCTAGGGGACGGCAGGAAAGCGAATCATTTGGGTAGACTCTTTGGAGTTCGTCATCGATAGCAAGGAGGCGCCATGGGGCGCAATAACAAGCATAAGCGCGGTGCTCGCAATAAGCGTGGGCCGGTGCGCAGCGAACGCCGTCCGAGCCTGACCGGGCGCGTGCAGCTCCATGAGCATGGCGCCTATGTCATAACCGAGAGCGGCGACTACAAGGTTATGGGCCGCGGTAAGCGCGAGATCATGGACGGCGACACCGTTGCCGTGAGCATTAAGAACAGCCCGCACGGTGAGCGGCGCGCCGTGATCGAAGGCGTGGTTGAGCGCGCGGCCATAAGCGTGGTGGGTACGTACCAGACCGCTGGTCCGCTCGGTGTGATCGAGCCGCTCGATTCGCGCCTGAAGGCCGACTTCTTCATTCTGCCCGAGGATACCTCGGCGGATCGTCTGGGCGTCCACCCGGGTGATGCCGTTGTCGCGCGCATTTTGACCTACCCGACGCGCCTGGAATCGGGCACCGTGACGATCGAACGCCGCATTGGCGGAGATGACGCGCCCGATTTGGGCGTTCAATACGTGATGGCGCGTTACGGCTATACCGATAGCTATCCCGAGGCCGCGCTGGACGAGGCCGAGGGGCTTTCGCTCGATGTGTCCGCGGCGCTTAAGGACCCGCTCCGCCGCGATCTGCGCGACCGCTTTGTCATCACGATCGACCCGGTCGACGCGCGCGACTTTGACGATGCCATTTCGCTTGAGCGCACGCCCGAGGGTGGCTACAAGCTGGGTGTGCATATCGCTGACGTTTCTCACTATGTGGCTTGGGACGGGCATATCGATCTTGAGGCTCGCCATCGTACGACATCGGTGTATCTGGCCGATCGCGTGCTTCCCATGCTGCCCGAACGCCTGTCCTGTGACCTATGCTCTCTTCGCCCTGACGAGGACCGTCTTGCGTTTACCGTTGACATTGAGCTCGATGCGCAGGGTCGCGTGCGGCATTACGATCCGTACCCCAGCGTGATTCGCTCGCGTGTGCGTATGGACTATGACGGCGCCGAGGCGCTGCTGGTGCGTGCCGACGCTGTTGAGTATTCGGTGCTGGAAGGCGCCGCTGAGGATGTTGCGGCTGCTGAGGCCTCGCGCGAGGAGGCGCTTGAGCGCGGTCTTGCGTGCGAGGAAACTGCTCGCGGCTATAACGTCGACCTCGGCGATTTCCTTGTCGCCGCCAACGAACTCGCCGAACTTCGCCGTCGTATTCGTCGTGCCCGCGGCTCAGTCGATTTTGACACGGCCGAGATTCGCGCTCTATTGGATGAGGACGGAGTGCCCGTGCAGATTGTGGCGCGCGAGCGTTCGTGTGCCACGTCGCTTATCGAGGAAGCCATGCTACTCGCCAACGAGTGCGTTGCAGAGTGGCTGGCAGACCGTGATATCGAGGCCTGCTATCGCGTGCATGAGGATCCGAGCCCCGATAGCCTGCACGGTGCCGCCGTTGCGCTGGCGCAGCTAGGCATCATCGACGATCGCCGTGCTGCCGGTATCGCCCTGGGGAGTCCCGATGAGCTACAGGCTGCAGTTGATGCTGCCGCCGGTACGGCCAACGCACCGCTCGTCAACACGCTGCTTCTGCGCAGCATGCAGCGCGCACTGTACAAGCCGCGCAACGAGGGTCACTTTGCGCTCGCCGCGCCGTGCTACTGTCACTTTACGAGTCCCATCCGTCGCTACCCCGATCTGGTGGTGCACCGCGTGCTCAAACTGCAGTTGGCCTATGAACAGCTCGGCGGCAAGGACGCCCTGGTCCGTACGCCGCGGCTGATCGGCAAGGGGCGCGAGTCGCTGCCGCGCATTCTGCCGCAGATCTGCCGCGCATGCAGCGATGCGGAGCGTGCGGCCGATGCCGCCAGCCATGCGACGCAAAAGATCAAGATTGCCCAGTACTATGAGGACCGTCTGGGCGAGCGCTATGCCGGAACCGTCTCGTGGGTTAGCAGCATGGGCCTCTTTGTGCGCTTGGACCTGACGCAGGTCGAAGGCTTGGTTTCGATCAAGAGCCTGGGCAACGAGTGGTTCGAGTTCGACGAGGATGCGCTTACGCTGACGGGCGCCGACACGGGGACTCGCTATGAACTGGGCCAGCGCGTGATTATCGAGGTCTCGCGCGTCAATACCACGCGTGGGCACTTGGACTTTAAGCTTATCCATTAGCCAAATCTCGACTCATGGCGGGAGAGCGGAGGGCGGTCTTTCGGGGCCGCCCTCCGCATTTGGATCATGGCTACCTTGCCGTCTGCTCGGCCGCCCGCTTACCTGCTATTTGAGAGGTAAAACCTACCAAAATAAACCTGTCCCTTTTTGGCAGGTTTACAAGAAAGCGGGGATGAGATGGCGACGGTGTATGGTTATGCGCGGGTGAGTTCGCGCGATCAGAATCTTAATCGGCAGCTGGATGCGCTGGGCGCCTATGGCGTGGGCTCGGCGAATATTTATGCCGACCATGCGAGCGGCAAGGACTTCGATCGACCGCGCTATCGCGAGCTGCTGCACGTCCTGGGAGACGGGGACGTGCTGGTGGTGCTTTCTATCGACCGACTTGGTCGTAATTACTCCGAGATTCTTGAGGAATGGCGACGCATTACCAAGGAGCTCGGGGTTGCCATTGTGGTGTTGGACATGCCATTGCTTGACACGCGCGCCAGGGCAAGCGGCACGCCGGATGTGACCAATACCCTGATTGCCGATATTGTGCTGCAACTGCTGAGCTACGTGGCGCAGGTGGAGCGCGAGAATATCCATCGGCGCCAGGCGGAGGGAATTGCAGCGGCGCGGGCGCGAGGGGTTCGTTTCGGTCGACCTCGCAAGCCGTGCCCTCCTCAGTTTGATCTGGTACGCGATAGCTATGAGGCGGGCGATATTACCCGCAGCCAGGCAGCAAAGTGCCTGGGCGTGTGCGTGGGGACGTTCGATCGCTGGATGCGCGAGGCGGGGTAGGGGTTTGCGTCGCTTTGTCGCTTCCTGTTGCGATTCAAATTTTGATACGGTGGCGATGTCATTCGGGGCTACACTCGCTGATATTCAAAAAAGGAGGTAGGCCCTTGGCGCGCGTAAAACAAATAATCGGATGGACCGCGATCGTTCTGTTCGCTGCAACGCTGGCGGGCATCTGGGTGCTGACGGAGCAAAATGCGGTGGAGACGTCGTTGCTGAGCGAGTCCACCGCGCGTGTGGTGGAGGGTCAGGCTACGGGCGTACAGGCTGCCGATGTCGCGGGTGAAGCTCAGGCCGAGAACGGGATGACAGGGGGCACCGATTCGGCTGCTTCGAATGTCCGGTCTGGCCGACTTGCTTCCATTCGCATGTGGGTGGGCACGAACGTCCGTCGCGTTGCCCATACCGTAGAGTTTTTCTTCGTCGGATTGTTCGCCTCGGTGGTCGTGGTTTGCTTTTCCAGGCGTCCGTGGAGCGTATGCTCCCGTTGCGTGCCCGTGTTGCTCTTTTGCGCCGTCTGCTCCGTTGGCGATCAGGTACATAAGATCTTTGTTCCCGGCAGGCATTTCGACGTTATCGATTTAGGATTCGATGCTGCGGGCTATGTCACCGCCATGCTGTTGGTATTGCTGGTCTCCGCATGGGTGCACCACGAGACGCGCCCCATCGGCGCCCATGCGAGGCGCTAGCCGGTAACAAACCCGTTTCTGATCATGCGACCTTGTTGAATTATTTTGTGTCGCGCGTATTTCCGAGCGGTCGGATTTGAGGGGCGAGCGGTAGAACGCTCGTCCTTTGTGCGCCACGATGCGGCACAATGTACCGTAAAAGCTGTTTGTATCCGGTACGAATCGTTCGTTGGTCTTTAATTCTTCTCAACGGAGGTGTTTGAGATGGCAAACGGATTGCTTTTGCGGCTTCGCGAGCGTGAGCTCAGCGCGAGCCCGGCGGAACGCAATGTCATCGCATATGTGAGCGCTCATCCGCACGAGGTGGTCGGGCTGTCCGTCCGCGGTCTTGCCGATACCACGTTCTCCTCGCCCTCGAGCATTTTGCGCTTTTGCAAGCGTTTGGGTTTTGCGGGCTACAAGGAGTTCCAGCGCGAACTGATTGCCGAGCTGGCGCTCTTAGGTGACAAGAAAGACGTAGCCCTCGAGGACATCTCCATGGATGACAGCGTCGAACGTATCGTGGGGAAGGTGATGAAAAGCAACGTGCGCACGATCGAAGCGACGGCGCGAACGCTCGATTACACCGTCTTGGAGCGATGCGCGGCCTATCTTAAGCGGGCACGCGCAGTCAATCTGTTCGGTATCGGTGCCTCTCGTTTGGTCGCGCACGATCTGGCGCAAAAGCTCATGCGTGTCGACAAAGAGTGCCATCTGTACGACGACTGGCATGATCAGCTCTTGTGTGCCAAGAACATGCATGAGGGCGATATGGCAATCGCCTTTAGCTACTCGGGCTTGACGCAAGAGGTGCTGGACTGCACCGCCGAGGCCCAACGTCACAACTGTCCCGTTGTGGCCGTGACCAAAGTAGATGGATCATCCAAGCTTGCCACCATGGCCGATGCCGTGCTCGGCGTCGCTGCGAGTGAGCCCTTGGTCCGCAGCGGTGCCATGGCTTCGCGTATGGCCCAGCTTATGGTTGTCGATGCCCTGTACGCTGCTTACGTTGCCAGCGACTACGAACGGGCGACGCATGTCATTAAGCAAAACTACATCGAGAAACAGGAAAGATGAGGTGAATGAAATGCTCGATTTAACAAAATTCACGACCGAAAAGCGTAATCAAAGGTCTATGGACCTCGATACGATGACATCGCTGCAAATCGTTACGACGATGAACGATGAGGATCTTCGTGCCGTCCAGTCGGTCACAAAAGTGTTGCCCCAGGTTGCCACAGCAATCGACTGGGCTGCTGAGGCACTCGAGCGCGGCGGGCGCGTCTTTTACATGGGCGCAGGCACCAGCGGTCGTCTGGGCGTACTCGACGCTTCGGAGTGTCCGCCCACGTTTGGCGTGTCACCCGATCTGATTGTCGGGCTCATTGCCGGAGGCGAGACGGCGTTTATCAAGGCTGTCGAAGGTGCCGAAGACAGTGAGGAGCTCGGCGCGAGCGACCTGCGGGGGCGTGGACTCTCGGACAAGGATCTTGTCGTTGGCCTGGCGGCAAGCGGTCGTACTCCCTATGTGGTGGGCGGCCTTGTATACGCCAAGGCAACTGGGTGCAAGACGATCGCAATTGCCTGCAACCAAGGGTCGAAGATCGGGGAGAGCGCAGATCTTGCCATTGAACCCGTGCCCGGTCCCGAGGTACTGACCGGCTCAACGAGGCTCAAGGCGGGAACGGTTCAAAAGCTCATTCTCAACATGATTTCGACCGGTGCCATGGTCAAGATCGGCAAGGTATACCAAAACCTGATGGTCGATGTGCAGCAGACGAACGAGAAGTTGGTGGTGCGCGGCCAGAACATCGTGATGGAGGCGACCGGCTGCACGCGCGAGCGCGCTATTCAGGCGCTTGCAGATGCCGGCGGCCACGTAAAAACCGCTATTGTCTCGGTACTGCTGGACTGCGATGCCGAGCAGGCTGCGGTAGCTCTTGAGCGAGCGCGAGGCCATGTCCGTGCTGCGGTGAGTGGCCATGAGAAGAGCGATGCCGATGCCCAATAGGTGTGCGGCGTGAGCTGATATGACATCCAGACGAGATACCCAATACAAGGAGGAGTTATGACGAACAAAGAGCTGGCTCAAAAGCTGCTGGACCTTTTGGGCGGTAAAGACAACGTGCTCGCAAACGCGGCGTGCATGACGCGCCTGCGCGTGACCGTCAAAGACGCGGGCAACGTCGACACGGAGGGTATTAAGGCACTCGACGGCGTGATGGGCCTGGTCGAGGACGACACGATGCAGATCGTGCTGGGGCCGGGCAAGGTGAATAAGGTGCTCGAGGAGTTCTCCAAGCTCACTGGCCTTGCGAAAGGCGTTGCCGACGAGAGCGTGGTTGACGCTGCGGCCACAAACAAGGCCGCGCAGAAGGCCAAGTACGAGTCTAAGCCGGTTCAGGCCTTCCTCAAGAAGATTTCCAATGTCTTCGTCGCCCTGCTTCCCGGCATCATTGCGGCTGGCCTCATCAACGGTATCTGCAACGTCATCAACGTCTCGACGGCAGGCGCGCTTGCAGGCGAGTGGTGGTACCAGGGCATTCGTTCCATGGGCTGGGCCCTGTTTGCCTATCTGCCCATCTTGGTGGGCTATAACGCGGCACGTGAGTTTGGTGGCTCCGCTGCGCTGGGCGGCATCGCCGGCATGATGTGTATCGCCAACAGTGCCATGCCCCTGCTTGCGCCTGGCGCGGCCGATCCTGCCACTGCCATTCTGCTGCCGCTCACCAATGCGCAGTACAACCCCGCAGCGGGCGGCATGATCGCGGCTCTTATCGCCGGCGCATTTTTTGCCTGGATGGAGCGTCAGATTCGCAAGGTTATGCCCAACGCACTCGACACGTTCTTGTCCCCGCTGCTGGTGCTCATCATCGGCGCCTTTGCTCTGATGCTCGTCATCCAGCCGGTTGGCGCATGGCTGACGACTGCCATCTTTAGCGTTTTGACCTTTATCTTCGAGAAGCTGGGCGTCCTGGGCGGCTATATCCTGTCGGCAGGTTTCTTGCCACTGGTGTCTGTCGGCCTGCATCAGGCGCTCACGCCGATCCACGCTATGCTCAACGATCCCGACGGCGCTACCAAGGGCATCAATTACCTGCTTCCCATCCTTATGATGGCTGGCGGCGGTCAGGTCGGTGCCGGTCTGGCGCTGTACTTTAAGACCAAGAACGCCAAGCTCAAGAAGTACGTCGCCGAGTCCATTCCCGTTGGAATCCTGGGTGTGGGCGAGCCTCTGATGTATGCTGTTGCGCTGCCGCTCGTTCGCCCGTTTGTGACGGCCTGCCTGGGTGCCGGATTTGGCGGCGCGCTCGCGGCGCTGCTTCACATCGGCACGGTTTCTCAGGGCGTTTCCGGTCTGTTTGGCTTGCTGATCGTCGTTCCTGGCCAGCAGCTCGGCTACGTTGCCGCTATGCTGCTTGCCTATGCCGCCGGCTTTGTCCTGACGTGGTTCTTTGGCGTCGACGAGCAGAAGATCAACGAGTTCTTTGGCGAGTAGTTTGATATCGCGAGCCGTGTTGCTCAGAGCTCGCGGCGCGCAGCAGATTTCTTGATGCTATGGTTGTGCCGGCGGGGCTAACTGCTCCGCCGGCCTTTTTTAAAGGAGCGTTGAAGCGTGAAAACGGGTATTTCGATTTATCTTTCCAGCCCTCTGCAGGATATTGAGCGAACGATTGAGCGTGGCGCCGCGGCGGGTGCACGCTATGCGTTCACCTCGCTGCATATTCCCGAGGATGGGGGAGCGGCGTATGCCGATAAGGTCCGTCATGTACTGTCGCTGCTTTCCGCCCGCGGCATTGCGCTCATTGCCGATGTGGGACCGCGCACGTGCGATTTGCTCGGGCTTGAGCGCATCGAGGACCTGCGCGATCTGGGGTTGGAATACCTTCGTTTGGACTATGGCTTTAGCGCCCGGCGGGTCGCGGAGCTGTCCGGTGTATTTCGCATTGTGGTCAATGCATCGACGGTGAGTTCTGATGAAATCGCATCGTGGCGTGAGGCCGGTGCCGATGTGACTCGTTTTGCCGCCTGCCACAATTTTTACCCTAAGCCTTATACCGGTTTAGCTCTGGAGGACATTGCTCGGACGAATCTTCGTCTTGCGGCGCTTGGATTCGAAATCATGGCTTTTGTGCCGGGTGATGCCAACGTTCGCGGGCCGGTATTCGAGGGACTTCCGACGGTCGAGGCACATCGCGGTCGCGCGTCAAAGGTTGCCCTCAACATGCTTGAGCTCGCACATGGCGCCGATTGCGACATTGTGTTGGTCGGCGACCCCGATCTTTCCGATGCGGGCTGGGCGCAGTTTGCTCAAGTTTCCGCCGGATACGTGGACCTGCAATGCGAGCTTGAGTCCGGTTATGCCTATGTACGTGGGCAGATTCATCACGACCGGCCCGATTCGAGCGTCCTCATCTTTAGGTCTCAGGAGTCGCGCACGACGCTTAAGCCGGATTCCGTGCCGACGGATGCCGGAGCCGGCCTGCCGCGAAAGGCGGGGTCGATCGCTGTGAGCAATAGCGGATATGGGCGCTACGAAGGCGAGCTTGAGATTGCGCGGGTCGATCTTCCCGGTGACGAGCGCATGAACGTTGCGGGCCATATCACGCCCGAGGCAATGGAGCTGCTGCCGTTCATCAAACGCGGATTCGGGGTACGGTTCGTTTAGCGTGTGACCCGTGGGCTACAATTGGCCCATCATACGAAGGCGCCTCGTGTGGCGTGTGCCTGCGTTGGCCGATCTATATTCGGAGGATTCCCATGACCGTACTGTTTGTTGAATATCCCAAGTGCTCGACCTGTAAGAAGGCCAAGGCATGGCTGGACGAACATGGGGTAGAGTATATCGACCGCGATATCGTTTTGGACAATCCCACGGCTGATGAGCTTGCGACCTGGATTGCTCGTTCGGGGCTGCCGGTGCGGCGCTTCTTTAATTCGTCGGGCATGAAATATCGAGAGCTGGGTCTGAAGGCGCGTCTGGATGCGGGCATGACGGATCAGGAGTGCTACGAGCTGCTGGCGACCGACGGAATGCTGGTCAAGCGTCCGCTGCTGGTGGGCGACGACTTTGCGATTCCCGGCTTTAGGGAAGCGGCTTGGGCCGAGGCGTTGCTGTAGCGGCTGCGGAAAGTGCGACCCGTTTTGAGCGCTCGGGGCGGGACGTGTTTTCCATCGGCGGGCTCGCTCGGCTCAATCCTTGAGCTGTGCCCATTCGTGCGGATCGTAGACCTTTACGTGCTTGTTGGGCTTGCCGCTCCAGTACTCCTCGTCCATAAAGGGCAGATATGCCTGAACGCCGGGGCAGATAAAGGGAATCCGCTGCTGTTGCAGTCGCTCGCGCTGTCGCTGCTCCAGGTGCGCCTCGGATATGACGGTCGGCATGCCGGACAGCTCGACGAGGCTTGCCTGGATTCGCTTAAGGTCGGGGAGTCCCGCGTGCCATGACATCCGCATGATCAAAAAGGATACACGGCGGTAGTTTGCCTGCATCACCGTGATGGCGGGGCGCAGTGTGGGATGGATTTTGTCCCGTTCGGGCCAAAGGTTAGCAGTGATCTCGAGGCCCAGGGTCTCCCATAGGTAATCAAGCTCTTCGTCCATGGCGCCTCGATATCTACGTGATCATTGATACTTCGATTGTGTTGCCTGGTGCTATCGTTTTCACGGTAGAATCTGCCAACGGTTGACGGCTACCGCTCGCGGCGTTTTGCCCTTCGTGTACAGCGGTTGGCTTCACAGGTCCTTCACGGGTTGGACAAAATAAGGCCAATTTGACTGAATTTCAAAAAAGTCAAAATTGGGGCTTGCGTCACGGCGAGACTTCCCGTATATTTCTTTCTTGCGCAAAGGCACAGCCGAGCGCAGCGATGCAGTCATTGGGATGTCGTCTAATGGCAGGACAGCGGATTCTGGTTCCGTCAATGGGGGTTCGACTCCCTCCATCCCAGCCATTGCATTTGCTACATATGGCCCGTTCGTCTAGCGGTTTAGGACGCCGCCCTCTCAAGGCGGAGATCACCAGTTCGAATCTGGTACGGGCTACCAAAATTGAGCGCCCGGGCCTCGTAAGAGACCCGGGTTTTGTGTATTGACCGATATTTAAGGCGCGCGTTGAGTCTGCCGCCCGGACCGAGGAGTTGTCATGGACCTGCCTATCAGCTTGGAAGACATCACGTATGCCGAGAACTATCTGGCGCAGGGCGACCTGGCTACGGCGACGCCGCTGCTTGAGCGTCTGGTGGAGCTCGCCGAGGAGTATATCGACGCTGAGTGCAAGACGGAGGAGAAGCGCCAGTACTTTAGCTTCGACAGCAAGTTTGAGCGCCTGGCCTATCGCCGCGTGGAGAAGGATCCGCGCGAGCTGGTGCAGGTCGAGGTTCCCTTTGACCGCCTGTACTCCGACATGGCGTTTGCCTACATTCGCCAGCAGGATTATGTGAGTGCTCGGAATGCCCTGATGCAGGCCGTGCGTTGGGATCCCATGAACTGCAACTATCGCTTGGACTTGGCCGAGCTGTTCCGCGCGCTCGAGGACAAGCAGGAGTGGGCATCGCTCTCGTTCTCGGTGCTGGAGCGCGCGAGCGACGGTAAGTGCGCCGCACGCGCCTACACCAATTTGGGTCAGTACTTCTTGGAGCCCGAGACCGAGAACATTTCGGCTGCCGTGGGCTGCGCGCGTCTGGCGCTGCGCCTGGCGCCCAACGATGCGCATACGACGCGCCTGCTCAACAAGATCCATACCACCTATCCGGATGCCGCGGACGAGAGTGACGACCATGTGATGGGTGAGCTCGCCCTGCAGGGCGTGCCGACTTCGCCTTCGGCCGAGATTGCCATCTGCCTGATCATGTGTGCGACCGATGCTGCAAGCGACGGCGACAAGCAGGAGGCTACGCGCCTGACGGTGCGTGCTCGCGATTTGGTGGGCGAGGAGGCCTGCGCGGCGATTATCAAACTGGTGCGCGAGAGCGATGCCGAGCTTAATGCCGAGCGCAGGGCAAAGCGCGAGGCTGCGGGCTCAAACGCCGATGGCGCCAAGGAGGCCGGCGATGCCCAGTAAGCGCGAGCGCAAGCTCATTTCCAAGAATCGCTCGGCACATCACGAGTACTTTATCGATGAGACGTTTGAGTGCGGTATTGAGCTGAGCGGTACCGAGGTCAAGTCGATTCGCGAGCGCGCGTGCCAGATTACCGATACCTTCGCACTGATTCGTGGTGGGGAGTGCTGGCTCGTCGGCCTGCATATCCACCCTTATAGTCATGGTGGCGTGTGGAATCGCGATCCCGACCGTCGGCGCCGTCTGCTGCTGCACCGCAAGGAGATCGACTTTCTTGACGGCAAACTTCGCAACCGTGGTTATGCGCTGGTTCCGTTGGAGCTCTACTTTAATACCGACGGTCGCGTAAAACTGCTGCTGGGCCTGGGTCGCGGCAAGAAGCTCTACGACAAGCGCGAGGACATGGCCAAGCGTGATGTCCAACGCGAGATCGACCGCGCCCTCAAGGAACGCAACCGCTGACCGTCCTTCATAAGTTGCGGTGGAATACGGACTGGTTTGCCTGTTTGAGGGGCTATTCAGTCCCCATTTCACCGCAGCTGCGGGTGTCTCATCTTTCTTACTGTTCTGACACATATGTTTCAAAGGCGGCGTCCGTTATGGGCGCTGCCTTTTTTGTGGGTACATACATCCATGAGGTTCCAACCCGAGCTAGGGGAGTGATCGTTATGGACAAAACTGCGTTCTTCACCATGCCGAGCGGCCTGTACGTGGTGAGCGCCGCGGCAGACGGGCTGCGTGCCGGCTGCGTTATCAACACAGCGGTGCAGGTGACGTCCATGCCGCCGCGCATTTCGGTTGCAGTGAACAAGGATAACGTCACCTCGGGCGTCATCGCTTCGGCCAAAGCGTTCGCGCTGACCGTGATCGATCAGACCGCCGATATGCTCTACATCGGTAACTTTGGGTTCCGCACCAGCAGCGATTATGACAAGTTTGCCAAATACGAGACCCGCGAGACGGCTCTGGGCATGCCCTATGTGCCCGAGCACGCGGCGGCCCTGTTTAGCTGCCATTTGATCGACACTGTGGATGTTGGCACGCATCTGCTGTTTATCGGCGAGGTCGAGGATGCCGAGCGCTTGAGTGACGAGACGCCGCTCACCTACGATTACTACCATAAGGTCCTGAAGGGCAAGACGCCTCCGAAGGCGTCCTCGTATCAAGGCTAGAAATGTTTTAAAAATACTTGCATTATATTATTGAGAATCTATACTGATAAATGAAGTACATCACCAGTCGCGTTTGAGAGGAGAACATCATGGCTGAGGAGAAGAAGACGTATAAGTTCGTGTGCGTCGTTTGCGGTTACGAGGTTGAGGTCGATACGCCCGAGCTGCCCGAGGATTATGTGTGCCCGGTGTGCGGCGTCGGTCCCGATCAGTTTGAGCTCGTCGAGGAGTAGCTCGCAGACACACGGCGAAAGCCGAACATAGCTCTGTCCAAGGGCCTCGGTCGAATTCTCGGCCGGGGCCCTTTTCCTCCGCCCCTAAGGGATCACGGTTGCTGTTGGCCGATCCTGTCTGTTGTGAGTCCGGCCGACCTTTTGTCTCAATCTGTAACATCTAGACATCAAAAACTGGTCTATCTGTTGCAGATCGAGACGTTTGCCTGAGTAGGTGCCCCGCCCCATTACATCCCTGTCAACAACACGACATCGAGAATCGTCACGATGGCACCGATCCCTACGAGCAGCGCGTTGAGTGGACGCGAATTGGCGTATTTGCCCATGACGCGGGGTGAACTGGTGAGCCGTATGAGCACAAAGACCGTAATCGGTAGCTGAAGCGACAGCAGTGCCTGACTCCAGATGAGACCTTCAAAAGGATTTGGGACGACCAGGCACGCCGTCACTGCGCCGACGAAACAGGCCGCCACCCCGATCGAGGAATGTCGGTCGTGGATATCGTATTCCTCGTCGAACATGCCCGCAGTGATGGTCCCCGCCGCCATGCCCGCTGTCACGCTGCTCGATAGTCCCGCGAACAGCAGCGCTACCGCAAAGATGGTCGAGCTCGCCGGGCCCAGAATGGGGGAGAGCGTGGCCGCTGCGACGGCGAGGTCGTCTACGACCATGCCGTGCGCAAAGAAGGTCGTTGCGGCCAGGATGACCATGGCCGAGTTGATTGCCCAGCCCACGCCCATCGAAAAGAGCGTGTCGAAGAGCTCGTAGCGCAGACGCTCTTCGATAACCTGCTCGCCTTGGCCTTCGAAGTGCATGGATTGGATGACCTCGGAGTGCAGAAAAAGGTTGTGTGGCATAACGACCGCACCCAGGACACTCACGATAATCGCGGCAGAGCCAGTGGGCATACTGGGCGTGATCCAGCTTGCGGCGGCTTGCGGCCAGTCGACCTTGACTAGTGCAAGCTCGGCCAAAAACGAGAGTCCTACCACGCCTACGAAGGCGATGATCCAGCGTTCGGCTCGCTTGTAGGAGTTCGTCATGAGCATCGCCATCGATACTGCCGCCACGATGACGCAGCCCGCACGCACGGGCAGCCCAAAGAGCATTTGAAGGGCAATCGCGCCGCCCAGGACTTCGGCCATGGCGGTGGCGATGGTCGCGAGATAGGCGCTGCCGAGCACCGCGCGTCCCACGATGCGGGGGAGAAAGCGGGTCGTGGCCTCGGCAAGGCAGGCGCCCGTGGCGATGCCCAAGTGCGCCGCGTTGTGCTGCAGCACGATGAGCATAATCGTGGACAGCGTGACGATCCACAGCAGCGCGTAGCCAAACTGCGAGCCCGCGGCCATATTGGAGGCCCAGTTGCCCGGGTCGATAAAGCCGACGGTCACGAGCAGCCCGGGGCCGATATGCCGCGCAATGTCTAGGCCTCCGTGGCCACCGGTGCGTCGGGAGCCAAAGTGTTGTTTGAGATAGTTGAGCATGGTGCGCTCCTGCGTATGGGCGGCGTGACGTCGCATCTGGGCCGTGCGGCGCCACGCGTCGGATTTGGGTTGGGGCTACTTGTGCGCTTTGCCCTGATTGGCCACGGCGTCGATCTTGGCGGCGATGGTCGCCGGGTCGCCGATGTAGCGCTTGTCGAGGACATTGAAATCGGTATCGAAGGTGTAGACGAGCGGCACGCCGGTGGGGATGTTGACCTTGAGGATCTCCTCGGGCGTGAGGTGCTCGAGCTTCATGACGAGTGAGCGCAGGGAGTTGCCGTGTGCGGCGATGAGTACGCGCTTGCCGGCGAGCATCTGGGGGCGAATCTCGTCTTCGAAATAGGGCCAGGCGCGGGCGATCGTGTCCTTGAGGCACTCGGTATAGGGCAGCTGATCGGGCGCGACATCACGGTATTGCTCCTGGGTGTGGGGATCGCGCGCGTCGTCCGGCTCGAGTGCCGGCGGGCAGACATCGAAGGAGCGGCGCCAGATGAGCACCTGCTCGTCGCCGTGCTCCTCTGCGGCATCGGCCTTGTTGAGACCCTGCAACGCTCCGTAGTGGCGCTCGTTGAGCTTCCAGGATTTGATGACGGGCAGCCACTCGCGATCCATTTGGCCGAGCACGATGTTGAGGGTGTGGATCGCGCGCTTGAGGCGCGAAGTGTAGCAGACGTCAAAGTCGAAACCGGCTTCTTTGAGGGCGCGGCCGCCTGCCGCGGCTTCTTCGCGGCCCGTGTCGGTGAGCTCAACATCGGTCCAGCCGGTGAACAGGTTGAGCTTGTTCCACTCGGACTCTCCGTGACGGATAAGGACGAGTTGCATCGTCTGCTGGTCTGCTTGGTGCGCCATAGGGGCCTCCTTGATCTGGCACGGTGTGCGTGCCGTTTGCTTGACGCCGCAAAGGATACCCGTTTTAAGCTTAAAAGTTAACCAAGACTAACAAAATTGTTGTATTTGAATGGGATGGTGAAAGGGGGCTGCCGAAATGTCTCGATCTGTAACAACTAGGGATGGAAATTGGGCCTAGGTGTTACAGATCGAGACAGGAAGAAATGGTCCTATGGAAAATCTCGATCTGTAACAGTTAGCTGCAAAAACCGGCCCTTCATGTTACAGATTGAGACATTCGGAACCGTCTCTCGAAAACATCTCAATCTGTAACAGTTAGTCGTCGAAATTGGGTCTTACTGTTACAGATTGAGATGTTTGAAGAGGTGAGTTTGCAGGCCGAACTTGGGGCCTATGTTTTCGCCCTTGAGGTCGGCGGTGCCCACTCGTAAGGTGTGCGTTACGCGATTGTTTCGAAACGGGCGGGAAACACAACGGGCCGGCGATGCTCCTACTATGCCTATTCAACTGACTGTCTAAATATCTAGGGGAGGATCGCGATGCAGGCAGATTCCGCTCAGCAGCAGGGCCTTTATCGCCCCGAATTCGACCACGATGCATGTGGCATCGGCGCGCTTGCCGATATCAACGGTGAGCGCCATCACCAGATTCTGGACGACGCGCTGTCCATTCTGGTCAACTTGGAGCACCGCGGCGGTACGGGACTCGAGAAGAACACCGGCGACGGCGCCGGCATCCTGTTCCAGGTTCCGCATCACTTTTTCCGTAAAGAGGCCCAAAAGTGCGGCCAGATTCTGCCGGCAGAGGGCGACTATGGCGTGGCCATGCTGTTCTTCCCGCAGGACGACAAGGGCGTAGAGGATGCCCGTCGCGTGTTTGAGGAGGGCTGCGCCGAGGCCGGCGTGCCGCTGCTCTTTTGGCGCGAGGTGCCGGTCGACCCGCATGACCTGGGCGAGACGGCCCGCGCTTGCATGCCCATCATCTTGCAGGCCTTCCTGAGCCGCCCCGACGATACGCCGGCGGGTGACGCCTTCGAGCGCCGCCTGTACGTGTGCCGTCGCACTATCGAGAAGAAGGCCGATGCCGAGTTTGCCCTGCGCGACAAGATCTTCTACGTCTGCTCCATGAGCTCGCGCACTATCGTGTACAAGGGCATGCTGGTCGCCACGCAGATGCGCCGCTTCTTCATCGACCTCAACGACGCCGCCGTCAAAACGGCCGTGGCGCTCGTCCACTCGCGCTACTCCACCAACACCACGCCCAGCTGGGAGCGTGCGCACCCCAACCGCTTTATCATCCATAACGGCGAGATCAACACCCTCAAGGGCAACGTCAACTGGATTCGCGCCCGCGAACCCAACCTGTACAGCCCCGTGCTGCAGCACGATCTTGAGCGCGTGATGCCCATCATCAACCGCGAGGGTTCCGACTCCGCGATTCTGGACAACGTGCTCGAATTCTTGGTCATGAACGGTCGCCCGCTCACGCGTGCCGCGTCCATGTTGCTGCCCGAGCCGTGGGACCACAACGATAGCCTGAGTGAGGAGCGCCGCGCCTACGACGCTTACCAGTCCATGCTCATGGAGCCCTGGGACGGCCCGGCGGCCATCGCCTTTACCGACGGTCGCACGCTGGGCGCCGCCCTCGACCGCAACGGCTTGCGCCCCGCCCGCTACTACGTGACGCGCGATGGCCGCTTTATGCTGGCAAGCGAGGTGGGCACCATCGAGGTGAGCCCCGAGAACATCCTGACGAGCGGCTGCCTGGGACCGGGCCAGATGCTCGAGGTCGATTTTGCCCGCGGCCGCGTGATCTACAACGACGAGCTGCGCGCCCGCTATGCCAAGGAGAAGCCCTACCGCGACTGGATTGCCGAGGAGACACTGACCGTCGACGCGCTCGATGAGCCCGCCGCGCCCGCGCCCGCCGAGGATGCCGAGGTGCCCGCCGCCGTGCGCATGGCCAAGCTCGGCTATCACTGGGATGATGTTGACGAGGTCGTGCGCCCCATGGCCCAGCAGGGCAAGGCCCCGCTCGCCTCGATGGGTATCGATGCGCCGTTGGCCTGCCTGTCCAAGAAGACGCGTTCGTTCTTTGACTACTTCTATCAGCTGTTCGCCCAGGTCACGAACCCGCCCATCGACGCCCTTCGCGAGCATATGGTCACCTCGACCACGCTCTACCTGGGCAACCACGGCAACCTGCTCGAGGACTCCCGTACGGCCTGCCAGCTGGTGCGCCTGGAGCGTCCGCTGCTGAGCGAGGAGGAGTTTGACCGCATCTGTGCCATCGACCGCGTGGGCTTTAAGACCCGCCGTTTCCGTGCCGTCTACTGCCGCGATGCCGGCGAGGGCGCGCTGCAGGCTGCGCTCAAGCAGCTTGCAGAGGACGTTGAGGCTGCGGTCCGCGACGGCGTGAACATCGTGGTGTTGAGCGATCGTGCCGCTGCGGGCGAGGTGCCCGTGCCGTCGCTGCTCGCCGTGGGCTGTGTGCACAACCACCTGATTCGCGCTGGCGTGCGTACCTTTGCCGACATCGTGGTGGAGTGCGGCGATGCCGTGTCCCCGCACGACTTTGCGGCGCTGGTGGGCTACTCCGCAAGCGGCATCTATCCGTACAATGCGCATGCGTGCATCCGCGACTTGGCAGCACGCGGCGACCTGGACGTGACGGCCGAGCAGGGCATCGACAACTACAACAAGGCCGCGACGGCGGGTATCGTCTCCATCATGTCCAAGATGGGTATCTCCACGGTGCAGAGCTATCACTCCGCGCAGATTTTCGAGGCCGTCGGCTTTACTCCGGAGTTCGTCAACGCGTACTTCGCCGGCACGGTGAGCCGTGTGGGCGGTATGGGTGTCGAGGACGTTGAGCGCGAGCAAAACGAGCGCTATGACGCCGCGCTCGCCATCCTTAAAAGCCCGGCTCCCGATCAGCTGCCCACGCTGGGCCTGACCAAGTGGCGCCCGCTCGGCGGCGAGGAACACCTCATCGACCCCCAGGCCGTCTACCTGCTGCAGACCGCCTGCCGTGAGGACAGCTACGACACCTTTAAGGAGTACAGCGCCCGCCTGCACCGCACCGGCCGTGCCGTGCGTCTGCGCGACTTGCTCGACTTTGATGCCAGCGACCGCACGCCGGTTTCGCTCGACGAGGTCGAGCCCGCGCTCAACATCGTCCGCCGCTTTAACACCGGCGCCATGTCGTACGGCTCCATCAGCAAGGAAGCACACGAGTGCATGGCCATCGCCATGAACCGCCTGCACGGCCGTTCCAACTCCGGCGAGGGCGGTGAGGATCCGCGTCGCGAGACCCCGCTGGCTAACGGTGATTCCAAGAACTCCGCGATCAAGCAGGTGGCAAGTGCGCGCTTTGGCGTGACGAGCCGCTACCTGTGCAGCGCCTTCGAGATTCAGATCAAGATGGCCCAGGGCGCCAAGCCCGGCGAGGGTGGCCACCTGCCCGGCAAGAAGGTCTACCCCTGGATTGCCGAGGTCCGTCAGTCCACGCCCGGCATCGGCCTGATCTCGCCTCCGCCGCACCACGACATCTACTCCATCGAGGACCTGGCAGAGCTGATCTTTGACCTTAAGAATGCCAACCCCGGCGCGCGCGTGTCGGTCAAGCTGGTCAGCGAGGCCGGCGTCGGCACCATCGCAACCGGTGTGGCCAAGGGCGCTGCCGACAAGATCTTGATCAGCGGCCACAATGGCGGCTCGGGTGCCGCGGCGCGCGATTCCATTTGGCATGCCGGCCTGCCGCTGGAGCTCGGCCTTGCCGAGGCCCAGCAGACGCTGCTGCAAAACGGCCTGCGCTCGCGCGTGGTGCTCGAGGCCGACGGCAAGCTCATGGACGGCACCGATGTTGCCGTCGCCTGCCTGCTGGGCGCCGAGGAGTTTGGCTTTGCGACCATGCCGCTCATCTCGATGGGCTGCCTCATGCAGCGCGACTGCCAGCAGGATACCTGCCCCGCCGGCATCGCCACGCAAAACTGCCGCCTGCGTCGCGGCTTCCGCGGCAAGCCCGAGCACGTCGAGCACTTTATGCTCTTTGTTGTCGAGCAACTGCGCGAGGTCATGGCGAGCCTGGGCTTCCGCACCGTCGACGAGATGGTCGGCCATCCCGAGTGCTTGCGCCAGATTGAGGTCCCGGGCAACCGTAAGGCCAACCTGCTCGATCTGTCGCCCGTGCTGGCGAGCGCGACCTGCGAGTTCGGTGCCCATATCCCGGGTGCCGACGGTCGTCACTTCCTGCCGCAGATGGCCGCGGACAGCGAGCTCGACAAGACGCTCGACTCCACGCTGTTCGTGCCCTATACGGCCGATGCCCGTGCCCACTTGCGCCCGATTCGCTTCCGCGCCGATATCGCCAACGTCAACCGTTGCGTGGGCACCATCCTGGGTAACGCGGTGACCAAGGCACATCCCGAGGGCCTGCCCGCCGGCTCCATCACCATCGATTGCGATGGATCGGCCGGTCAGAGCTTTGGCGCCTTCCTGCCGCGCGGCATTACGCTCAACGTGTGCGGCGACGCCAACGACTACTTTGGCAAGGGCCTTTCGGGCGGCGAGGTGTCGGTGCGCCCCAACCCGCATGCGACCTATAAGTTCGACGAAAACATCATCGTGGGCAACGTTGCGTTCTTTGGCGCCACGAGCGGCCGTGGCTTCATCAACGGCCTGGCCGGCCAGCGCTTTGGCGTACGCAACTCCGGTGCCACCGTGGTGGTCGAGGGCTGCGGCAACCATGGCTGCGAGTACATGACGGGCGGTCTGGCGCTTATCCTGGGTGAGGTCGGGCAGAACTTCGCCGCCGGTATAACGGGCGGCGTGGCCTATGTCTTTGACCAGTACGGCACGCTCGATGCCCGCGTGAACCACGAGAGCGTTGAGCTCAAGGCCCCGACGGCCGGCGAGCTGGCACAGATTCGCGAGCTCATCCAAGAGCACGTGGACGCGACGCAGAGCCCGCGCGGCATCAAGCTGCTCTACAGCTTTGAGACGATGAGCAAGCACTTCGTGAAGGTCATTCCGACCGAGTACGAGCGTGTGCTGGCGATTGTCGCCGCCGCCGAGGCCGTCGGCAAGACGCATGCGCAGGCAGAGGAGCTGGCGTTTGACATCGTGACCGGTCGCGCGAGCGCTGCGGATGTCGCTCGCTTCGATGCTGCGGGCGGTGCTGCGGGCGGTGCTGCGGGCGGTGCTGCGGGCGGTGCTGCGGGCGCTGCGTCCGTGGCTGCCAGCCCTGTTGCTTCGACCAAGAAGGAGGCGTAAGTGCCATGGGTAAGCCCGGTGCTTTTCTTGATATCGATCGCGTGACCCACGAGCTGCGTCCCGTGGAGGAGCGCAGTCATGATTTTGATCCCCTGTATGTGGAGCTCGATGACGACGCACGTCGCGCCCAGGCGAGCCGCTGCATGATGTGCGGCGTGGCGTTTTGCCAGATGGGCGCGAGCTTTGGCAAGGCACGTCCGAGCGGCTGCCCGCTGCACAACTTGATTCCCGAGTGGAACGAGCTGGTGTACCGCGGCCGCTGGGATGAGGCTGCCGAGCGCCTGTCGCTCACCTCGCCCATGCCTGAGTTCACGAGCTGCGTGTGCCCGGCACTGTGCGAGGCCGCGTGCAACCTGGGCTCGGTCGACGGCCAACCCACGACGATTCACGATAACGAGCGTGCGATCAGCGACCATGAGTGGGCCAACGGCGGCCCACGTCGCTTTGAGCCGGCAGGGGAGGACGCGCCCTCGGTCGCCGTGGTTGGTTCCGGCCCGGCTGGCCTGGTGGCAGCATGGGAGCTTGCACGTCGCGGTGCCCGCGTGACGGTGTTTGAGCGCGACGACCGCCCCGGCGGCCTACTCATGTACGGCATTCCCAACATGAAGCTCGAGAAGTCTGTGGTCGAGCGTCGTGTGGCGCTCATGCGCGAGCTGGGTATTGTGTTCGAGCTGGGCGCCGACGTGAGCGATCCCAAGGTTACCGCCAGGCTCGACGACTTTGACGCCGCCGTGGTGGCTGCCGGCGCCCGTGCTCCGCGTGGACTTTCGGCTGCGAACATTGATGCCCCGGGCGTGGTGTATGCCGTGGACTACCTGACGGCTTCGACCGTCTCGGTGCTCGATGGCGGCAAGCCCGCGGTGAACGCGCGCGGCCTGGACGTCGTGGTCATTGGCGGTGGCGATACTGGAAACGACTGCGTGGGTACCGCCGTGCGTCAGGGCGCGCGCAGCGTGCGCCAGTTTGAGTTCTTGCCGGCTGCGCCCGATAAGCGCGCGGCAGGCAACCCCTGGCCGCAGTGGCCCAACGTTAAGAAGACCGATTACGGCCAGCAGGAGGCTATCGCTGCGATGGGTGGCGAGATGCGTGCCTGGGCCGTGGATACACTCGAGGTGCTGCTGGACAAGAAGGGTGCGGCTGCGGGTCTGCGCGTGGTCGATCTGGACTGGTCGGCGGGAAAGCCCGAGCGCATCGCGGGCTCCGAGCACGAGGTGCCAGCGCAGCTGGTGCTCATCGCCTGCGGCTTTACGGGTCCGGAGTACGGTGTGTTCGATGCGGTGAGCGTGCCTGTTGCCACCGCTGGTCGTCCGCTGCCGGTGATGGCTGCCGAGGGCTCGCATCTCGCGGCTCGCACGGAGGGCGTCGCCGCGGATGCCGCGCCGGTGTATGTGGCGGGTGATGCCCGCAACGGCAGCTCGCTCGTGGTGAGTGCCATGGCCGATGCCCTGGCCTGCGCAGCCGAAGTCGCCGAGGCACTGGAACTGTAAAGTAGTCACGGAGATATTCAACAATCGAATCGGCAAGGGCTGTCCCTAACTGCCGGCACAAAAGGAACGTCCCTAAGTGCCGACAGTTAGGGACGTTCCTTTTGTGCCGGCATTCGGGGACACTCCTTGCGGATTTGCGAGCAGTTTGCGCGTTTGTCGACGTGCGGGTGTTCATTTGTCGACTTCTTGGGCTGTGGTCACCTGTTGTTTCTGTGGTGGCTGCAGGCATCTGGCTCAAAAGGGCGGGTTGGCCGTCTATGTTTGCCTGCGGTTTTGTTGCGGTGCACATTTTCGGTCAAGCTTTTCGTCAAGTGTTTGGTCAGCATCTGGTTTGCAGTCGGAGGCCTATTTTGCCCGCGCTGGTCGTGGCTGCCCACCCTCCTCGTAAGCTCAAATTGAGGTCCATCAGTTTGAGGAGGATGCCATGACTGACCACGCTTTTGACCGAGCAGAGCTGGCTGAAGCCGTCGGCAACGATATTGCCGACATGGCTCACTTTTGGATGCTGCGGAAGTTTCAATTCCTGGAGCCGGCACGCGAACAGTTCGAGATTATCGTCGACCCGTGGCTCAGCTATTGCACTGAGCCTTCGCAAAACGAAATCATGGCCTACAACATGGCGTTTACCGATTGGCTGCTCTTCGAGCGCCCCTATCGCCATGGCAAAACGCTGCTCGAGCTATATGTTGACGAGCCGCCGGCATCGCTTTCGCCTGCCTCGCTCAAGCGGCTCGAGCGGGTACGCGACACGCAGTATTTCTCGCGCTTTGGCATTTTGGACAAGAATCCTGCGTCCGGCATGGTCGTGCTGAAGGACACGCGCACCGATCATCGCTTTGATGTCTACGACCCGCATATCGTGCAGAAGGAGCATTGGAACGACGGCGCGATTGCGGTGCGCCTCGCCTGCGTCGACGATGTCTGGCTTACGGCGGGACAGCTCTACCTGTATGACATCGCGCGCCTGAACGACACGGCGGTCGACGGACCGGGTGCGGTGCATCCCGAGGATCTGCAGGACGGCTTTGACACCTCGTGCATCAGCTTCTTCTTGCGTCTGGTCCGCGACATCATGGGCGCCCAGGGGCGGTACGTAAAGTCCCTCAACATCTACGAACAGGAATGGGGGTAGAGGATGGGCGGTTGTCGCCTGCCTTGCCTTCTGCCCTTTTGTCTCGATCTGTAACGTTTGGGGACAAAAACCAGTCTATCTGTTACAGATCGAGACGAATGCTTGGGCGCCGCTGGTTTGTCTAAATCTGTAACGTTTAGGGGCCTGGAGAACGTCTTACTGGTACAGATCGAGACGTTTGGCACCTGGCTGGGGGAATGTCTCAATCTGTAACATCTACAGTACAAAAATCGGTCTTCTTGTTACAGATCAAGACGTTTGTCGGTGGAGGCAACGGTGACGATGGTCCATTTGTCCGATGTGGTGGTGATGGAAGTGTCTAATACCGTTTTCAAGCACAAGCATACGACTCGCAACACGTTGGCGCGGAATAGGATGCTCGCGCGACTCACGGAGGCGACCGAGCAAGGTGCGCTGCTCGCAACGCATGACAATGCCGAGCTCATGTGGCTGCGGCGTCATGTTGGAACCGACGATATCGCGGAACCCGAGCCGTATTTGTTCTGCTTTCAACATGATTGGGGTGTGCTGACGCCGGCGGAGCGAACGCTGCGTACCATCAAAGGGCTTGCAGAGTTTCATCCCGATTGGGCGTTTTGGGGCTATGACGCGGCGCTTTTGTGGGGTCTGGAGGTGCCGAATGATCTGCTTGGGTCGCGTTTTCTTGTTAAGACGGGTTGTTCGGTGACGTTGAGCGGCGGGTGCAGGTTGTTGCGTCCGCAGATGGCGGGCGCACTCGAGCATGTTGATGGCGTGCGGGTGACGTCGTTTTGGCGCACGGTGGAGGATTGCCTACTGCGTGCGCCGTTCTCCTACGGGTTGGCGATTGCCGATTCTGCACTGCGGGCGAAAGGCGTATCACGTGGGGATTTGTGCGAGCGCCTCCGCGCCGATTGCGAGGGCAGGCGAGGGTATCGCAGGGCACAGGTGATTGCGTCGTATGCGGACGGGCTGTCTGAAAACGGCGGCGAGTCTCGGTTCCGAGCATTCTTTATTGCGTACGGCTTCCCGGTTCCGGAGCTGCAGGTGGAGTTTCGCGACCCGTTCGATCCGAGCCAGGTGTTTCGCGTCGACTATTTTTGGCGGCTCGAGGACGGGACGTGTGTCATCGGCGAGCTCGACGGAAAGGGGAAGTACACCTTGCAGAGCGGCGAGGGTCGGGAGTCGGTTGACCCATTCGTGGCAGAGCGTCAGCGGGAATCTCATCTGACAATGCTCGGGCATAAGGTGCTTCGGTTTACGTTTGATGAGCTCAAGAATCCGGGGAAGCTGATCGAGAAAATGAGGCTGGCGGGTATTCCTCGGCAGGTTGAATTGGCTGAGGAGTGGAGATGCCAGTGGTATGGGCGCTGAGAGGTTTTGTCTCGATCTGTAACGTTTAGAGGTTGTTTGAGCTCGTAATTGTTACAGATCGAGACAAGCCGGTGAAACGTCGACCGAATGTCTCGATCTGTAACATCAAGGGGCCTAATAACCCTGTACCTGTTACAGATCGAGACATTTCCCTGGTGTCGCTGGGGTGGGACTGCAACGTGTTCCGTCTCCCCACATCCCCTCTTTCTTCCGTTAACCGATGCGTCTGCAGTAATCCAGCGGGACTAGGTGATAATGAACAAATGTTCAAGTTAATCGTGAGGGAGGAGCTCGATATGGCATCTGCCGATCGTCCCACATTGTTTATCAATGCGACCGTTCTGGATGGTTCGGAGCATATGGAGCCGCAGCCCGATATGGCCGTGGTCGTCGAGCGTGGCATCATCACCTGGATGGGACCGAGCGCTGTGGCCCAAGCTCCAGCGGGGGCCGAGGTCATCGACCTGGCAGGGGCGTATCTCATGCCGGGCCTCATCAATATGCACGTGCATCTGTGCGGTTCGGGCAAGCCGGTCTCGGCGGGTGATGCGGGCGCGCTGATGAAGAAGCTCGACAATCCCGTGGGCCGCGCCATCGTTCGCCACATCCTCAAAGGCAGCGCCCAACAGCAGCTGGCAAGCGGCGTGACTACGGTGCGCGGTGCGGGTGACCCGCTGTTTGCCGACATCGCCGTGCGCGATGCTATCGATGCCGGCAAGTATCAGGGTCCGCGTCTGGTAGCGCCGGGAACGGGCGTTACAGTGCCGGGTGGCCACGGCGCGGGGCTGTTCGCGCAGGTCGCCAATACGCCCGACGAGGCGGCCGAACAGGTGCGCGACTTGTACGCTCGTGGTGCCGACGTCATCAAGTTGTTCGTGACGGGTGGCGTGTTCGACGCGACCGAAGTTGGCGAGCCGGGCGTGCTGCGCATGCCGATTGATGTTGCCGCGGCGGCGTGCAAGGCGGCGCACGAGGTGGGCCTGCCGGTTATGGCTCATGTCGAGAGCACCGAGGGCGTGAAGGCCGCGCTTGAGGCCGGGGTCGACACGATCGAGCACGGTGCCCCGATGACGCCCGAGATCCTGGAGCTGTACCGTGGCGCCGCGGGCACGCAGCTCGAGGGACGTGCGCCCAGCGTTACCTGCACTATCAGCCCGGCGCTGCCGTTTGTGTTGCTCGACCCGGATAAGACTCATTCGACTGACACGCAAAAGAAGAACGGCGACATCGTGTGCTCGGGCATTATTGAGAGCGCCCGTGCCGCACTGGAAGCTGACGTTAAGGTGGGCCTTGGCACGGACTCGAGCTGCCCGTTCGTGACGCAGTACGACATGTGGCGTGAGGTGGCCTATTTTGCCAAGTATGTCGGCGTGAGCAACGCCTTCGCGCTGCATACGGCTACACAGGCCAATGCCGAGCTGTTGGGTCTGGGCGGCGAGACCGGCACGATCGAGTGCGGCAAGGCTGCCGATATCTTGGTAACGCGCAAGAATCCGCTCGATGACCTGTGCGCTCTGCGTGAGCCGATACATGTGATGTGTCGCGGTGATCTGGTACGCAAGCTCAAGGTGAAACGTATTCCCGAGGTGGACGCCGAGCTCGACGCGATTATGGCCATGCCTGCCGAAGCGCTGGCCGAGGAGCTGGCTCGCGACGGTGTGGCGTAGATGTGACAAAGGTGCGGCTTATAGGACAAAATGTGTGTCTACTTTAGGGGCATCGGCGCAGGTCGATG